>NZ_CP060398.1:1284707-1605884 GCF_015840915.1 Synechococcus sp. CBW1002
GCCCGCCAGGGTCTGGAGCCCGGTCAGATCGATCTCACCTGGGAGCACATCCGCCTGATGCGGGTCCTGGGCCTGGCCACCAAGGTGCGGCTGCCCAAGGCGGCCCTCGGCGGCCCCACCCTGGCGGATGCCCAGGAGCGGGGTGCGGTCGGTGGCGTAGGTTGAACAATCGGTTTTCGTCAGAGCGTCGGTTTCGAATCCATGGCCAAGCGCGTACAAGTCGTACTGAACGAGGACGTCCTCAGCCTGGGCAAGGACGGCGATCTCGTGGATGTGGCCCCCGGCTACGCCCGTAACTTCCTCCTTCCCACCGGCAAGGCCATCCCCGTGACCCCCGCGGTGATGCGTCAGGTGGAGGCCCGCCGGGCCAAGGAGGCCGAGCGCCAGGCCGCCCTCAAGGCCGAGGCGGAAGCCTTCCGCACCGCCCTGGCCACGATCGGCCGCTTCACGATCAAGAAGCAGGCCGGCAACGACGATGTGATCTTCGGCACGGTGACCAACGGCGATGTGGCCGAGGCCATCGAAGCCGCCACCAAGAAAGAGGTGGACCGCCGCCACATCCTGGTGCCCGAGATCCATCGCACCGGCTCCTACAAGGTGCAGGTGAAGCTCCACCACGACGTCACCGCCGAGCTCAATCTCGAAGTGGTCAGCTACTGATCGCTGCGGCGACCATGGCTGCCGCCAACGTCACGCCGTCGGGGCCTTCGGGCCTTGACGGCGTTGTGGTGTGGGCCGTCTACGGTGCTGCTGTCACACCCTCCCATTGCCGCCGATGGTGAGCGCGCCTCCGATTCCCAGCGATGCGGCCGATCCTGGCCCGCGCCGCCGAGCACGGGCCGCCGCAGAGGCGAGCTTCGAGGCGCTGCCCGATTCGGTGCCACCCCAGAACCTGGAGGCCGAGGAAGCCGTTCTCGGCGGCATTTTGCTCGATCCCGATGCGATCGGCCGGATCGCCGACGTGGTGCAGCCGGAGGCGTTCTACCTGGGTGCCCATCGCGAGATCTACCGCACCGCCCTGATGCTGCACAGCCAGGGCAAGCCCACCGACCTCACCGCCATGGCGGCCTGGCTGGCGGACACAGGCCACCTGGAGAAGGTGGGCGGCACCGGACGGCTGGTGGAGCTGGTGGAGCGCACCCTCTCCACCGCCTCGATCGACCAGGTGGCACGCCTGGTGATGGACAAGTACCTGCGCCGCCAGCTGATCAAGTCGGGAAATGAGGTGATCCGGCTCGGCTTCGAACAGAGCAAGCCGATGGAGCAGGTGCTCGATGAGGCTGAGCAGAAGATCTTCGCGATCAGCCAGCAGAAACCCAGCGCCGGCCTCACCCCCACCGCCGAGATCCTCACCAGCACCTTCAACGAGATCGAGAGCCGCTCCCTGGGCACGGCCGTGGCCGGTATCCCGGTCAACTTCTACGACCTCGACGCCATGACCCAGGGGCTGCAGCGCAGTGACCTGATCATCGTGGCCGGCCGCCCCGCCATGGGCAAGACCGCCATCACCCTGAATCTGGCCAAGAACGTGGCCCAGCTCCACAACTTGCCGGTGTGCGTGTTCTCGCTGGAGATGAGCAAGGAGCAGCTCACCTACCGGCTGCTGGCCATGGAGGTGGGCATCGAGAGCGGTCGTCTGCGCACCGGCCGCCTGCAGCAGGAGGAGTGGCCGCTCTTGGGGCAGGGCATCAACACCCTGGGCCAGATGCCGATCTTCATCGACGACAAGCCCAATGCCGGCGTGCTCGAGATGCGTTCCCTCTGCCGCCGTTTGATGGCCGAGAGCGGCAAGGAGCTGGGTCTTGTGGTGATCGACTACCTCCAGCTGATGGAGGGATCGGGTTCCGATAACCGCGTCCAGGAACTCTCCCGTATCACCCGCGGCCTCAAGCAGATGGCCCGCGAGCTCAACGTGCCGGTGGTGGCCCTCTCCCAGCTCAGCCGTGGGGTGGAGTCACGCACCAACAAGCGGCCGATGCTCAGCGACCTGCGGGAATCGGGCTCGATCGAGCAGGACGCCGACCTGGTGCTGATGATCTACCGCGACGAGTACTACAACCCCGATACGCCCGATCGTGGCATCACCGAAGTGATTGTGACCAAGCACCGCAACGGGCCGGTGGGAACGGTGAAGCTGCTGTTCGAGCCGCAGTTCACCCGCTTCCGCAATCTGGCGGCCTGATTCAGTTGCATGTGCTGGTGCGTCTGCTGGTGTGCCGCTGCGAATCAGGTCGCCAGATTCACCCTGGTCTGAGATGTTGACGCGCCTTGGAGCGAGGTCGTCATCGAGCCATGTCGCGGCGCCTATCAGCAAAGATGTCCGCTCAGGGTACTGATCTGAGTACCTCAGAAAGCCTACTCCGGATGGAGGATCATGGGCTTCGAGATCGGATGTTGATCGTCATCGCGCGTTGATCAGGAGCGCAGGCTTGAGCGGCCGGCCCCCGGTCGGAGGCTGAGGCCGGCCCGCCTCTTGCGGGCGGTCCAACCACAACCCCCTGGGGCCTGGGTTTCTGATCTTCAAGCAGCGACAGTGTCCTGCGGTCTGGGATGGTTGACCCGCACGACTGTTGGCTGAGCCCAATCGCGAGGTGGCCTGGCCCAGCGGCGTGGATGTTGCGCACGCGCCTGCTCATAGGTCTGCTGACGGACTCTGCAGATCGCGTCAGCTTCTCCGTAGTGACGTTGATTGGGCGTCACATACTTGATGCCGCTGTGACGATGCTCAGCGTTGTACCAGTCAACAAAACCATCGACCCAGGCACGCACTGAGAGAAGATCCCGGAAACGACGCACTGGATAGCTCTGGTGATATTTCATGGTTCGGAACCATGACTCAACGTAGGCGTTGTCATTGCTCACCCGCGGCCGCGAGAATGACAGGGAGATGCCGAGCTCGGCCAGCTTGGCGGCCAAGGTGTAGGAGCGCATGGGTGCTCCGTTATCGGCGTGCAGGATCGTGGTCGACCCCGAGCTGATCCCTTCATCACGGCAGACACGATCAAAGAAGTGCTTGGCCAGTTCGCCGCATTCACGATCGTGCACCTCAACGCCAAGGATGCGCCGGCTCCACACATCCATCACCATATAAAGGTAGTAGAATTGACCCTTCACAGGCCCCGGCAACAGGGTGATATCCCAGGCCAGCACTTGATGGATGCCCGTTGCCTCCAGCACGGGTGGCTCTCTTGGCTCCCGCGGTGGGCGGCTCCTGCCGCGATGATTTAACAGGCCTTCCTGGCGCATGATGCGGTAAATCGTTGACTCCGATCCCACGTAGACTCCCTCCTCGGCAAGGATCGCCACGATCTGACCAGGCGTGAGATCGGCAAAGCGTGGATCGTTGACAGTGGACAACACCTGTTGGCGCTCCTCCTCGCTGAAACGATGCATGACATGCCTGGACGCTCCCTTGCGTTGATCGCAGCTGAATCCCTGGGTCCGAATCATCAAGCCCCATCGCCTCAGCGTGCGTGTCGCCAGGCCGAAAAGATCAGCAATGGCCTTGGCCGAAAGGCCACGACTGATGCCTTCCTGTAGAAGCGCGACGATCGCACCGCGATCGCCAGACGGAATCAAGGATCCTCGTCCGGTTGAAAGATCTGGTTGAACTTTTTTGAGAGCATCAACAACGTCGCCGCTTCTGTCAGTGCTTTTTCTTTCTTCTGCAATTCACGCTCCAGCTGGCGATTCCGCCGGACCAGTTCCTGATTCTTGCGTTGCAGTTCCCGCTGATCAGCCATGCTCGGCGCGCTGGGGCCATTGGCATCCTCGGCGGCCTGGCGCCAACGGGCAACCTGCTTGGGGTACAGCCCCCGCTCCCTGCAGAACGACCCGAGCTCGCTTCCGTTCAGTCCTGCGGCCTGGATCACGGCTGCCAGCTTGTCGGCAGCGCTCCACTGCTCCGGCGGCCGGTTCGTGGCAGGCACCAGCTGGCCCTGCTTCTGCCACTGGCTCCGCCAGTTGTAGATGGTCTGCGCCGTGATCCCGGTGTCGCGGGCGATCTCAGCCACGCTCTCAAGGTTCGGAGGGCTCATCCGCAGGCGGACGGCTTCCCGCAGAGCGGCGTCATAGGGCGGTTGCATAGTCGTCGGTTGGGCCCCCAGGTGGACGGGTCAAACCGAGCGGACTTCTTTGCTGACACTGGGGGTCGCGGGGCAATCAAGCGGCCCTGAAAAGGCCGGATTCGACTCGTCAAGATTTTCCCGAATTCTATGTAATGATTCTGGTCACCTGCGTCACAGGAGCTGTAGTCAAGGCTTGAGCTGAATCTGAGAGGCTGGGAGCGGCGCTTGCCGGAAAGCCAACAGCCCACAGACAAGGAGTATTCGGATTGACTGGTATCGTGGTAAGCTGCCAAAGAGTAAATTATATGAAAGCAAAGGGGTGCCAAGAGACAGATCAGAGATTGAAGACTGTTTTGAATTTATCAAGACAAAACAGGACCAAGGGTATGACCTGATTTTCTTCCCGAATCCAGGAAACTCTGGAGACGCAGTCATTGCATGCGCAACAATACAGCAACTTGAGAAGCGCAGGATTCGATGCACGCTTGCAAGGAGCGGTATGCAGCATAAGCCGAGTAATTACTATATTTATAGTGGCGGCGGTAATCTCGTTCCTTTCTATGCCGATGCCGCCAAGGTGCTGGCAAGCTTGTCAAGGCAAAAGGCGGGTTTGTGTGTGCTCCCTCATAGCTGCTTTGGTGTCGACAGCGTCCTTCAGCTCTATGAAGGGGATCTTACGATATTTGCCAGAGAGGCCACGACTCAACACTATTTACGGAGCCTAGATGCTCGGAATCTTACGATCAAGATAGACCATGATATTGGTTTATCCTTGGACATGGAAGACCCTCGTCTTGCAATGCCGAGAACTTTTAACGCCTTGTATGGCAATGCAGGCAGAGGGCAGTCACTTTGTATTCTGCGAAATGATTGCGAATTCGTAGCCAATCCCTTGCTTGCAGGCAAAAATAGCATAGACATATCAAACCTTTGGCCTAAGGGATGAGGTGGTCTGGCTTTTCTGGACAGGCCCCATCGTTAACCTCTGAGGCGGGGTACCGCCCCTGAAAGGGGCTCCCACCGATGAGCAAGCGCCGCACCCACAGCCCCGAGTTCAAGGCCAGGGTCGCCATGGAGGCGATCAGTGGCCGCAAGACGATCCAGGAGATCGCCGCCGACCACGCCATCCACCCGATCCAGGTGAGCCAGTGGAAGCGGCAGCTCCTGGACGGTGCCAGCGAGCTCTTCACCCGAGGCAAGAAGACCAAGGACAAGGAGGAGGGGCAGGCCAAGGAGGCGGAGCTGTTCCAGCAGATCGGACGGCTGCAGATGGAGCTGGAGTGGCTCAAAAAAAAGTCTCAACTGCTCTGATGCCCGTGAACTGCGCAAGCTGGTCGATCACGACCACCCCGAGCTCAGCATCAGCAGGCAGTGTGCGCTGCTGGGGCTGCCTCGATCCACGCTGTACTACCGGCCGACACCGGTCCGTGTATCGACGCTGCGGATCATGGCCAGGATCGATGCTCTCTACCTGGGGTCTCCTGAAAAATCCAGATCCATTGCGCCGCAGCTGGTCTCAAGCATGAGAAACCGCTAAAGTAGCCGTGAATCAGGCAATCCGTGATTGCCTTTACTCCTGATCGCTCAATATGTACCGGAGGCACAATAACGGTCAGATCTCAATCAAGGAGTTCCACCTGCCATTTGGCGGCACACTTGATCCCGAGAATCGCTGGGTTCAACTGGAGGGGCTGATCCCATGGGATGAGCTGGAAGAAACCTATGCCCCTCAATTCAGCGCCACAATTGGCGCTCCAGCCAAATCAGTGAGAATGGCCTTTGGTGCTCTCTACATCAAACAGAAGTTAGGGCTTACCGACGAAGAGACAGTCCATCAGATCAGAGAGAACGCCTATATTCAGTTCTTTCTCGGCTTTGCGGGCTACACAGCTAAGGCACCGTTTGATGCCTCGATGATGGTGCACTTTCGCAAGCGTTTTTCTGACGAGGATCTGCGCCGTATCAACGAGCTGGTGGTGCAGCGCGGCAAAGAGATCCTTCTGGAAGCACTTGCTCAGGCAGCAGACGATGACGACCATGATGATCGTGATTCCAGTGGAGGAGGCGCTCAGCTAGAACTTGATGCGTTGATCAAGCCTGCTGACTGGCCAGAAGGAAAGAATTGGGGCACTCTCACGATTGATGCCAGTTGCACTCCAGCCGACATCACCTATCCCAGAGACCTCAAGCTCCTCAACGAGGCTCGCACAACGACCGAGCGAGTCATTGATGATCTGTGCAGTCAGTCATCGGGATTCAGGAGACATCGACCTTGAGGTGGGTGCCTTTTATTGGACAGTTCCGGCCCCTGACATCGTTAACCCAGGACGGGTGGAACATGGTTCGGCCTCAGTGTAGACCGCGTGGGGAGTTTTGCCTCCAAGGGAACTGTGAGGTCTTACATGGCAATACCGCCACAGGAAGCGGGCCAGGCTGATTTCAGCGTCCCAGCCATCGCTGTATGCCCGTAGGTAGACCTCCTCGTACTTGACAGTCCTCCACAGCCGTTCAACAAGGATGTTGTCGTAGCACCGCTTTCTGCCGGACCAGCTGATCTGGATCCGCTCCCCTTTGAGTCTGGCCACAAAGTCAGCGGACGTGAACTGACAGCCTTGATCGGAGTGGAAGATCTCTGGCCTACGGCCGCCTCCCAAGGCCATCTCCAGGGCCTCCAGACAGAACTTCGTGTCAAGGCTGTTGGAGAGCCTCCAGCTGAGCACATGCCTGGAATGGAGATCCATGATCGCCACCAGATAGAGAAACCCTTTCTGCAGAGGGATGTAGGTGATGTCGGTCGCCCAGACCTGATCCACCGACGTGACCTGCGTGAGGTCCACCAGGCAGGGGAACCGCACGGACGGATCACCTGGAACCGTCGTCCGGGGCTTCTGGTAGATCGCCCGTAATCCCATGCGCCGCATGAGGTTTCGCACTCGATCTCGGCTGATCGGGATACCATCTTGGGCCAGATAGTCCACCATCCGGCGGCTGCCGCTGCAGGGATCCTCCAGGTAGAGAGCATCGATCCTGGCCATGATCCGCAGCGTCGATACACGGACCGGTGTCGGCCGGTAGTACAGCGTGGATCGAGGCAGCCCCAGCAGCGCACACTGCCTGCTGATGCTGAGCTCGGGGTGGTCGTGATCGACCAGCTTGCGCAGTTCACGGGCATCAGAGCAGTTGAGACTTTTTTTTGAGCCACTCCAGCTCCATCTGCAGCCGTCCGATCTGCTGGAACAGCTCCGCCTCCTTGGCCTGCCCCTCCTCCTTGTCCTTGGTCTTCTTGCCTCGGGTGAAGAGCTCGCTGGCACCGTCCAGGAGCTGCCGCTTCCACTGGCTCACCTGGATCGGGTGGATGGCGTGGTCGGCGGCGATCTCCTGGATCGTCTTGCGGCCACTGATCGCCTCCATGGCGACCCTGGCCTTGAACTCGGGGCTGTGGGTGCGGCGCTTGCTCATCGGTGGGAGCCCCTTTCAGGGGCGGTACCCCGCCTCAGAGGTTAACGATGGGGCCTGTCCAGAAAAGCCAGACCACCTCACCTCGCTACGACCGTGGCCTTGCTCGTGCTCATTTCCTGAGAGTGGCGAAGCAAAAACGACCACGTCGCCGCAAAGTGAAGGCTGCCATTAAACATCAGCTTGGCTATGTGCGGCAGAATCTCAAGGCCATTGATGCTCTGATCGGCTGCGGGGCAAGGCTTTCCGAGCTTAAGAGGCATTGGTGGCAGAAGTTGTTGGCCTGCAGCGAGTTGGAGCGGCAACAGGGCCTTCTGCTCGCCTCTCAGACCAACAGCATTCCAGACCGCCTGGTGAATCTTGTGCAGACCCATATCCGCCCAATGGTGCGAGGCAAAGCACGTGCTGCGGTGGAGTTTGGAGCCAAAATCAGTGTTTCGGTTCAAAACGGCTTTCCGTTCTTGCACCGCATAAGCTGGAACCCCTACAACGAAGGAGAAGACCTTATCGCTCAGGCGGAAAAATACAAGCTGGATACAGGATCTTACCCAGAGCGAATCTGCGCCGACCGGATTTATATCACGGCCAAGAATAGGCATTTCTGCACGAGGAACGGTATTCGCCTCTCCGGCAAGCGATTGGGTCGCCCGCCCAAGGATCCTGATGTCACCACTGCACACAAGCACCAGCTCCGATCTGATCAAGCTCGACGCAATGAAGTGGAAGGCGTCTTTGGCTCTGGAAAGCGCAAGTATTCCCTGGATCTGATCATGGCTCGTCTACCAGCTGGTGCCGAATCCTCCATCTCGATGGCCTTTGTCGTGATGTGCGCGGAAAAGGTCTTGAGGCTGCTGCGCCTCTTTTTTGTCCTTCTTTTTGGGTGGATCTACAGCTTTTTTATGGCCTGGTCAGCGATCAGAGCGCCTGAGGGCATCTGCAAGCCATGCTTTTGAGATCTGGCTGACTTGATGTCACCGCGCTTGCCAGCCTGATTAACGCGAAGCAAACGGACGAATCCGGCGCCGATGGGCCGAGAATCTTTTTCAGGAGTCCCTACCTGGAGGATCCCTGCAGCGGCAGCCGCCGGATGGTGGACTATCTGGCCCAAGATGGTATCCCGATCAGCCGAGATCGAGTGCGAAACCTCATGCGGCGCATGGGATTACGGGCGATCTACCAGAAGCCCCGGACGACGGTTCCAGGTGATCCGTCCGTGCGGTTCCCCTGCCTGGTGGACCTCACGCAGGTCACGTCGGTGGATCAGGTCTGGGCGACCGACATCACCTACATCCCTCTGCAGAAAGGGTTCCTCTATCTGGTGGCGATCATGGATCTCCATTCCAGGCATGTGCTCAGCTGGAGGCTCTCCAACAGCCTTGACACGAAGTTCTGTCTGGAGGCCCTGGAGATGGCCTTGGGAGGCGGCCGTAGGCCAGAGATCTTCCACTCCGATCAAGGCTGTCAGTTCACGTCCGCTGACTTTGTGGCCAGACTCAAAGGGGAGCGGATCCAGATCAGCTGGTCCGGCAGAAAGCGGTGCTACGACAACATCCTTGTTGAACGGCTGTGGAGGACTGTCAAGTACGAGGAGGTCTACCTACGGGCATACAGCGATGGCTGGGACGCTGAAATCAGCCTGGCCCGCTTCCTGTGGCGGTATTGCCATGTAAGACCTCACAGTTCCCTTGGAGGCAAAACTCCCCACGCGGTCTACACTGAGGCCGAACCATGTTCCACCCGTCCTGGGTTAACGATGTCAGGGGCCGGAACTGTCCAATAAAAGGCACCCACCTCAGGACGGGACCTATCAGGGAAGTTGTCCGCTCGGGGTGCTGAGCTGAGCACCGAACTTGAGTGTACTGCGGGTTGAGGTTCAGGGTCGCCGTGGCCGGGGTGTCGTTGTCATCGATGGCTGTCTTTGGTCGGGGTTGGGGCGTCCGGCCCCTGTTCGCGGCTGTGTCCGATGGCGCCCACCGAGGGGCGCCATCGGACAGCCACGGGGGCCTGGATTGTTGAGGGTCAAGTAGCGATAGGTTGCTGCGGACGGGGATGGTTGATGCTCACAACCTGTGGCTGGCTCCAGTCACGGATGTGACGACTCCAGCGCTGCGGATTCTTCTGCCGAGCTTCTTCGTAGGTCTTCTGCCGGATGGCACAGATCCCATCGGCCTGGCCGTAGTGCCGCTGATTGGGCGTCACGTACTTGATGCCGCTGTGCCGGTGCTCAGCGTTGTACCACTCGACAAAGCCATCCACCCAGGCTTTTACCGAGAGCAGTTCCCGGAAGCGCCGTAGCGGATAACTCTGGTGGTACTTCATGGTACGGAACCATGATTCAGCGTAGGCGTTGTCGTTGCTGACGCGCGGCCTGGAGAACGAGAGCGAAACACCCAGCTCCGCCATCTTGGCCGCCAAGGCGAATGAGCGCATGGGGGCGCCATTGTCCGAGTGCAGGACCGCAGCAGTCTCCTTGTTGATTCCTTCATCGCGGCAGACGCGATCAAAGAATGCGCTGGCGAGCACGCTGCATTCGCGCTCATGCACTTCCACTCCAAGGATGCGGCGGCTCCACACATCCATCACCATGTAGAGGTAGTAGAATTGACCCTTGACATGGCCGGGCAACAGGGTGATATCCCAGGCCAGCACTTGGTAAACTCCTGTTGCCTCCAGCACCGGGACTGGTCTTGGCTCGCGGGGAGAGCGGGCCCTGCCACGATGATTCAGCAGGCCTTCCTGCCGCATGATGCGATAGATCGTCGACTCTGAACCCACATACATTCTCTCCTCAGCAAGAATGGCCACGATCTGAGCAGGCGCAAGATCGGCAAAGCGCGGATCATTGACGGAGTCAATCACCCGCTGCCGCTCTTTTGCCGTGAATCTGTGAGCCACTTCACGTGGGGCACCCTTGCGGCGGTCCACACTGAATCCCTGGCCGCTGATATCAAGCCCCCAGCGCCGCAGAGTGCGTGAACAGATGCCGATCAGATCAGCAACAGCCTTGATGGAAGCTCCTGCATTGAGGCCTTCATGGAGAAAGTCCATGGCTTTATTTCTCTGCTCTGACGGAATCAGGACTCCTCTTCTTGCAGCCAAAGCTGATCGAGCTTTTTTGACAGCATCAGCAATGTTGCCGCCTCCGAAAGAGCTTTTTCCTTCTTCTGCAACTCACGTTCAAGGCGCCGGATCTGGCGTGCCTGCTCCTGGTTTTTGCGCTGTAGATCCCTGTGGTCGGTCATGGTCGGCGCGCTGGGGCCATTGGCATCCTCAGCGGCCTGGCGCCAGCGGGCAAGCTGTTTGGGGTAGAGGCCCCGCTCACGGCAGTAAGCGCCGAGATCGGGGCCGCTGAGGCCTGCGGCCTGGATCACGGCGGCCAGTTTGTCGGATGCGCCCCACTGCTCCGGCGGCTTGCTGGTGGCCGGCACCAGCTGGCCCTCTTTCTGCCACTGACTGCGCCAGTTGTAGAGGGTCTGGGTAGTGATGCCGGTGGAGCGAGCGATCTCGGCCACGCTCTCTCGGTTGGGCGGGCTCATGCGATTGCGGATCTCAGCCCGCACGGCCTGGTCATAAATCGGTTTCATGGTCCTCGGTTTGGCCCCCTAGTGGATGGGTCAGACCGAGCGGACTTCTTTCCTGACGCAGGGGGGGATTCCCCAGCAGGGGCTTTGGAGTGACGTATCTTGATGCTCCCTTGGTATTTAATTGCGTGTCGTGGTTTCTCTCGCTGCTGGCGCCCGCTGCAGTGATCCATACGGATAGATTGCATGTCGGCATCGCAGCAGCACTGCTTGGCAAAGAGGTTTATTTGTACGATAACTGCTACAAGAAGATTAGCGCCGTGTATGAATTCTCATTGAAAAATAGGCCCGGCTTGAATATTAGACTAGGTTGAGATCTTTCAGGATTTTCGGTAATGCTGGGATGGTCACTTCAGGCGGAGCTCCCTTCGGAAACGATCGATCTGGCTCTGGATAGCCTGTGTTTCGTCTTGGCGTTCCTGACATCATAAGGATGAATGATTTGACTGAGATCTTGTCGCTACCTGCTTGCTGATCACTTTTTGCAGTGTCTCCAGCCAGGTACCTGCAATCTCATGTTTCGTTGCAAAAGTGTAAATACTGACTAGTTCATTTAGTTTTGCCACGTTCATCAGCTTATCTCCAAGCCTCATGATCTGCTCACCTGTAATATCCTTCTCAAAAGCCGAGGGCAGTGGCTTGCCGGCTGCGCGAAAGTTCAGGATGGTCCGAATACACTTTTCGCACACGCAACAGTTCGCGCCTGTCTGCGGCCCTTCCCAGCAGACTCGCAGATTATTGACACACTCCAAAGTCTCTGAGATGTGCATTACTTTCTCGGTTCTTGAAAAAGCATGTCCTTCAGCCATGATGGAGAAGATATCACTAGAAAGCATGTGATCAGATATGGGATTAGAGCCCCAAGGCAGAGTCAGTGCGTCGTATCTCTCGGCACTGCTGAGTATGCCTATGGAATGACTGCCATTGAATTGATGTAATACACCAGCGAAAGCGGCTGCAAAGTTCTGCTCCCAGTCGGGCAGCGCCAGCCTTGCGTTGGTCTTGACGCAGACGAGAGGAATATTTGTTGCCGCAAGAATCTTGCGGCAACTTTTGGCGGCTTGGTCAAAAGCTGCCTGAGCCTCAAGACGAATGTCAAATCCATGCACGAGAACGGCAGCATCAATGTTTACGTGATATTTTCCAGGGGATCGATTAACGTGCTTGAAGAGGCTGAAACAGCTATCCACCCCTCCTGAGAAGAGAAGAACTGCTGACTGGCCAGTGTCAACCACTACTTTCTTTTCAATGTGGTCTGCATTGATATCCACGCATTGATATAAATTGGGAAACCATGAGCAAAAAACATGTTGAAACTCTTCGAGATTACGCATCAGGGATTGGCTTGCGCTTCCATGAACATAAATGTCTCTGCCGGTCTTCATGGATGCAAAAAGAATGGCCACTATTGCAAAGTCTAAATTTGCAGTCGACTTAGAATGGCCGAAGAATTCGTAGTAGATGGAATCCCTTGAGATGGATCTGTTGTTATCGAAGCACTCGATTGTGAGATCTCTTCTCAGCACATTGCCGGATGATCTTTCGTCAAGAAATAGGTGAACACTTTTCGACATGGGCCAGCTTGATTTGTCGGGATTCTATCTTGAGATTGGCATCAGTGTGATTGGCTGAAATCCAATGACTTGAATCTGCTGTGCCGATAGGCAGCTACGCAAGCACTATGGAAACTGCTGCGAAACTAGCTATGTGCAATATGCTGCCATGCCAGTCGGTTGATGATCTTCTGCTGTCACCACAGAGAGCATATGGCCACATCGTATTGCTATTGGCCGTGAATAGAAGAGTGTCCTCAGTGACTGCTCCAACGTTGAGAGGTCATCTTGTGTGCTTTCGCCGTTGCGGAGGCCACGACATCACTATCATTGACAGTGCTGGAAAATTTGCAGTCGAAGCTTACGACCGGATCACAGGCCGTGTAAGTTATCGCCTCTTCGTAAATTAAAAAGTCGGCAACGCACCGAGTTGGCCGATACAACTTCTTTAGATCAAGACAAGTAGAGTCGCGCAGAAAGCGATTGGCCAATCGTCGAGCAATCTTCTTCTTGATTAGATAGCCATAGGTCCCCCAGAATTCGTGCTCCCAACGGATGAAAGGGATGTCATGGTCAGCCAGCTCAAGCAGGCGTGTTAGGAAGCTTGGGTTATTTGTTCCAAGCTGAATGATCTCCCAGTCCGCGGGAAGTTGCTTGAGGAAAGCAGCCGAATTGAAGTCATCACGAAGAATGGCGTCATCTTCAAGCACAAGAAAGACTTGGTTGTTTGGACCGCTTTCGTTGGCAAGAAGTTTAAACAGCATCAAATGACTGGACAGACACGCGAGTTGAGCTGGGCGATTATATACAGGCATGTCAGTGCTAACTTGTGGCAGTGTCTCAGGCGTGATTGCTTTGAAGAAAAAGCAGTCAAGCCCCGCCTGCGCAAGTCTTGCATTGATGATCTCTTGGCGCTGAGAATTTCCTTCAATCGAAATGCACCAAGCATGCTGTAATCCTAGCCTTTGCCATGGAGAGACAGGCTTGCCTTTGGGAGTATTTCTTTCGCCGTCAGCCCGATTGGCACCGGCAATGGCTTGCTCGTAGCGCGATAATATAGATCTCAGGTGTCTTATCACATTGGCTTGCAGTGCAGCGCCAACGGGTCGGAGCTGATCGGTATCGCCAGCGGCTTTGAGCGTTCGAAAATCAGGTCGATGATTATTGTGAGAGATGCAAAGAATCGTGTGATCTGGATCTAGCAGGACCAGTGGTAGCGTGAAGTCCTTCAGGAAACTTTTTTCCTCGCCGGAGGTGACACTGTCGGAGCAGCGCGTTTGCAGCAATAGTTCCCGCTTGAAGGCCCAGGTGGCCGCCGTAGCCTGGTTGCTGCCAAACGGGCCAGCCAGCCACAGCTCTCGCTCCGGCAGGAACAGCACTGGCAGCTGATTGCAGCCCGCCATCAAGCCATCGCCTCCGCTGAGCCGTTGCACCGCATGGGCCACCCGGCCGGTCGGGTAATAATCAGTATCGTTCATCACCACGATGATCTCGCCGCTGCAGAATCCATGGCTGAGATTGCGCACCTGGTCCAACGGCAGCCTCTGCTTCAGGCGCTCATAGCGAATCGTGAGACCCTGGTGGGGATCCGGCTGAAAAGCTTGTGTGCTGTCGTTGCTGTTGTCTACGATCACCCATTCCAGCAGTTCGCGAGGATAGGTCTGTGTCAAGATCTGCTGCTGCAAGAGCGGCAGCAGTCCGGCAGGACCATGCGTGACCGTGCAGAGACTCACGCGTGGAAGCTGCACTGGATGCTGCGAGGCAGACTGATTCACTTGTCACTTTGGTAGACGACGTGTTCCATGGCTGGTTGTCATCGATAGGGGATTAGCGCATGTATTGGAGGGTTGGAGATTGACAATCGTCGATAATGTGTTCTGGTCTTGGACAGAAAAACAATGGCGTACATATGCTCCTGCTTTCTGCCAGGCTGACCAGTCTCTCGGCACGGGCTCGCGCCCGCGACGAGCCTGTGCAACTGGAGAAAGACCTCAGCGACACCAGGCTCGGTGCCTGCAGCCGCGAGCGCGGCCTGCGTCCTTGGACGGTGATCGATGCAGGCGTCACACAGCCAAGCAGGCAGCCCCACGCGAGCGAACCAGCCAGCCGGTTGAAGAGCGACTCAGACCGAAACGGTGATCCCGGCCTGATTCTGCTGCTCAGACTGTTGTTCAGCCAGCACCTCAGCCAGACCCTCAAGATCCGCATCGGTGATCTTGGTCTGCATCGGGCAATGCTTGGGTCCACACATCGAGCAGAACTCGGCCTGCTTGTAGATATCGGCCGGCAGGGTTTCGTCGTGGTACTCGCGGGCCCGTTCCGGATCCAGCGAAAGATCGAACTGCCTGTTCCAGTCGAAGGCGTAGCGGGCCCGGCTGAGTTCGTCGTCGCGGTCGCGGGCACCGGGGCGATGGCGGGCGATATCGGCGGCGTGGGCGGCGATCTTGTAGGCGATCAGGCCATTGCGCACGTCTTCCGGGTTGGGCAGACCCAGGTGCTCCTTGGGCGTCACGTAGCAGAGCATGGCCGTGCCATACCAGCCGGCCATGGCCGCGCCGATGGCGCTGGTGATGTGGTCGTAACCAGGGGCGATATCGGTCACCAAGGGACCGAGCACGTAAAAGGGTGCCTCGGAACAGTCCTCCATCTGCTTGCGGACGTTGAACTCGATCTGGTCCATGGGCACATGACCCGGACCCTCCACCATCACCTGGATGTCGTGGGCCCAGGCGCGGCGGGTGAGTTCTCCGAGGGTCTTGAGTTCGGCCAGCTGGGCCTCATCGGAGGCATCGTGCAGGCAGCCGGGCCGCAGGGAATCACCGAGCGAGAAGCTGCAGTCGTAGCGTTTGAAGATCTCGCAGATGTCGTCGAAGCGGGTGAACAGCGGATTCTGCTTGTGGTGGTAAAGCATCCACTGGGCCAAGATGCCACCGCCGCGGCTCACGATGCCGGTGAGGCGTCCCTTCACCTTGGGCAGATGCTCAATCAGCAGACCGGCGTGGATGGTCTGATAGTCAACCCCCTGCTGGCAGTGCTTTTCAATGATGTGGAGGAAATCATCTTCCGAGAGTTTCTCGATCGAGCCGTGCACACTCTCGAGAGCCTGATAGACGGGCACCGTGCCGATCGGCACCGGCGACGCCTGGATGATCGCCGTGCGCACCTCATCCAGGTTGACGCCACCGGTGGAGAGATCCATCACGGTATCGGCGCCATACTTCACCGCCAGCTCGAGCTTCTTCAGCTCTTCGCTCACATCACTGGCATTGGGGGAAGCACCGATGTTGGCGTTCACCTTGCACTTGCTGGCGATGCCGATCGCCATCGGCTCCAGATTCTCGTGGTTGATGTTGGCGGGGATGATCATGCGACCCCGCGCCACCTCCTCCATCACCAGTGATTCGGGCAGGTTTTCCCGCTGGGCCACAAAGGCCATTTCCTCGGTAACCACACCCTGACGGGCGTAGTGCATCTGGCTCACATTGGCGTGACCACGACGCTTCTCAATCCAGGCGCTGCGCATGAGGGGGCGGGCAAAGGTGGACAACATCCCAGCGGACCGATGCAGAACAACGGACACGGACGGATTGGGGCGCAGCTGGAGTTCGTTCTCACTTTCCTGCGCCGGCATGACCCGGATCAGGTTCGGAGGGTGTGATCTCAGCCCTGGGCAGACAGCCGGGAAGGCGTTTGCCGGGCACCCCTAGTGACTTTGGAAACCTAGCAAGGCTGAAACGAAGAGGAGGCTGATCAGCTGCCCTGCAGACCGTTGAGAGCCGCCGCGACGACGCGATGGTCGGGGTCCTGCTGCAGTTCCACCAGCAGACGACGGGCCACGTCGCTGGACGGTGCCGCTGCGGAGGCCGGTGCCAGGGACGATGGCAGACCCGGCTTCTGTACCAGCCGTCCGAGGATCTCGGCACCCCCCACCCGCACGGTGCCGTCGCCATCGGCGATCGCCAGCTGGGCAAGATCGAGCAGCCAGGCATCCGGCATCTCCGGATGTTCGGCCAGGGCCGAGAGGATGCTGCAGCGCACCAGCCACTGGTGATCCACCACAAAAGCCTGGCGCACAAGAGGCCAGGCCTCAACATGGCCATAGCTCACCAGGGAATTGGCGGCTTCGGCGCGCACGTTGGCGTCCTCATCGTGCTGAAGGGCCTGCACCAGGGCCTGGCGGGCGGCATCGCTGCGTTTGACCCCCAGGCCGGCGCAACTGAGCGAGCGGATCATGAAGGTGGTCTGTTCCAGACCCAGCAGCAGCAGGGGAATGGCCTGCTCCGCCGGCACCTGCCTCAGTCCCGCCAGTGCGGGCATGGCCCGGCTGGGATCGCCGGAGGCGATTGCCTGGCGCAGGGCATCAAGATCGATCGACTCAGCCATTGTCCTGTCTTAGGTCACCCAGGAGCTGGGCGCGACGTCGGCGGCGGCCCACCAGGCTGGAGGCCTGCAGCCCCACCCCGATCAACAGGGCCGGAATCGCCTGCATCCGGTCTGCCCCCTGGCGCAGCAGCAGCGCCACCAGGGCCAGCAGGATCAGCAGAAGCGACGACAGCGCCAGCAACGGGCGGACTGTTCGAGCCGGCGAGCCGGCGGGAGGAAGCGTCATGCCAACGGGCCGGCACTGGCCTGGCGCTCCATCCAGCGCAGCAGGCTGAGGGTGAGCACCTTCACCCCGACCGCCAGGGCTGCTTCATCCGGCGCGAAGGTGTTGCTGTGCAGGGGCGTGCAACCCGTGGCACCGGCCACCCCGAGGCGGAACATGGTGCCGCGGGTGCCCTGCTGCAGCTCGGCAAAATCCTCCGCCCCCAGCGAGGGCTGCTCCAGCCAGCGCACCTGATCGCGTCCCAGCAGTTCGGTGGCGGCCTCCGCCACCAGCTCGGTGAGTTCCGGATCGTTGTGCACCGGCGGTGAGATGCAGCGGTAGCGCACCCGGGCTTCGCCGCCATGGCCCCGGCAGAGGGCCTGGACCGTGTCCTCGATCCAGCCAGGCAGCTGGGAATGGAGCTCCAGATCCAGGCAGCGCACGGTGCCGAGCAGACGCACGTGATCGGCGATCACGTTGAAGGCCTTGCCCCCCTCGATCCGGCCGAAGCTCACCACCACGGGATGGAGTGCATCGAGCCGCCGGCTGATCGCCTCCTGCAGACCACTCACCACCCGCGCCGCGATCCAGATGGCATCGGTGGACTGGTGCGGGCGGGCGCCATGACCTCCTTCGCCGAGCACCTCCACCTCCAGCTCGCCGGCTGCGGCGGTGAGGCTGCCGCAGCGCACCCCGATCGAACCCACCGCCAGGCTGGGGAACACGTGCACACCGAACAGGGCCTGTACCCCCTCCATGGCGCCATCGGCCCGCATCCAGGCTGCACCCTGGGCCGTCTCTTCGGCGGGCTGGAACAGCAGCCGCACCCGCGCCGTCAGCAGCCCGGCAAGGGGAGCCAGCACGTGCGCCACCCCCAGTCCCACGGCGGTGTGCAGATCGTGGCCGCAGGCATGCATCAGCCCCTGGCGGGTGGAGGCGTAGTCGAGGCCGGTGCGCTCCTCCACCGGCAGGGCATCCATGTCGACCCGCAGGGCCACCAGGGGCACGTCCGGCCCCTCAGGCCCCAGTTCGGCCAGCACGCCGGTGCGGCCCACCCCCTCACGTACCCGCCAGCCCCAGCGACGCAGCTCGCCGGCCACCAGGGCAGCGGTCTGCTGCTCATGGCCGCTGAGCTCGGGATGGCGGTGGATGTGGCGGCGCAGCTGAATCAGCTCCGGCAAGACCTCGGCCAGGCTGGCCTCGAGGCCGAGACGCTGCCAGTCTGCCAGCGGATGGGCACCGCAACCGGGCGCCGCGGCTCGGGGGGTGTCGGATCCGGTGGCGAGGGGCAGGGGCATCGAGGGGATTGTCAGGAGGCCAGAGCCAGGAACTGGGCCAGAGCCTGCACGGGCACGGGTGGCCAGCGCCGTATCCGCAACAGCCATTCTTCCTGGCGATAGCGCGGATCGAGACCGGAGGCCGCCGCCCAGTTGCTCTCGGCTTCCCCCTGAGCCCCCTGCCGCCAGAGCAGGGCGGTGAGACCGGCGCGGGCATCGGCGAACAGGGGGTAACGGCGGATCAGCTGGCGGAACTGGCGTTCGGCGGCCTCGAGATCCCCCAGCTGGAAAGCGGCCAGGGCAGCACTGGAGCGAGCCATGGCGAAACCGGGACGGGCCAGGTCAGCCGCGTCATAGCAGCGTCGCGCCTCGGTCCAGTCGCCCTGGGAGCCGCGCACGTTGCCGAGGTTGTAGAGCGCCGAGGCGTCAGCGGGATCCCGCTCCAGGATCCAGGTGTAGTCGGCGGCGGCGGCCTGCCAGCGCTGCAGTGCCTCCTCGGCCGTTCCCCGGTTGAGGTGGGGATCGGGGTTGAGCGGATCGAGCGCCATGGCGCGGCCCTGGTCTTCGATGGCGCCCTCGGGGTCGCCCAGGGCCAGCCGCACATTGCCGCGGTTGCTCCAGGCCGCGGCCTGGCTGGGGTCCTGTTCCAGCACACCATCCCAGAGAATCAGGGCTTCGCTGAAGCGGCCGTCGCGGCTGGCGGCCAGGGCCTGCTCGAACTGCTCGGGCAGGCTCACGCCAGGCCTGGCTGAGATCGGAGCGGCAGCGAGGGCCGGCAGGGGTAGCAGCAGGATCAGGGCCAGCGCCACCGCCAGGATCAGCAGAGCCGCGGCCAGATGACGCCCAGCCCCGCCCGGGGTCGCCGGTGACGGCATGGCGGAGTCGGTGGTGTCCGTGGCGTCGGTGGCCACAGTGGCGTCAGTCATCGCGGCCCCTCCGCGCCGAGCTGGGCCGCGCCAGGGCCAGAGCCGGCCGCGGCGAGATGGGCACGACCCGCCTCGGTCACCACCCGACCCCGTGGGGTGCGCTGCAGAAAACCCAGCTGCAGCAGGTAGGGCTCCACCACCGCTTCCAGGGTGGTGGGGTCTTCACCGAGGCCCGCCGCCAGGGTGTCGAGCCCCACCGGCCCGCCTCCATACCCCTCCAGCAGCAGGCCGAGCAGGCGCCGGTCGCAGGCATCAAGACCGCGCCCATCGACCCGATGCAGCCGCAGAGCCTGATCCACCAGGGTCGCGTCGATGCGGCCATGACCCGCCACCTCCGCCACGTCGCGCACACGGCGCAGCAGCCGGTTGGCGATGCGGGGCGTGCCCCTGCAGCGACGCGCCACCTCGAGCGCGGCTTCCGGCTCCAGCGCGATCGCCAGCAGCCCCGCCGCCCGCTGCACGATCGCCTGCAGATCGGGCAGGTCGTAGAACTCGAGCCGCTGGATCAGGCCGAAACGGTCCCGCAGGGGGGAACTCAGGGCACCGGCCCTGGTGGTGGCCCCCACCAGGGTGAACGGCGCCACCGGCAGGCTGCGGGTGCGGGCCGTGGCGCCCTTGCCCACGGTGAGATCCAGGCGGAAGTCTTCCATCGCCGGGTAGAGGATTTCCTCCGCCACCCGGTTGAGCCGGTGGATTTCGTCGATGAACAGCAGATCGTGGGGCTGAAGGTTGACCAGCAGCCCCACGATGTCGCGCGGGCGCTCCAGGGCAGGGGCGCTGGTGATCCGGCAGCGCACGCCCAGTTCCTCGGCCAGCACCAGGGCCATGGTGGTCTTGCCCAGGCCCGGCGGGCCATGCAGCAGCACGTGATCGAGGGCCTCCTTGCGGCTGCGGGTGGCCTCCACCGCGATGCCGAGCACCTGCTTGAGCTCATGCTGGCCGATGTAATCGACCAGGCGTTTCGGCCGCAGCCCGTCTTCCCGCAGCACTGGAGCGGTCTGTTCACCCGTGTCGGGGGCGGCTGGATCGACCAGCCGGGCGGCGACACTGCCCCGGCGGGGAGCCGCACCTGCGCCGGAGGAGACGATCGCCATGGTTGGAGGGTACCGGCCGCTGCCTAGGGTCGGGGGGCAGGCGATACCCAACGGACAGGCGGCAGGGAGATGGCGAAGGGCGGAGGAAAGAAAGCCGCCAAGGCACGGCGCGATGCCGCCAACCGGCTGCTGGCCGACAACCGCTTTGCCCGGCATCAGTACGAGATCCTCGAAACCCTCGAATGCGGCATCGAGCTGCTGGGCACCGAGGTGAAATCGGTGCGGGCGGGCCAGGCGAATCTGCGCGATGGCTTCTGCCTGATCCGCAGCGGCGAGATCCAGCTGCACAACGTCCACATCTCGCCCCATAGCCACGCCGGCCGCTACTTCAACCACGAACCGTTGCGGGTGCGGCGGCTGCTGGCCCACCGGCGCGAAATCGACAAGCTGCGCAGTGCCCTCGACCAGAAGGGCCTCACCCTGATCCCTCTTAATTTGCATCTGAAGGGCTCATGGATCAAGGTGACCCTCGGCCTCGGCAAGGGCCGCAAGCTGCACGACAAGCGCCACGAAGAGAAGAGCAAGCAGGAGGCCAAAGAGGCCCGGGCGGCCATCGCCCGCCTCTGATCAGCACCAGCCCCTGGGCTCAGGGGGTGTCGGTGGGCGGCGGTGGTGGCTGGATCGGGGCTGTGGATGGAACCTTGGGACGGATGGGGGCCGCAGAGCCGGGTGTCGGGGATGGGGTGGAGCTCTGCTCCTGAGGCGCGCCAGGGATGCGTGTCTCGGGTGGCTCGGCCTCGGGAACGGCGTTCTGGGGCTCTGGTTCCGGCTCCTGGGGGGGTGGCGGATCAGCTCGCAGCGACAGGGTGATCTGGGCCGGCGCCAGCCCCTCGTTCGTGACCAGCAACTGCACGGGCGAGCGGGCCTGCGCCGGCAGACTCACCACGCGCAAAGGACCACTGGCCTCGAGCACACTGCCATCGGCGGCGAATACGGTCATCTGCATCAGGGGTGAGCCGTTCACGCCCAGCACCAGGCGGTGGTTGGCGGGGAGCTGGATCGGAAACAGACGGGCACCACCGGCGTCCACATCGGCCGAGAGGGCCTGAACGTCCTGGGATCGGGTCTTGATCGGCTCGATCCGCATGCCGGCCAGGCCCTGCTCCGCAGCGGCGTACCAGAGCTGGCGGAAGGGCTCCGGCGGAATCTCGGTGCCGATGCGACCGGGCAGCAGGTTCTGGGCGCTGCCGGAGACGAGCTGGCGCAGCACGGCGGAACTGAGGCCCTGCCCCACCAGAGCCTGCTGCCGCTGCTCCCAGTCGGCCTGGCTGTAGGTGCCGAGGCGGCGACGCACCGCCAGTGGCAACTGCTCTACCCGTGCCAGCCATTCTTCGGCTAGTTCGTTCCACACCTTGCGCAGCGGCGCGTCTTCGCTGGAATCGCTGGGAAGCCGTCCGCGCCGCTCCGGGAACTGGGCCAGCAGGCTGGCATCCACGAGCCGCAGGAACCAGGGCCGATCCACCTGCATGGCCCGCAACCGATTGAGCAGCTGCTGACGTTGGTCCACCTCCTCGGGGGGCAGGCTCTCGCCGGCGGCCAGACTCGCCTCCGGGATCCTGGGGGCGGCCGTGCGGCCGCGGCTCAGCCACCACCAACCGCCGGCCGTGCCCACGATGGCCGAGAACACCAGGGCCAGCACCACCGGCCAGACGCCGTTCTCGGCCTCCTCCTCCTTGGCCTCCTGGCGGCTGCGCCGCGGGGCCGCCGCCCCCATGGCGGGCAGCGGCTGGCTCTCGGCCAGGCCGACAAGGGGCAGTTCCGGCGCGACGGGGCCAGGCAGCGGTGACGGTGCAGGCGCCACCAGCACCAGCGTGCGATCCGCGCGGGGCACCGGGCCGGTGCTGTCCGGCATGGGGAGAGCCTGCAGTGCGGCCAGAGCCTGGGCGGCGCTGGCGAACCGGCTGGCCGGATCCCGCTGCAGCAGTCGCTCCAGCTGGAGGCGCAGCTCTGGTTCGGCGTCGAGGGTCGCCGGCCAGCGCCATTCCAGGCTGACCGGATCGAGCAGGGAGGCCGGCGGCTCGCCGCTCAGCAGCACCAGGGCCGTGACGCCGAGGGCATGCAGATCCATCCAGGGCTGAGCTGCGCCGCCCTGGGCCAGCTCCGGGGGCGCATAGCCCGCTGTGGCCACGACGCCGCCGCCCACCAGGCCGAAATCCAGCAGCACCGGCTGGCCATCCCGATCGCGGCGCAGCAGATTGGCCGGACAGAGATCGCCGTGGACCAGCTCCTGGCTGTGCAGGGCCACCAGCACCGGCAGCAGCTGGCGAAGCAGCAGTAGCAGCTCCCCCCCGCCGAACACAAGCTGGCGCTCGGCGCGGGCCTCGAGCAGCTCCTGGTAGGTGCGCCCGTCCTGCCACTCCCGCACCAGCCAGAGGTCATCGCCAGCGGTGATCGCGCCACCGAAACGCGGCACCTGCGGATGGAGCACCGTCTGCAGCTGGCTCCAGCGGCGCCGAGCACCCTCCTGATCCGCCGCAGGACCCAGCTGGCGCAGGGCCATCAAGGCCCCGCCAGCCAGCTGGTCACTGGCCCGCCATAACCGCCCCTGAACCGGGGCGGCGTCATCGCTGGGGGCACTGAGGCACTGCTCCAGCTGGTAGCGCTCGCCGATCAGATGGCCAACCTCCGGCGGAGCAGGCGCCTCGGCGGGGCTGGGATCGGAAGGGGTCGCCATCAGGACGGGGATTGAGCGCCGTCGCGGTCGGGCTGATGCAGACCGCGGCTCTCCAGCCAAGCGCGGTCGTAGAGCCGCGAACGGTAGCGGTCACCGCTATCGCACAGCACGGTCACGATGCGATGGCCAGGCCCGAGGCGGCGGGCCGTTTCCACGGCCGCGGCCACGTTGATGCCCACCGAGCCGCCCAGAAACAGACCCTCCTGCCAGAGCAGCTGGTAGATCGTGTCGAGGGCAGCCTGATCGTCGATGCGCACGGCGTCATCGATCGGCGCCCCTTCCAGGTTGGCGGTGACGCGGCTGTTGCCGATGCCCTCGGTGATCGAGCGGCCCTCGGCCTGCAGTGCGCCGGTCCTGGCCCAGCTGTAGAGGGCGCTGCCGTGGGGATCGGCCAGCACGCAGCGCACCGCCGGATTCTTCTCCTTGAGATACAGGGCCACGCCGGCGTAGGTGCCCCCCGTGCCGGTGGCGGCCACCCAGGCATCCACCCGACCTTCGGTCTGCTCCCAGATTTCCGGAGCGGTGCTGTTGTAGTGGGCGCGGCGATTGGCCAGATTGTCGAACTGGTTGGCCCAGACGGCTCCGGGGGTTTCGGCGGCGATGCGGCCCGAGAGTCTCACGTAGTTGTTCGGGTCGCGGTAGGGCACCGCCGGCACGGTGCGCACTTCGGCGCCGAGGCTGCGCAGCAGGCCGATCTTCTCGGCCGACTGGGTGTCCGGAATCACGATCAGGGCCCTGTAACCGCGGGCATTGCAGAGGTGGGTCAGACCGATGCCGGTGTTGCCCGCCGTGCCCTCCACCACTGTGCCGCCGGGCTGCAACAGCCCCTGCTCCTCCGCTTCCAGCAGGATGCCGAGGGCGGCCCGATCCTTGACGGAGCCGCCGGGGTTCATGAACTCGGCCTTGCCGAGGATGTCGCAACCGGTGAGGGCGCTCAGGGCCGCCAGGCGGATCAGGGGGGTGTGGCCGACTGCGCCGACAAACCCCTCAGTCGTACCGCCCATCGCGCTGGCCTTCTCGAACAACGTTGCTGTGGGCGGATCGTAGGCAACTCCCTAGGGTCAGCCCAGAGGGCACGGCAGTGATGGTTCCCCGGACGGGCACGGCGAGTGGACGGCCATCGCTGGTGACCCTGCGGCAGCGGCTGCGGCAGGTGCGCCAGATCAGCGAGCGCCTGATCGCTCCGTTGGAACCGGAAGACCTCTGCCTGCAGGGCATGGCCGACGCCAGTCCGCCCAAGTGGCACCTGGGCCACACCACCTGGTTCTTCGAGGAATTCCTGCTGCGGCCGGCACAGACCAGCGGCGCACCGGCTCCGGAGCTGTGGCGTTATCTGTTCAACAGCTACTACGACGCCGTGGGAGCGCGCCATCCGCGGCCGCAGCGGGGTCTGCTCAGCCGACCACCGATCGACGCGGTGCTGGCCTGGCGGCAGCAGGTGGATCAGGCCCTCGAGCTCCTGCTCGACCGAATGGAGGTCTGGCCCGAGGAACGGGCGCGCCCCAAGCTGGCGCTGCTCGAACTGGGGTTGCAACACGAGCAGCAGCATCAGGAGCTGCTGCTGATGGACCTGCTCGATGGGTTCAGCCGCAATCCCCTGGAGCCGGCCTACCGCGGCACTGGTGGCCGTGACCGGCCCAAGACAGCCGCTGCACTGATCAGCGATGGCCTCGACAACAGCGCGGTGGCCGTGCCCGCCTGGCACGACGACCCCGAAGGCCGCTTCCGCGCCCTGGCGCGCGCGCACGACGGCCCTGGCCACGAAGGCGCCGCTGCAGGCGGCGGCAGTGGACTGGCTGGCTGGCTGAGCTTCGCTGAGGGCCTGGTGGCGATCGGCCACCTGCCGGGCAGCGGCGGCCCCGAGGGTTCGCCCGGCGGTTTCGCCTTCGATAACGAGGGCCCCCGTCACCGCGTCTGGTTGGAGGGCTTCCAGATCGCCGAGCGG
This sequence comes from Synechococcus sp. CBW1002, assembly GCF_015840915.1. Lineage (NCBI taxonomy): Bacteria > Bacillati > Cyanobacteriota > Cyanophyceae > Synechococcales > Synechococcaceae > Synechococcus > Synechococcus sp. CBW1002. The sequence continues at coordinate 1,309,866 of NZ_CP060398.1, forward strand.
CTTGTGACCAACGCCGAGATGGCCGCCTTCATCGCCGCTGGGGGTTACGAGCAGCCCGAGTGGTGGATGAGCGAAGGCTGGGCGGTGGCCCGCGACCGCGGCTGGCGGGCTCCCCGCTACTGGCGCGGCGACGACGAATTCACCCTGGCGGGCCGGCAGCCGCGGGATCCCCAGGCCCCGGTGCGGCACCTCAGCTGGTTTGAGGCCGATGCCTACGCCCGCTGGGCCGGGGCGCGGCTGCCCAGCGAAGCCGAGTGGGAAGTGGCGGCCGCCAGCGGCCGCCTGCCCCAGGCTTTCGGCCTGCTCTGGCAGTGGACCGCCAGTCCCTACCGGCCGTACCCGGGCTTCCAGCCCGCGGCCGGCGCCGTGGGCGAATACAACGGCAAATTCATGAGCTCCCAGATGGTGTTGCGCGGCAGCGGTTTCCTGACGCCACCGGATCACCAGCGGCTCACCTACCGCAACTTCTACCCACCCGCCAGTCGCTGGATGGCGGCCGGACTGCGGCTGGCCCGCGATGGCGCCATGCGGGCCGGGGAGGCGGCATGAGGGCCCACCTCGAGCAGCGTCAGCCGGACTGCAGCCGCCGCTTCATCGACCTCCATCCGCAGCCGGCCGACATGGCCCGCCTGGTGCGCCAGGGCATGGCCCGCAAGCCGCGGCAGCTGCCCGCCTGGCTGCTCTACGACGCCGAGGGTTCGCGGCTGTTCGAGGCGATCGGCGCCCAGCCGGAATACAGCCTCACCCGCACCGAGACAGCCCTTCTGGAAGACATGGCGCCGCAGCTGGCGGCGGCCCTGGGCGCCGGCGTGCTGGTGGAATTCGGCGCCGGTAACGCCCGCAAGGTGGGTCCGTTGCTGAACGCCCTGCGGCCGGCCGCCTACGTGGCCCTCGACATCAGCGCCGACCACCTGGCCGACGCCTGCGACGCCCTGCAACGGCGCCATCCGCCCGTGCCGGTGCTGGGCATCTGCTGCGACTACAGCCAGCTGGAGCAGCTGCCCGCCCATCCCCTGCTGGAAGGTCAGCCGCTGCTGGGCTTCTACCCGGGCAGCTCCCTGGGCAACTTCGATCCGGAGGAGGCCCGCGCCCTGCTGCGCCAGTTCGCCCGGCTGCTGGGCCCGAGCGGTCGCCTGCTGATCGGCATCGATCAGCCCAAGGCACCGCAGCGGCTGGAGGCCGCCTACGACGACGCGGCGGGGGTCTCGGCCGCCTTCGCCTTCAACTTGCTGGCCCGGCTCAATCGGGATCTGCAGGGCAGCTTCGACCCCACCCAGTTCCGGTACCAGGCCCGCTGGCAGCCGCAGCACAGCCGCATCGCCATGGCGCTGGTAAGCCGGCGGGAGCAGATGGTGCAGCTGGCCGGATCCAGCTGGCCGTTCGCTGCCGGGGAGCCGCTGATCACCGAATACAGCCACAAGTACACGCCTGAGGCGTTCGCGGCGCTGGCGGCCGACGCCGGCTGGCGGGGCACCCGCCGTTGGAGCGATCCGGCCAACGACCTGTCCCTGCACCTGCTGGTGCAGGCAGACTCGGAACCAGAGACAACGGTGGGGCGATGAGCCTCCAGGAGCAGCCATGAGCCGGGACGAACAACGGGCGGCGATGCGCCAGGTGCGCGAAGGGCTGATCGAAGAACTGGAGGGGCTCTACCACCAGGCCTTCGATCGGATCGGCCGCGTCGAGCTGGGGGAGGGGGCCGTGGCGCGGCTCACCCAGCTGCTGCTCCGCTCCCGGGAAGCGGCGATCACGCCGCTGCAGGAGGAAATCGAGGCGCCCTTGATCACCCGCGCCCCCGGGGAGTCACCCCCGGCCGCCGCTGCCGAACCCACCGGGGCCTGAGACCAGACGCATGGCTAGCAGCTGGTTCGAAGAGCTGGAGGCACGGCTGGAGCAGCAGCTGGAGGCTTTCCTGCAGGCCAACCCCGAGCAGGACGCCCTGCTGGCCGAGCAGGAGGCCCGCGATCGCCAGCTTGAGCTGCAGAAGCGGCGGCGCAGCCTGCAGGCTCAGGCTGAGCAGCGGCGCCAGGAGCTGCTGCGGCTGGCCGGTGAGATTCGCCAGTGGCAGGAGCGGATCACGCGGGCCCGCGCTGCCGGCGCCACCGAGCTGGCCGAACAGGCCGCCGCCCGCTGCGAGGCCTTGATGGAGCAGGGGCGCCGCGCCTGGCAGGAGCTGGCGGACCTGGGCCAGAGCTTTGCCGCCACCGAGGCCGCCCTCGAGGAGCTGACCGCGCGCGCACGCCAGAGCCGCCCAAGCCAACAGCCCCGCCAGCAGACCACCGGCAGTCCCGCGGCGGGCGCGCCAGTGGAGCCGGCCCAAGCCGCAGCGCCAACGTCCGGCGGCGACAATCTGGAGGCCGCCTGGGCCGCCTTCGAGACCCGGCAGGAGCTGGAGGCCCTCAAGCGCCGCCAGGGCCATACCACCTGAGGAGGCGCCCGGCCTGATGGGATTCCTGCTGAGCAAGCTGCTGCCGCTGGGGCTCTACCCCCTCGGCCTGGCCCTGGTGCTGCAACTGGTCGGCCTGGTCGGCCGGCGGCGGCGCTGGGGGCCGTGGCTGTCGGGCGGTGGGGTGCTGCTGCTCTGGATCGCGGCGATGCCGTACACCAGCCGTCAGCTGGTCTGGGGGCTGGAGGAACCGGCGGCGGCCCTCACCCCTGCCGTGATCCCCCGCGCCGATGCGGTGGTGGTGCTGGGCAGCGGCCTCAGGCCCGCTCTGGCGCCGCGGCGCCAGGTGGAGGTGAACGAGGCGGGCGACCGGCTGCTCACCGGCCTGCGGCTGCTGCGGCAGGGCAAGGCGCCGGTGCTGCTCACCAGCGGCGCCAAGGTGCACTTCGCCAGCGGCGACCCTGCCCCCGCCGAGGCGGAGGTCGCCCGCCAGCTGGCGATCGATCTCGGGGCGCCGGCGGCGGCGATCCTCACCAACCCGGGGTCACGCACCACAGCCGAAGAGGCCCGCGACATCGGCCAGCTGGGCCGCCAGCGGGGCTGGACACGCATCCTGCTGGTGACCAGTGCCACCCATATGCCGCGCTCGCTGGCCACCTTCCGGCGCCGCAGCGGCCTGGAGGTGATTCCGGTGGCCTGCGATTTCCAGCTGACCAGCCGCAACAACTACGGCGGCCCAACGGCCGCCAGTGTGATGCTGGATCTGGCTCCCGATGCCGGGGCGCTGCTGTTGACCAGCCAGAGCCTCAAGGAACACCTGGGACTGCTGGTCTACCGGCTCAAGGGCTGGAGCTGATCTGGCCCCGGCTCACTTCTTGGGAGCAGGGGGCACCAGGCTGACGCCCTCGGGCGGCGGGGTGGGGTCGGGATCGGCGATCAACATGTGCTGCAGCACGATCTCAGGACGTTCGCTGTCGCGCCAGCGGATCCGATAGGCCGGCATCTTGGTGCCACGGCTGGTGGTCTGCTCCACCGGCTCCATCACCCATCCCCGGCGCGAACGACCCTGGGGGTTGCGCTTCACGACCGCATCTGCGTGCTGGAAGCGGAAACCGACGCGCTCGCCACTCATGGAATCGCTGCCCCCGTTGGGGGAGATTGCCTACCGAAGTGATTATCCCATTGCGCCCCTCAGGCCTCACCGCCCTGCTCGGGGCGGGTCTCCGCCCGCTGCTCCGGCCGCAGCAACGGAAAGGCGATCACGTCGCGGATCGAGGGGCTGTCGGTGAGCAGCATCACCAGCCGGTCGATGCCGATACCAAGACCGCCGGTGGGGGGCATGCCCACCTCGAGGGCCTGCAGGAAATCCTCATCCACACCCTGGGCCTCCAGGTCGCCGGCCGCCTTGCGCTCCTGCTGGGCCTCCAGGCGCTGGCGCTGATCCACCGGGTCGATCAGTTCGCTGAAGGCGTTGGCGGTTTCGCGCCCCACGATGAACAGCTCAAACCGCTCCACCATCCCGGGCTTGCTGCGGTGGGCCCGCGCCAGGGGTGAATTCTCCACCGGGTAATCGAGCACGAAGGTGGGCTGGATCAGGCTCTCCTCCACCCGCTGCTCGAAGGCCTCCACCAGCAGGCGGCCGACGGAATCGGCCAGGGCCGGCGCCACGAGACCCTGGCTTTCCATGGCGTCGGCGGCCTGCTGCCGCGTGGAGAAGGTGGTGAAGTCGAGCCCGGTGGCGTCCTGCACCAATTCCTGCATGGTGGCGCGACGCCAGGGCGGCGTCAGATCAATCGCGGTGCCCTGGTAGGTGATCGCGGTGGTGCCGCACACCTGCTGACAGACGTGGGCGATCAGCTGCTCGGTGAGCTCCATCATGTCGGTGTAGTCGGCGTAGGCCTGGTAGACCTCCACGGACGTGAACTCGGGGTTGTGGCGGGTGCTCACCCCCTCGTTACGGAAGATGCGGCCCAGCTCATAGACCCGCTCGAAGCCGCCCACCACCAGCCGTTTGAGGTGCAGCTCGGTGGCGATGCGCAGGGTCAGGGGCAGATCGAGGGTGTTGTGGTGGGTCTCGAACGGCCGGGCATCGGCACCGCCGGGCTGGCTCTGCAGCACCGGTGTCTCGATCTCCAGGAAATCCCGCTCATCCAGCCAGCGGCGCATGGCACTCACCGCCAGGGCACGACGCCGGAAGGTCTCGCGGGTGTGGGGCGACACGATCAGATCGAGGTAGCGCTGCCGGTAGCGCTTCTCCACATCGGCCAGGCCGTGCCACTTGTCCGGCAGCGGCTGCAGACTCTTGCTCAACATCGACCAGCGCTTCACCTTCACCGAGAGCTCGCCCCGGTCGGTGCGGCGCAGGCTGCCCTCCACACCGATCAGGTCACCGGCATCGACCAGGGACGTGAGGTGGGCAAAGGCCTCAGGGTCCTCCGGCAGGGAGGCGGCCAGGGTGGCCTTGTCGATGAAGAGCTGGATCGGGCCGCTCTGATCGGCCAGGGTGAAGAAGGCGAGCTTGCCCATCACCCGACGGGTCATCACCCGACCTGCGATTGCAACGCTGAGGTCACGCTCCTCGCCCTTGGGCAGATCGGCATGGGCGGCCTGGAGCTCAGCGGTGCTGTGGCTGGGCTCGAAACGCAGGGCATAGGGACCCTGGCCCAGCGCAGCGAGGGTCCGGGCTTTCTCCAGGCGGGTCTCGCGCAGCTCCGACAAGGGTCTGACGACTATCTGATGGCGCCCCATCCTGCAGGATCGAAGGTCAGGCGATGACCTGGATCTCTCGGGGTCTGGGTCTTCAGAGGCCTCGATCTTCCGGGTCAGCCAGCAGCCGCCAGGCTGGCGTCACCCATCCGCTGGGAGGCGTATCCGGTGCCCCGCACGGTGAGGATCAGCTCAGGGTTGCGCGGATCGGGCTCCAGCTTGCCCCGCAGCCGGGCCACGTAGACATCCACAACGCGCAGATCGGCGGCGCGGCGCGGCGGGTAGCCCCAGAGCTGCTCGAGGATCTCGGCCCGTGGCACCACTCGGCCAGGCTCGCGGAACAGCAGTTCCAGCAGGCTGAATTCGGTGTAGGTGAGGGCAATGCGCTCGCCGTCGCGGGTCACCTGGCGTCGATTGGTGTCCACCACCAGATCACCCAGGCGCATCACACCGCTGCCCACCGGCACATCGCGGGGTTCACTGCCGGCCGAACCGCGGCCTACCCGGCGCAGGATCGTGGCGATGCGGGCCTCGAGCTCCTTGGGGCTGAAGGGCTTGGGCAGGTAATCGTCGGCCCCCAGATCGAGACCGGCGACCCGCTCGGCGATGGCATCGAGAGCCGAAAGAAAGATGATCGGCACGCAGGATTCCGCCCGGAGCCGGCGGCAGACCGCGAAGCCATCCAGCTTGGGCAGCATCACATCGAGCACCACCAGATCGGGCTGCTCCTGGTGGAACAGGGCCAGGGCCTCCTCGCCGTCCTCGGCGCAGACCACCCGATAGCCGGCGATCTGCAGCCGCATCACCAGCACCCGCCGCACGGCAGCTTCGTCGTCCACCACCAGAAGGGTGGCCCTGGGATCCGATGGCATCTCCTGATCGAAACTCCCCCCAGGCAAGCCTTCAGCCTGCTGCGGTCGCTGCTGAGGCTGAAGCTCCACGGGCATGGGCCACGATCAAAGTGAAGAATCGCAACCCTACCTGCTCACTTTCCCCCTCTGCCGCCAACCCAGCCGGCCAGCCCGGTGATTCGGTTGAGGCTTAAGGATTTCTGCGGAACTTCGCCTGGGGGGATTCGACGGCGTCTCAGGGCCAGCGTGCCTCGGCGTAGCGGTTCCACTCCTGCTCCGCTGCCGCCAGGGCCTGATCGCTGCCCATCTGCCCCAGCATCGCCCGCTGCAGCTGGGTGTAGAGGATCGCCTGGAGCCGCTTGACGCCCGGGCTGGCCGGCACCAGCACCCGCGCCTGGCCCAGCGTTTCGGCGGAGAGCATGCGGGCCTGCCGCACCAGCTGGTCAGGCCGACCCTGGGGCCGCTCCTGCGCCAAAGCCGCCTCCAGCTGGTCCAGCGCGCCCGTTGCCGAGGGCAGCACCCGCGCCTGCTCGGCGAAGGCCAGCTGGTTGGTGGCGTCCGTGAGGAACAGGGCGAAGCTGAGGGCCTCCTTCGGCAACCGACTCTGACGCGGCACCGCCAGGTTCATCACCGCCACATTGGCCTCGCCGCCGGCACCGGTGAGTGGTGGGAACGGGGCCGTGACCGCTGCGATGCCGGGGGCGTTGGTCTGGATGCTGCGCAGGAACTCGGCGCCGCTGGCCACCTGGGCCAGCTCCCCGCTCTGGTAGAGCTCGATCGCCCGGCGGTAGCCCTGGCTCACCACCTCCCGTGGCAGCAGGCCGCGGCGGTAGAGGTCGGTCCAGAAGGCGAAGGCGCGGCGGCCCTCCGGGCTGTTGAAGGCCGCCCGCTGACGTCCGTCCAGCAGGCGCACATCCATCTGCACCAGGGATTCGAGCAACTCAGCTGAGTCGTCCGGCACCACGGTCACGAACAGGGCGTAGCGACCGGTGCGGCGTTTCACCGCCTCGGCGTAGGCAGGCACCTCCTGCCAGCGCAGGGGCGGGCGGCTGTAGCCGGCCTTGGCGAGCAGATCCCGGTTGGCCAGGGTGATCCGGGCCGTCAGATACCAGGGCACGGCGAACTGGCTGGGCGGGCCGTCGGGGCCGGGCAGCTGGCCGGCCTTCCAGACCTTGGGCAGATAGGTCTGGGCCGCATCGGGCGGCAGCAGGGGATCGAGGGGCAGCAGGCCCCCCTTGCTGGCCAGGTTGGCGGCGAAGAGCGGATTGAGGTTCACCACGTCCGGCGCGGTGCGGGCGAACACCGCCGCGAGGAGCTTGCGCTCCACCGAACTCCAGGGCAGGTCGGTCCAGCGCACTCGCATACCTGGATTCCGCTGTTCCCAGGCGGCGATCACCCCACGGATGTAGTCGTTGAAGCGGGGCGCCAGATCCAGGGTCCAGAACTGGATCTCCGGCTCGGGCGGTTGGGCGGGCCTGCAGGCGGCCAGCCCCAGGGCGGCAGCAAGGGCGAGGCTCGCTCCCAGGCTGAGGCGGCGCAGCAGCGCCCGCCGACCCCAGCGCCGGCTTGGGCGCGGCGCCGATGGAGGCATCGGCTCGGGGCGGGGTGCAGCGGGCATCTCGATCAACTCAGCTCCTCAGGGAAGAGGACTGCTGCCGCCAGAGCAGCAGCAACAGCGAACACAGCATGGGGGCCAGCAACGCGGTGATCAGGGTCTGGCTCAGCAGCGTATGCAGCCCGGCCCCCAGCAGGTCGCTCAGATGCCAGCCCGGGGTGGCGAACAGACGGGGATCGACCCCGAGGTCGGCGCCAGCCTCCACCCCGGCGGCGACCTGGGTGGGGGCAGAGTCTCCGGCCAACCCGGAAGTCCGGCCGCCACGCCAGGCCAGCAGGGCGAGCTGAAGCCAGAGGGTGAGATTCAGGGCCAGGCAGCCCAGCAGGGCCAGCAGGCCGAGATTGAAGCTGCGCTCGATCGGCCGGCCGCGGCGACCGATCCGCCCCCACCACCAGCCCAGCAACACAAGGGCAGGTATCTGGGTGAGCGGGCCGGGGTGAAGTCCATCGAGCAGCAGTGCCAGGCCAAGACCCGCCAACGCTCCGGACACCGGACCGTCCACCAGGGCCCAGGGCAACAGCCAGAGCACGGCCCAGCTCGGGGACACGCCCGCGACCTTCACCAGGCTGGGCGACGCGAGACTGAGCCAGGGCACCAGCAGAGCCGTGGCCACACACCAACGCTGTTGATGAAGACGGGCCATCAGGGCGAGCGGGTCAGCACCTGCACCCAGTCCACCGCATCCACCGGGGCGCTGAGCTGCACCACCGCCTCAGGGGCAGGCACCGCCTTGTCGTCGACCGACTGGATCACCCCCACCGTGAGGTTGGGCGGCACCAGGGTGCTGGCGGGGGACGACACCACGACATCGCCGGGGCGCACCTGAGGGTCCTTCTCGAGGAAGCGCAGCACCGGGCGGCTGGTGCCGACCCCGGTGAGCAGCCCGTGGCGCTGGGTGCGGCCCACCCAGACGCCCAGGTGGCTGTGAGGATCGGTGAGCAGGGTGACGTTGGCAGTGGTGGGGGTGACCTGGGTGATGCGGCCGATCAGCCCACCGGGCGCCAGCACCGCATCGCCGGCCTGGAGGCCCGCCAGGGAACCGCGGCCCAGCAGCTGCTGCTGCCACCAGCCCGCCGCTTCGCGGGAGATCACCGGCGCGGTGATGCGCTGCTCAGCGCTTCGCTGGAGATCCAGCAGGCCCCGCAGCCTCCTGTTGTCCTGCTCCAGCTGACCCAGCCGCGCCTGGTCATCCAGTTGCTGAGCCGAACGAAGCCACTCCTCCTGGGCCGTACCGGGCCAGAAGGGGCGGCTGAGCAGGGCATAGAGATCGTTGAGGAAGGCCCCCTTGCTGAACCGGATCGCACCGAGGGCCAGAAACAGCAGCAACCAGGGGGCGGCTTGCTGAATCAGGCGGAGCGAGGGAAGCCGGGGCCAGCGCAGGGCCGGCATCGGCATCAGACCGTGGCGCGGGCGAAGTCAGGGGTGTCGAGCACCCGCTCCAGCCGTTTGTAGTCCTCCAGAACCATGCCGCAGCCATTGACCACACACAGCAGGGGCTCCTCGGCCACGTGGGTGAGGATGCCGGTCTCGTGGCTGATCAGCTCGCTGATGCCCCGCACCAGGGCACCACCGCCGGCCAGCATGATGCCGCGATCGACGATGTCGGCGGCCAGCTCAGGGGGTGTGCGCTCCAGGGTGCGCTTCACCGCCTCGACGATCACGTTGAGCGGCTCGGCCATGGCCTCGCGGATGTCGCCGGCACGCACGTTGATGGTGCGAGGCAGGCCGGAGAGCAGGTGCAGACCCCGCACATCCATGGAAGTTTCGTCGTGCTCGTCGTCGGGGAAGGCGGAGCCGATCCGGATCTTGATGTCTTCAGCGGTGCGCTCGCCCACCACCAGGTTGTGCACCTTCTTGAGGTAGGTGCCAATCGCATCGCTGAGTTCATCGCCGGCCACCCGCACCGACTCGCTCAGCACCGTGCCGCCGAGGCTCAGCACCGCCACTTCGGTGGTGCCACCGCCGATGTCCACCATCATGGTGCCGACGGGCTCGGTCACCGGCAGGCCGGCACCGATCGCGGCCGCCACGGGTTCGTCAATCAGGTGCACTTCCCGGGCACCGGCCAGGCCGGCTTCGCGCACGGCACGGCGCTCCACACCGGTGACGCCACTGGGGATGCCGATCACCAGACGGGGCGCCACGATGCCGCGGCCTTCATTGCCCTTCTGGATGAAGGTCTTGATCATCTGCTCGGCGGCGTCGAAGTCCGCAATCACGCCATCCCGCAGGGGCCTGACGGCACGGATGTTGCCAGGGGTGCGACCCAGCATCATCTTGGCTTCGTTTCCCACGGCCAGGGGCACGTTGCGCTCCAGATCAAGCGCCACCACGGAGGGTTCCTGCAGCACGATGCCCTTGCCGGACACGTACATGAGGGTGTTGGCCGTTCCCAGATCGATGCCGATATCGCGGGAGAACTGGAAACGTCGGAAAAACACGGGCGGGGTCAGGGGCGTCAAAAAATCATAGGTGGGCCGTTTGACGGCCCCCAGCGGGAACCCGCCATGGTCCGATGAGACGGGGGTGGCACTGAACGGAAGCGGAGGCCCCGGAGCCTGACCGAGGGGTGCCGCATCATTGACCCAACACGATCCAGCAGGAGCAGCGCCATGAGCGTCAATTCCATCACCCTCGTCGGCCGGGCAGGCCGCGATCCCGAAGTGCGCTACTTCGAATCCGGCACCGTCGTCGCCAACCTCACCCTGGCGGTGAACCGCCGCAGCCGCGACGATGAACCCGACTGGTTCAACCTCGAGATCTGGGGTAAGCAGGCCCAGGTGGCGGCCGATTACGTCCGCAAGGGATCCCTGCTCGGCATCATCGGCAGCTTCAAGCTCGACCGCTGGACCGACAAGGCCACCGGCGAAGAGCGGAGCAAGCCGGTGGTGCGCGTCGACCGGCTCGAGCTGCTCGGCTCCAAGCGCGATGCCGAGGCCGGTGGCTTCAGTGGTGGCGGCAGCTATGGCGGCGGTGCTCCCAGTGAGGAGGAAGTGCCCTTCTGAACTGAGCTCGAGCGGGGGAGACGATCGTCTCCCCCTGGCCGCCACAGGCCAGTGCTCAGTAGCGGTAGTGCTCGAGCTTGTAGGGGCCTTCCACCGGCACGTTGATGTAGGCGGCCTGCTCGGCGGTGAGCTCGGTGAGCTTGGCGCCGATCTTCTCGAGGTGGAGGCGAGCCACCATCTCATCGAGATGCTTGGGCAGCACATAGACCTCCTTGCCGTACTGCTCACCCTTTGTGAACAGCTCGATCTGGGCCAGCACCTGGTTGGTGAAGGAGTTACTCATCACGAAGCTGGGGTGGCCGGTGGCGCAGCCCAGATTCACCAGACGGCCCTCGGCCAGCAGGATGATCCTGTTGCCGCTGGGCAGCACGATGTGATCCACCTGGGGCTTGATGTTGTCCCAGGGGTACTGCTTCAGCGAGGCGACATCGATCTCGTTGTCGAAATGGCCGATGTTGCACACGATCGCCTGATCCTTCATCTGAATCAGGTGCTCGTGCCGGATCACCTGGAAGTTGCCGGTGGCCGTCACGAAGATGTCCACATCGCGCACCACGTCGTTGAGCCGCACGACGCGGTAGCCCTCCATCGCCGCCTGCAGGGCGCAGATCGGGTCGATCTCGGCGATCATCACCGTGGCACCGAGGCCCCGCAGCGACTGGGCCGAACCCTTGCCCACATCGCCGTAGCCGAGCACCAGGGCCACCTTGCCGGCCACCATCACATCGGTGGCGCGCTTGATGGAATCCACCAGCGACTCGCGGCAGCCGTAGAGGTTGTCGAACTTGCTCTTGGTGACCGAATCGTTGACGTTGATCGCCGGGAAGGGCAGCTCACCGCTCTTCTGCATCTGGTAGAGGCGGGCCACACCGGTGGTGGTCTCCTCGGTCACGCCCTGGATGTTGGCGTAGATGCGGGAGTAGAAGCCGGGCTGGGCGGCCAGCTTCTGGCGGATGCTGTTGAAGAGGGCCGTCTCCTCTTCGTTGGAAGGGTGATCGAGAACAGAGGGATCCTGTTCGGCCTTGGTGCCGAGCACCACCAGACCGGTGGCGTCACCACCGTCATCGAGGATCATGTTGGGGGTGCCGCCATCGCCCCACTCGAGGATGCGGTGGGTGAAGGCCCAGTACTCATCGAGGGTCTCGCCCTTGTAGGCGAACACCGGCACACCGGAGGCCGCAATGGCGGCGGCGGCGTGATCCTGGGTGGAGAAGATGTTGCAGCTGGCCCAGCGCACCTCGGCGCCAAGGGCCACCAGGGTTTCGATCAGAACGGCCGTCTGGATCGTCATGTGCAGGGATCCCGCGATGCGGGCACCCGCCAGGGGCTGCTCGGCGCCGAACCTGGCGCGCAGAGCCATCAGGCCCGGCATCTCGGTTTCGGCGATCGCGATCTCCTTGCGACCGAAATCGGCCAGGCCGATATCGGCGATCACGTAGGTCGACGTGGACTGCAGCACGGCTGCCGTGGGCGTTGCCACCATGGGTTGTTCTCCTGAAAACAGCTCACTCCCGGCTGGGAGGGCGTGGGTTGGAAATATCTGCGGAGACGCCGAGGCTTCGGGCTCGCGAAGACGCGAATCTACAGGGGTCCTCAAGGCTCTCGAGAGCCCAGGCCCCCTGCCATGCGCGACCCGGTTCTGCTGCGTGATCTGGCCGCCACCCGTGCCCTCGGCCGCGCCCTGGTCCGGCAGCTGGCTGCCCCCGCACCGATCCTGCTGCTGCAGGGGGAGCTGGGGGCCGGCAAGACCTCCCTGGTGCAGGGCCTGGCCGAAGGGCTCGGCATCAGCGAGCCGATCACAAGCCCCAGCTTCGCCCTGGCGCAGCACTACGCCGGCCAGGGGGAAGCCGGTGCCACGGCCCTGGTGCATCTGGATCTCTACCGGCTGGAGCCGCCGGCGGCGGCCGATGAACTCTTTGCCCAGGAGGAGGAGGAGGCCCGCTCCCTGGGGGCCCTGCTGGCGGTGGAATGGCCGGAACGGCTCAGCCAGCTGCCGGCCGAGGCCTGGCGGCTGCACCTGGAACTGGCTGATCCAGCCGATCCCGAGCAGGGGCGGATCGCCCGGCTGATCGCGCCTTAGGCCCACGCCTCCAGAAAGCGCTGCACCGCCTCGGTTGAGGGCTGCGGGTCGATCGCACCGGCGCCGCCGCACACCAGCGCGCCACAGGCGCTGGCAAAGCGCATCGCTGCCGTGAGGGTGTCAGCCGAGGGGCTGTCGAGCAGGTCGGGCTGAAGGCAGAGGCCATGGAGCAGCCCCGCCAGGAACGCGTCACCGGCCCCGGTGCTGTCCACCACCGCCACCCCGTAGGGGGCGAGGCTGCCGGAGACGCCAGCGCAGTGCCAGCGCAGCGGGGCGCCGCCATCGGTGACCACCACCGCCGGGGCCTGGGGCAAGGACGCGGCGATCGCCGCCGGATCGCGGGTCCCGAACAGCCCCTCGGCTTCCTCTGCCGCCAGCTTGAGCAGATCGGCCCGGGCCAGCAGCGGCCGGATCCGCTCCAAGGCACGGGGAGACGGAGGGTCGTCCGCCGCCGCACCCCAGAAGGTGGGCCGCCAGTTCACATCCAGGGCGACCCGCAGGCCGCGGGCCTCCGCCCGCGCCAGGGCGCACCCCAGGGCAGCGGCCGCCAAGGGGCTGGCCAGGGGGATGGTGCCGATCAGCAACCAGGCCGGGCCCGCTGCCGAGCCAGGCTCCACCAGCTGATCCAGGGCCAGCTCGAGCTCGGCCGCCGCGATCGCCTGATCAGCGAAACCCTCGCCCCGATCCCCGGCGAAACCGCCGAAACTGCGTTCACCGGAGAGATCGCGACGCACCAGCACGATGCGGCTGGGCCGCTGCGGATCCCACTGCAGCGCCGCCCGATTCACGCCCCGTTCGGCCAGCAGACTCGCGAAGGCCTCACCGATCGGATCACGGCCCAGCCGGCCCAGAAACGCCACCGGCGTGCCCAGCCGGGCCAGGGCACAGGCCACATTGGCCGGTGCCCCGCCGAGCCGGTCATCACAGTCTGGATCGGTGGCGGGGTCCCCACCCGGCGGCCCCAGCCGATCCACCAGGGCCTCCCCGAAACAGAGCACCTGGGGCAGGGAATCCATCGATCAACGGCACGGCGATCCCTTCAGCGTGCTCCTCCAGCGCGGATCCGTCAGGCGACGACCAAGCCCAACCGTTCCAGCAGTGCCGCAATGATGCGGGCATTGGCCGCGGGAAAGGGGTAGTCCTTCAGCTCGGCCGGCTGCACCCAGCGCACCTGCTGGGAGGCCAGCGGCTGCGGCTCGCCCCTCAGCCAGCGGCAGAGATGCACCACGAAGCGCAGTCGCTTGTGGCTGTAGGCGTGCTCGAGGGTGATCAGCTCCTCGCCCACCTCCACCGTGATCGCCAGTTCCTCGCTCAGTTCGCGGGCAATGGTGGAGGCGATCGCCTCCCCAGGCTCCTGCTTGCCGCCGGGGAATTCCCACAGCCCCCCCAGCAGGCCCTCGTTAAGCCGCTGATCGATCAGCACCCGGCCGGCGGGGTCGAGCACCACCCCCACGCCGATCACCTGGAACGGCAGGGGTCTGGCGGCATCCTTCACGGGGTAGCGGGCGGGGTCGCCGGCAGCGTAGGCAGCGCAGTTCCCCTGCCAGGGACAGACGCCGCAGCTCGGTTGACGGGGCGTACAGACGGTGGCGCCGAGATCCATCAGAGCCTGGTTGAACGCCCGGGGCCGCCGCGGATCGAGCAGGGCCTCACTGAGCCGCCAGAACCCGGCCAGCTGCCGCGCCGGTGGCCGCGGACTGGCCAGCAGTCGCGCCAGCACCCGCTTGACATTGCCATCAAGGATCGCGAAGGGCTGATCAAAAGCCGACGACAGGATGCTGCCGGCGGTGCTGCGGCCGATCCCCGGCAGCGCCAACCAGCCCTCGAGCGTGCGGGGGAAGGGGTCGGGCTGAAGCCCGTCACCGCCTTCGTCACGGCCATCACCACTGTCATCGGCGTCAGCGGCCAGCAGCTGCCGTGCGCCCTGGTGCAACCGGCGGGCGCGGGAGTAGTAGCCGAGCCCCTGCCAGAGCAGCAGCACGTCGTGCTCCTCGGCGGCGGCCAGGGCCTCCAGGGTGGGGAACGCCGCCATCCAGCGGTGCCAGTAGGGCAGCACGACGCGCAGCTGCGTCTGCTGCAGCATCACCTCGGCCACCCAGGCGCGCAGGGCACAACCCTCCTCGCCATCGGCCAGCGGCAGGCCCTCGGAGCTGAGCTTCCAGGGCATGGCATGGCGGCCGTGGATCTCCCACCAGGCCAGCAGGGAGCGGCGCAGCTCAACGGCATCGACCTCCACCCACACCGGAGCGCTGGAGGCGTCAGCCGAAACCACCGGGCCGGGGTCGGGCGATCGAGAGCGACACATTCGCTGGCGGCGCCTGGTCAGCCCTGCCTGGCGCAGCGACAGCCAATCCGGCGGCAGCAGGCTGATTCACCGGCCGGGGCACCGCTGCCACGTTGAAAGCCATGGACCAGCGCTCCCCCTCGCCGCGGAAAGGGGCGACCGAATGGGGCTGCCAGGCGGGAAACACATAGAACTCACCGGGCACAGGCAGCACGTAGTGGGCCATGCCGGTGCGGAAGCTCTGGATGTGCCACTCCTCCGGACCGTGGAAGCAGAGCTGACCGTCGAAGCGCTCGCCGGTGATCTGGGGAGGAACCTTCAGGAAGAGCACCCCCGAGAAGCTGCCCCCGTGGGTGTGGGTGGGGTTGTAGTCGCCGGCGCGCTGCACGTTCAGCCACACATCGATCATCTGTAGCCCGTAGCGGCCAGGAATCCAGGGCCCGCGGCCCTGGGGCGGCTGCTGTTCCATCACATGGCTGATCCAGCGGTCGCAGGCAGGCAGGATCACATCGGCGCAGAGCCCAGCCACAGCCGGGAAGTGGGGACCCAGCTCGCGCTGCAGGGCCAGCTGACCGGCCAGCTTCACCGAGGCATCGGTGGTGCCGCGCGGATCGGCCAGCACCTGCTCAGCCAACTGCAGCAGGCCGGTGAGCTGGGCATCGGCCAGGTGGCCCTTGAGCAGATAGCGGGGGAAGAGGCTCTGCACCTCCATCGACAGGTCGTTGGCCACCCGGCCCTGGTCAGCTGAACGGACCCTAACGGCCATGCCCCTGGCCTCCGGCCCGCTGGCGGTGGCGCCGACCCTTGTCAGCGTCGTCGGTGGATCGGCAGCGCAGCAACTGCCAGCCGCCGGCTGCGTCGACAGGCCTGCAGGCCCAGGCGGGCGAAGCGGTGCCGTCCTGGCTGAGCACCCAGGCGCCACCGCCGGGCCCGGCCGCCTGCAGATCCCGGGCCTTCGCCAGGCGGCGGACCGGCAGGCCCGCGTACCAGTTGAGGCTGGGTCGCGCATCCTGGCGCCACATCCCGGCGGCCTCAACCTGATGGCTCTGCAACAGCGCCGCCACCGGCCGTACCGGCCAGGTTTCATTCAGTTCCCATAACCAGAACGGGCTGCAGAACAGGGCCAGCAGGGCCAGCACAGACCCGGCCCCGACCACGGAGACACCCCGGCTGCGGCCCCCAGGAGCACGGGCCCGCAGCAGCAGAGCGCCACCCAGGCTCCAGCCCCCACCCATGGCCAGCAGAATCATCCGCTGGGGCGCCAGCGCTTCCGCCGAAGGCCAGCCTGGTGGCAGCAGGGCCGGGGGGATGGCCGAGGCCAGGGCCAGCAGCAGGCCGGCAATCCCCAGCACCATCCAGAACAGGGGGATGCGGAGCACCACGCTGCGCAGCGGCGGCGCCACGGGCTGACTGGCCGGATCGATCAACCAGGCCAGCAGCGGCCCGCAGACCAGGGCGAAGGGCAGCCAGAGGGGATGGCTGTACCAGGGCAGCTGGGTGCGCAGGGGCAGCACGGTGGCCGCCATTCCCAGCTGCAGCACCAGCAACCAGCGGCCGGCGGCGCGGTGTCGCTCGCGCCAGGCCAGCCCCATGGCAAAGGGCCAGAGCGGCAACCAGGGCCAGCCGCCCTCGAGCACCTCGGTCAGGGGAACACGCCAGCCCAGATCGCTGCCTTCACCGGCCGAGAGCAGCACCCGCCCTGCCCCGTCGCCGAACCACATCCAGGCGGCGGCGCTGCCCTGGGCCAGGGCATGCCAGAGATGCCAGCCCAGCCCAGGCAGCAGCCCCAGCAGCAGGCCGGCGCCGAGCCGCCGCCAGCGGCGCCAGTCCATCGCCCCATCGCAGGCCAGGGCCAGGAGACCCACCGCCAGCACCGGCAGCAGCAGCGGCGCCTTGAGCAGCAGCTGGGCGCTGCCGGCCAGGCCGGCGATGGCGCTCCAGCGCCAGAGCTGCCGCTGCGGCGCCCGCACCTTCAGCAGACTCCACCACAGCAACGCCGTGGCCGAGAGCTGGCTGCCATCGAGCATGGCGAGGCGGCCATGGCGCGCCACCGGCAACAGGCACAGCAGGATCAGGGCCGTGGCCAGGGCGGTGCGGCGCTGGCCCGGCCGCAACTCCCACTGGATCAGGCCCGCCAGGGGCACCACCAGGGTGGACAGCAGGGCCGGCACCAGCCGCACCACCCATTCGGGGGGCAGACCGGAGACCGCAGCCTGGCCAGGCAACAGGCGCCAGAGCTGCACCGCCTGGGCGATCAGCAGATGCAGCCCCGGGGCCTTGTTGGCATAGGACTCGCCCCAGTAGGTGGGCAACAGATCGCCGTAGCGGGGGGCCTGGCTCAGCTCCAGGGCCACCCGGGCCACGATGCCCTCGTCCCAGTCGCGCAAGGGCAGGTTGCCCAGGCCCACCAGGGCCAGCAGCACCGCCACACCCCAGAGCAGCAGCAGGCCATGGCAGAGGCGGATCCGGCCACCATCACCGCGGCCAACACCACCCAGGCCCCCAGCGTCACGGCCGGCAGCAGCAAAGCCCTCGAACACGCTCATGGCTTCTGGCCAGGGGGTGCGTCGGCCGATTGAGCCTTGCCTGGGGGGTCCTTGAGAGCCTGATCAATGCGGGCATAGGCCTGCGGCAGCGTGCGGCGGGCCGAGCCGATCGCCGTGAGATCGCCACCCACTACAGCCGCCAGGTCTGCGAGGCCCTGCAGCACCGGCTCCTGGCCGTGGCGGGGATGGGTGCGGGCCACCTGGCCCGCCGGCCAGGGCTTCCAGTCGATCAGCAACACGGCACTGCGGTAGGCGGCGGGCCAGGGGTTGTCCGGCAGCAGCCGCTCCAGCCGCGCCAGCCACTGCTCCGTCTGCTGCGGCCGCTCCTGCAGGATCGCGAGCAGGGTGAGGCTCCAGAGGGCCTCGATGTCGTTGGGATCGCGGCCAAGGCGCTGCCGGGCCCAGTCTTCGACCCGGCGCTGGTAGAGGAAATGGGCATCGAGCTGGTGCTGGGGCCCGATCGCCTCGAACACCCGCGCCAGCCCCTGCGGGCCATCGGCGAGTCCCGACGCCATCGCGATGAAGCTGCGATCGAAGGGCGGCACCGGCGGTGCGCTGGGGGTTCGGCGCCACAGCTCAACCTGGCGCCCCTTGCTCCAGGGCCACTGGGCCACCCGCTCGAAGCGACCGTCCTGACGCACCTGCCTGCTGAGCTGACGCACCACGCCGCGGCGGTGACCCTGATCGCCCGTGGCCAGCAGCAGCCACTCGGCCCGCTGCAGCACCAGCGCATGGTCGGCGGGGTTGCGGCCGAGGCTGCGGGCCAGCACCTGGCCTCCCTGCAGACGGCCGTAGAAGGTGGCGGTGTGGTCGTTGAGATCGCTCACGCCCGGCAGCACCAGCAGGGTGAGCGGCTGCCCCGGCTGGATCCGGTTGAGCGTGGCCATCACCTGCGGCAACGGCGACACCTGGCGCCGGGCGATCGCGTCTGTCCGAGGCTGGGCAACGGCGGCGGCGGTGGAGCCGAGGCCGGCGACCAGAGCCGCGGCCGCCAGCCGCGGGCCGCCCCGCTGTCTCAGGGCCAGGCCGAAGCTCCACCAGCCACGGGCCAGCAGCAGGGCCAGCAGCGGCAGCAGTGGCGCGATGTAGCGGGGATCCTTGTTGGGGCTGAGGGTGATCAGCACCCAGCCAGACAGGCTGCAGCCGATCAGCCATGGCCATCCCGTCGGCAGTTGGCGCACGGGTCGCCGCAGAGCCGCAAGGGGTTGCCAACGGCGCTGGGGATCGCGCAGCACCGGCAGCAGGCCGACCAGCCCACCGATCAGGGCGATGGCCAGCACGGGCAGTCCCAGCTGCTGGGGCCAGAGCCGCGGATACCAGAGCAGGCTTGTCAGGCTGAAGACGGCCGGATCCCCCTCCGCCGCCGCCGACTCGATCACGGCCCGGTTGGTGCCACCGATCGTGGTGATCCAGTTGTGGTGCAGCCAGGGGAGACAGACCGCCAGCACCACCGCCAGCGCCGCCAGCGCCTGCAGCCGCCGTCCGGGCTGGCCCAGTCCGCGCAACGCCGCCCAGCAGCAGGGCCCGAGCAGCACCAGCAGGGCGCTCTGCTTGACCAGCACTGCCGCGGCCACCGCCAAGGCCGCCAGCAGGCTCTGGCGCCACAGCCCCCCCTGGGGCGCCTGCCAACGACCCAGCAGCCACAGAGCCAAAGTCGTGGTGGCGGCCAGGGACAGATCGAGGGTGAAGACCAGGCGCAACTCAGCCAGGCCGGGCAGCAGGGCGGTGAGGGCCGCGGCCAGCAACCCGAAGCCGGGCGACACCAGCTGCCGCCCCCAGCAGGCCACCACCACCAGCAACAGGCCGTGCCACACCGCCAGGCCGCCGACCGCCTGATCCGGCCGATCCCCCACCAGGGCCATGATGCTGCCGTTCACCAGGGAGGCCAGGGGTGGAATCTTGGGGGAGAGATCCAGCAACCCGTCCCAGCCCGGCCAGCCACCGCCAGGCAACAACCCGAGGGCCCGGCCGTGGTCCACTGCGCTGTTGAGGTAGTCGGCCTCGTCCCAGTCGGGGATGGAATGATCGGCCGCGAGCCAGCTGCGATCCCACAGGGTGGCCAACAGCCAGATCGCCAGAAGGGTGAGCCACCAGAACCAGGCCCTGCGGTGCAGCGGCGGCCGGGGGGTGGAGACGGAGGAAGCCAGAACCAAGCGTCCGTGGTCGCCTCACTCTGGCTTCAAGCCTCCCCCAGCGACACCGCCCACTCCGCCACGCTGCACTGGCGGCCGTAGCCCTGGAAACAGGCCAGGGCGGCCTCATGGCGTTCGGGTGTTTCCGCCTGGCAGGCATCGGTCAGACAGATCACCTGGTAGCCGCGATCGGCCGCGTCCTTGACGGTGTGGTCAATGCACTGATCGGTGAGCAGACCGGCCACGATCAGCTCGCGCACGCCGAGGTTGCGCAGCAGATAGTCGAGCACCGTGGAGGAGAACGGGGAGGAGGAGCTTTTCGGCAGCACGATCTCGTCAGGATCAGGGGTGAGAGGCCTGATCACCTGTGCCTCCCTGGAACCTGGCGCAAAGCCCATGCCGCAGCGCTGGTAATCAAGGCTGCGGTCGCGGCCATCGCGGGTGAGGTTGGCGATCACCGTGTGAATCACCTCGATGCCCTGGTTCCGGGCCAGGGCCAGGGTCCGCTCCAGGCATGGCAGCGTTCTGGCCTGGAAGCGCTCCAGGAAGGCCGGTCGCCGCTCCATCAGCTCGGGACCGCAGGTGCCGTTCTGGAGATCCACCAGCAGCAGGGCCCGCTGGCCGGCCCTGAGTGCGCGGTCAGGAACCGGCGGCCTGGAGTTCAGGGGCGAAGGGGCCATCACGGGCGTTGCGGCTCCGCCCAGGCTGACGAGCGCAGGGCGGCGGCGCCATCCTGAACGTTCCAGCCCGCCCGCCCATGGCTATTCCCGGGAGCCGTCACCCGAGCCTCGCCCAGCGAGCGGAGGCCCGCGCCAGGCTCCTGCTGCCGGAGCTGCAGCAGCGCGGCCTGCGCCAGCTGGCGATCACCTTCGTGAACCACGGCGGCCTGCCCCTGGTCAAAGGGATCCCCCTGGCCCGCCTGCCCCAGGTGGCCGCCAGTGGGGTGGGTTTCTCACCGGTGTCTGATGGCTTCGGTGCCACCGGCGGCATCGATGGCCTCCAGTCCCTGGCCCGCCCGGACGGGGATCTGCGGCTGATCCCGGATCTCGACAGCCTGGTGCTGCTGGATGTCGCGTCGGGCTGGGGCTGGCTGGCCGGTGATCGCTTCGCGCAGGACGGCAGTCCTTACGCGGCTGACCAGCGCAGCTTCTGCCGCCTCCAGGGCGATGCGGCGGCAATGGCGGGCCTGACGGTGAACGCTGGCTTCGAGATCGAATGGGTGGTGGGCAGTCCCAGCGGTGTGGGCGGCTATCTCAGCCCCACCATTGGCGGCAGCCCCTATGGCGCCGACCGCCTGATCGAGGGGCTCGACTACCTCAGCGCGATCACCGCCGCCCTGGACGCCGCCGGCCTTCCCTGGCTCCAGATCCACCCGGAATACGGTGCCAGCCAGTTCGAACTGTCCCTGGCGGCTGCCGATCCGCTCCAGGCCGCCGACCAGCTGGTGTGCGCCCGGCTGATCATCCAGCGGGTGAGTCTCCGCTTCGGCTGGCGGGCCTCCTTCAGCCCGATGGTGTCATCGGAGCGGGTGGGAAACGGTGGCCATGTGCATCTCAGTCTTGAACGCGACGGAGTGCCCCTGTTCGGCGGTGGCAACGGTCCGGGAGGTCTCACCACCCCCGGCCAGGGCGCTCTGGCCGCGCTGCTGGAGCGGCTGCCAGCCTTGCTGGCGATCGCCACCCCGCTGGCGGTCTCCTACCGGCGTCTGGTGCCGGGGCGTTGGGCAGCTCCCTTCCAGATCTGGGGGGTGGAAAACCGGGAAGCGGCCCTGCGGCTGATCCCGGGCGGCCCCGAGGAAAGCAGCCACCTGGAGCTGAAGGTGGTGGATGCCGCCGCCAACCCGTATCTGCTGCTGGGCGCTCTGATGGCGGTCATGGTCCATGGCATCGACCATCCGAGCCCCCTGCCGCCGCCGGTGGTCGGCGACCCCGCCCGCCTGGGGTTGACTGACACCGGTGAGAATCCGGCCGCACCGGCCCGGCTGCCTCGCCAGCTGAGCGAAGCCGTGGAGCACCTACGCCGTGACGACCTGCTCGCCGGTGTGATGGGAGAAGCCCTGCATCACACCGTGATCGAAAGCCGCGAGGCGGAGCTGCGCCGCAGTGCCAATCTCTCGGAAGCGGACCTGATCGCCACCACCTGCTGGTGGCCGCCGATCCAGGCCTGAGCTCAGCAGGCCACGTAGTCCTCCACCGCCTCACTGAGGCGGCGCAGCCCGGCCAGGGCATCGCGTTCGAGATTGCGGACCCGGTCGCGGCTGATGCCCAGGACCCGACCGATGCCGGTGAGGCTCATCGGCTCCTCCACATCAATGCCATAGCGCATCTTCAGCACCCGACCCTGGATCACGGGCAGGCGTTCGATCAGGGCCCGCAGATCGCCGCGCAGGCATTCGCCATCCACCAGCTCTTCGGGCAGCACGCCATCACCGGCCAGCAGGTCGAGCAGTTCGGTGTCATCGCCGTCGCCCACCTTGGTTTCCAGGCTGACCGGCTGGCGGGCCCGGCAGAGCAGCTCCTTGACCTCGTCTTCCGGCAGTTCGACAAACACCGCCAGCTCGGTGACGGTGGGGGTGCGGCCCAGCTCCTGGCTGAGCTCCCGTTGCCCCTTCTTGAGCTTGTTGAGGGTCTCGGTGATGTGGATCGGCAGGCGGATCGTGCGGCTCTTTTCGGCGATCGCCCGGGTGATCCCCTGGCGGATCCACCAGTAGGCGTAGGTGGAGAACTTGTAGCCGCGGGTGGGATCGAATTTCTCCACGCCCCGCACCAGGCCGATCGTGCCCTCCTGGATCAGATCCAGCAGTTCCATGTTCCGCTTGGTGTACTTCTTCGCCACACTCACCACCAGGCGCAGGTTGGCGGCCACCATTCGCTCCTTGGCGCGGCGGCCGTTGTGCAGCCGCCGCTTCAGGACGGCCGGATCCAGACCCGCCGCCTCGGCGAGCTGCAACTGGCTGGGCTTGCTGCCGAGGTTGCCCTCCAGATCGGTTTCGAGCTCCTCAAGCGCCATCAGCTCCTGCACCTGGCGGCCGAAGGTGATCTCCTGCTCGTGGGTGAGCAGTGGCACCCGACCGATGTCACGCAGGTAAGAGCGCACCAGATCGCCATCGACCGGAGCGGGGCGAGAGGAGGGACGACCGCCGGACAGAGGCACCACCCTGGAAGTCGGGGCGTTTTCGAGCGAGAGGGCTACGGACACGGCACAGAACTTCACGTTCCTGTCAGCATAACCTGAAGAACTGTGAACTCCTCTCAGAATTCGCCGCGACGGGGGCTCCGGCTGGATCGGGGCAGCAGCCAGCTCAGCCCTGGCCCATCCAGCTCAGCAGCCAGGAGGCGGTCTGCAGGTAGATGAACACCCCGGCCACGTCGGTGGCGGTGGTGATGAAAGGGGCTGACATCAGGGCCGGATCCAGCTTCAGCCGATCGAACAGCAGCGGCAGGGCCGCACCCGCCGTCGCGGCCAGGGTGGTGATCGCCAGCAGGCTGATTCCCACGGAGAGCCCCACCAGCGGCCCCTCGCCCCGCCACCAGGCCCAGGGCACCACCACCAGCAGCATCAGCAGGCCGAGCAGGGCACCGGCCACGCCTTCACGGACAATCGTGCGCCAGGGACCCAGAGCCTGGATGCGCTGGGTACTGAGGCCGCGGATCACCACGGTGGAGCTCTGGGCCCCCACGTTGCCGCCGGTGCCGATCAGCAGGGGGATGAAGGCCGCCAGGACAACCACCTGGCTGAGCACCTTCTCCTGCATGGCGATCACTTCGGAGGTGAAGCCATTGGCCACCACCAGCACTGACAACCACACCACGCGCCGGCGGGCCACCGTGAACAGGTTGCTCTGGAAGTAGTCGTCCTCATCGCCGGCCTGCACGGCGCCGGCGGCGTAGAGGTCCCGGGTGGCCTCCTGCTGGATCACGTCGATCACATCGTCGACCGTGACGATCCCCACCAGCCTCTGTTCGCGGTCCACCACCGGCACCGCCAGAAAGTCGTAGCGCTGGATCGCCCGGGCCACCTCCTCCTGGTCGGTTTCGGTGGACACGCTCACCACGTCGCGGGTCATCACATCACCGATGCGGTCCTCGGGATCGGCCGTCACCAGATCCCGCAGCGAGAGGATCCCCGTGAGGTGCCGGGAGGCGTCGGTCACGTAGAGGCTGTAGACGGTCTCGGTGTCGCGGGCCCGGCGACGCACGATGTTGAGCGCCTGGGCGGCACTGTGGAATTCCTTGAGATCGATGAACTCGGTCGTCATCAGACGACCGGCCGTCTCAGGTTCGTAGCCCAGCAGCTGCGCGGTGACACGCCGTTCAGCCGGACTCAGCTCCACCAGCAGGCGGCGCACCACCTTGGCCGGCAGTTCGTCGAAGAGCCGCACCCGATCATCGGGCGACATCTCCTCCACCAGCTCCAGCACCTCACTGGAGCGCAGGCGCTCCAGCAGGCTCTGCTGCACGCTCGGATCGAGGTACTCGTACACCTCAATCGCTTCATCCTTGGGGAGCAGGCGAAAGGCCAGGGCCTGCAGGGTCTGAGGCAGCAGGCCGATCGCCTCAGCCGCATCCACCTCCTGCACCGGCTGCAGCAGCAACTTCACGGCGTCGTAGTTGCCGGCCTCCAGCAGGCGCAGCAGCTGCTGCGACACCACATCAGCCAGTGGGGTGCCGTTGGTCGTACCCCCAGCACCAGCCAGAGGGGTGGAAGGACCGATGGCAGTTGGTGCCCCGTTGACCTCACGCATCTGGTAAAGGGGGCATGGGCCACGACAGATTGAGCTTAGATGTCAAAGCATCCACAGCAAGACCTGAAAATCGAATGAAGATGCATCGTCTTTCTACGGCTGCAGCGAGAAGATAGGGGCCGCTAAAGGGAAAGTTCTTGCATGAAAGCTCTGACGTGAGAGTTGAAGTAAGCTCCGTCCAGCATTTCTCTGCGCTCTTTGGGAAACTTGATCCGACCCTTCTTCGCCAAGGCAATAGCAGCTTCGAGTTGTTCTCCGTAGCCAGATTTCGATGGTTTGAGTACAAGGCCAGCGCCAATCTTTTCAGCGGCTCTTGCCGTGAAGATCTGCTCAAGCCCCGTTCCTATCAAGAGCTGCGGAACGCCTGCATGGAGGCATCGTGCAACAGTCTGGCTGCCAGCCATATGCACGACGAGATCCGCTTGGCTGCAAACTTCATCCATCGATGCTGGGCTTTCAAGAAAAATATGGCGCTTGAGTTTGCCCTTCAGGGCATTGCTGGCATCACGTGTATAAATCAGCGCAGGCAGGCCGATCGCTTCCATATCCTCAAGAAATGTCTCCCAACCAGGAAAAATCTTCAGGTACGCAAAGACTTTGAGCCTTGCCGCTGCAGGCCAGGGAGGCAGCGCAATGCCGGGAACATCAGATGGCGGCATGCCAACATAGTCTCCTATGGATCTGGCTCCAAAATAATCAAGCTCTGGAATCGTAGTCAGAAGCTGCTTGTCCATTTGCTCGATAATATCTTTGACATTGGCGATTGCTGATCTCCCGGTCTGAATCAACGCCTGATTGACAACATCCAAAAATGTCCTTTCAGAATCGTGTAGGCGCTTTTTGACGTCTGGAGTCCCACTGGCATTTGGCATGATGCCCACGAATGGCATATCTGTCCTGGGCATGAAGAACGGCCCTCCCACGGTCCACTTCATGCAGGAGTATTCCAGGCTCGCAAGGAGCGCTGTTGGAGAGGCATCGTAGATGACAAGATCGGGATTGACCAAATCAAGAATGGAATACCATGCCTCAAGAAAGCAGCTTAGTTTTTTGGATCTGCCATACCGCACCATCAGCATCTCTGGCCATGAAATCGGCGTGATGGCACACCCCGGCGTTGTCTCGTATGGCGCCTGGAACACGTGGTGAGGCATCGTTTCATAGACAGCCCGAATATTGGCCAGCTCTTTGACGACAAGGCTGACCTCATGCCCTGCCTCCAGCGCCGATTGAACAAATGGTTTCAGCCGTGTGAGATGGCCCAGTCCGCCACCCATTTCCCAGACACATAGGATTTTCAAGATTTATAAGAGGCTTGTACGGCGACTCAGCATAACAACGACCCTCCATGCAAAGCGCCCCGCTGAATCCGGCCTGTGCAGATGTCTTCCGATTCAGCCTGGAAGCTTTCCAGCTCTGACAGGTTGTTGCAAACACTCCAGTTGCTGCAAGCACCCAGAAGGCATCGTCGCCACACCTCTTGATAAGGGGCGAACCGGCGATGACAAGCCAGTGCCAACCTCAGCGTCAGCAAAGTCTATCTGCGAGATGCCGGCTCCCGAAGCTGCGCTGTGTACTGAATCCCAGCGGACTGCAGGTTGAGTGCACGGGCGGCAGGGCCACAATGGCTTCATCGCTGATGAATGAGTCAAGACAGAGCTGGCAGTTACAGATGCGCTATCGTGCCGGAAATCATCGCAATAGCCAGCCGAATAGGATGGGGTATGCCCTGTGCGCCAATGCCAAAGTTATCTATCATCCCGCTCCCAAGAATGCAGGCTCTTCCATGCGCCAGCACCTCTTCCGCATCGACAATGGCAGGTTCTATGAGCCCATGGTGATTAATGGCCTCAGGTTTGAGCTCTACATGATCTATGGCAAGCCAACCTGTTTTGAGCCCGTAGCCGAGTTGAAGGGTTTTGAAAGAATGACTGTGGTGCGTGATCCGATCTCACGCTTTCTCTCTGCCTATACCAATAAAGTATTGGATCCGCACTGGCGCAACCCGAAGAATGCTCAGCATTGTGAATTGCTGGGGCTTCCATTGGAGCCGGGCCTTGAAACATTTATTGAAAACTTGAATGCCTATCAGGACATTCCTGCAATTGCTCACCACATCAGGGGTCAGCGGTTTTACCTGGGAGATGACCTGAGTTACTATGACAAGGTTTTCAGATTTGAGGAGCTAGATTCGGCCATTGAATGGATTAATACAAGGGCTGGGTTGGTGCTGGAATTCCCGCGACTGAAAACCGATGGGCCAAAGTTGCGCAAGCAGGACATCAGTAGCCTTGCGGTGCGTCGGCTCACAGATTTTCTGCAGGATGTTTACGAACTCCTCGGCGGTTTGTACGGCCCGCCGAGTAGCCCCTAGTTTTGAGCCTTCATGGGGCAGAACAGTCTTTGGTGGGGCAGGCCAGCCTTTGGGTTGTCTTATTGCGTCAGTCTACGCTGTCCTGGGATAGTCTTGCTTAGCCTGACGGAATCAACAAGCGTGAGTATCAACATCACTGGGGTGAAAGTCAGAACTGCCAACGGCTCCGAACTCGATCTTGGCGCTCGCCATGGTCAGGTGCTGCTGATTGTCAACGTGGCCAGCCGCTGTGGCTTCACGCGCCAGTACGCCGGTCTTCAGGCCCTCCAGGAGCAGTACGGGGCTCAGGGGTTTGCCGTCCTGGGCTTCCCCTGCAACGATTTCGGCGCTCAGGAACCCGGCAGCCTGCCGGAGATCCAGCAGTTCTGCTCCACCACCTATGGCGCCAGCTTCGAGCTGTTCGACAAGGTGCATGCCACCGGCGCCAAGACAGAGCCCTATGCCACCCTCACCCAGGCCGAACCTGCCGGTGATGTGGCCTGGAACTTCGAGAAGTTCCTGATTGGCAAGGACGGCACAGTGCTCGCCCGCTTCAAGAGCAACGTGGAGCCCGATGCCGCTGAACTCACCGCCGCGATCGAGGCGGCCCTGGCGGCCTGATTCAGGCGCGCCAGAGGCGGCGGCTGGTGGCCAGTCCCAGAGCGGCGGCCGCCACGCCGCCGGCCAGGCTCCCGAGCAGCAGCAGCAGGGCGAGCCTGGGCTGGGCCGTCTGCAGCAGCCGCACCAGGTCGAGCATCCAGCTGCTGAAGGTGGTGAGGGCGCCGCAGAAGCCCACCCCCAGAGCCAGCAGCAGAGTGGTGCGCCGCGGGATCGGTCCGCTCAGCAGGCCCAGCAGAAAGGAGCCCACCAGGTTGACCAGAACGTTGGTCCAGGCCGTCCCCCCCAGCCAGGGGCCCAGCTGCAGCCCCGCCTGCCAGCGCAACCAGGCTCCGGGCACCGCCCCCAGCCCCACCAGCGCCAGCTCCCTCAGGGCGAAGCGCAGGCGGCGCCGACGCAGCAGGTCGGGATCAGCCACCGATCACCAGCCCCAGGCCCACCGCTGCCAGGCCGGCCAGCAGCGAGGCGGCCGCCAGCAGCCACCCCTGCTGCTCCTGGCCGGATTGCAGCGCCTGCAGCAGTTCAACGCAGAAGCTGGAAAAGGTGCTCAGGCTTCCCAGAAAGCCCACGGTCAGCAGCAGAGCCAGCCTTGGCGCCGCCGGCCCGCAGCGCGCCTCCAGAGCACTGAGCAGACCCAGCACGAAGCAGGCCACCACGTTGACCCCGAAGGTGCCCCAGTGACGTCGCGGCACCAGGGGCTGGAAATGGTTGACCAGCCGGAAACGCAGCCAGGCGCCTGGCACTGCCCCCAGGGCCACCAGCAGGGCGTCTCGCATCAGCAGGCGGCTCAGGCTCGTTCACCGCAACCCAGATCTGCTAACCAGCCGCAGGCCGATCCGCTCCTGACGCGCAACCATCGCCGACCACCGAAGCCCGACCAGATCCGCAGCACGTGCAAGGGTTCACCCACGGCCACCGTTGCCAGAGCCGGCGCGCTGCGCTCAGGGGCAATGCGGAGCGTGAGCACCCCAGACGACAACAGAGGCTCATCCAGCTGGCGTCTTCGCACGGCGGGCACACTGCGCTCCGCACCTCCGGCTGGCAGACCCACCGGAGCAATCAGGGCGAAGCCCAGCAAGACGGACCAGCGCCAACCTGAAGCAGCCGGAGGGTTGATGATGTCAGTGACCATCAGATATCGAGCTGGGCGAGATCCAGCTCGGCGCTGTGGGTTTCGATGAATTCGCGGCGGGGAGCCACCTTGTCGCCCATCAGGATGGTGAAGATGCGGTCGGCTTCGAGGGCATCTTCGATCTCCACCCGCTTCATCGTGCGGGTGGTGGGATCCATGGTGGTTTCCCAGAGCTGCTTGGGCATCATTTCGCCGAGGCCCTTGAAGCGCTGGATGGTGAAATTGGCCTTCTCTCCGAAACCATCAACGGTCTTCTTGAGATCGGCCTCGTTGTAACAGTAGGAATGCTTCTTGCCGCGTTCCACCTTGTAGAGCGGCGGACAGGCGATGTAGATGTAACCGCCCTCCACCAGAGCCTTCTGATAGCGGTAGAAGAAGGTCAGCAGCAAGGTGCGGATGTGGGCGCCGTCCACGTCGGCGTCGGTCATGATCACGATCCGGTGGTAGCGCAGATTCTTTTCATCGAAATCTTCGCCTTTGATGCCGAGGCCAAGGGCCGTGATCAGGGCCTGGATCTCAGTGTTTTTGTAGATCTTGGCGTCGTCGGTCTTCTCGATATTGAGGATCTTGCCCCGCAGCGGCAGGATCGCCTGGAAGCGGCGGTCGCGGCCCTGCTTGGCCGAGCCACCGGCGGAATCCCCCTCGACGATGTAGATCTCCGATTCGCTCGGATCGCGGGTGGAGCAATCGGCCAGCTTGCCGGGCAGGGTGGAACTCTCGAGCACACTCTTGCGCCGCACCAGCTCGCGGGCCCGCCGGGCCGCCTCGGCGGCATTGAAGGCCTGGATCGCCTTCTCCAGGATCAGGTCGATCACGGCGGGATGAAATTCCAGGTATTGGCTCAGCGACTCGCCCACCAGCGAGTCGACAATGCCGCGCACCTCGGTGTTGCCGAGTTTGGTCTTGGTCTGGCCCTCGAATTCGGGGTCAGGCACCTTCACGGATAACACGGCCGTGAGACCCTCGCGGATGTTCTCGCCGGCGAGGTTGGCGTCGGCATCCTTGCGTTTGCCGCGCTTCTTGGCAAAGGTGTTGAGGGTGCGGGTCAGCACCGTCTTGAGGCCCTCGATATGGGTGCCACCATCGACGGTGCGGATGTTGTTGGCGAAGCCGAGGATGCTGTCGGAATAGGCATCCACACACCACTGCAGGGCCGCTTCGACCTGAACGCCTTCCTTTTCAGAGTTGACGTAAATGATGTCGGGATGGAGCGGATCCTTGCCGGCATTCATGTAGGCGACATACTCCTTGATGCCGCCTTCATAGAAATAAATTTCCTCATGGGCGGCATCGTCCGCGCCCCGGGCCGTGGTTCGCTCGTCTCGGAAGACGATGCGCACGCCTCCGTTGAGATAGGCCAGCTCCCGCAGCCGCGCCGACAGGGTGGCGTAGTCGAAGACGATGCCGGTGGAGAAGATCTCCAGATCGGGCAGAAAACGCACCGAGGTGCCGGTACGGCCTTCCTCGCCGGGCTCGGAACGGAGCGAACCGATCGGGTTGCCGCGCTCGAAGCGCTGGCGGTGCACCTGGTTCTGGCGGTACACGGTCACTTCCACCCATTCACTCAGGGCGTTCACCACCGACACGCCCACGCCGTGCAGGCCGCCGGACACCTTGTAACCGCCGGAGCCGAACTTGCCGCCGGCGTGGAGCACGGTGAGCACCGTTTCCAGGGCACTCTTGCCGGTGCGGGGATGGATATCGGTGGGGATGCCGCGGCCGTTGTCGGTCACCGCACAGGAGCCATCCTCATGCAGCACCACCAGAATCTCGGTGCAGTGCCCGGCCAGGGCCTCGTCGACTGAGTTGTCCACCACCTCGTAGACAAGGTGGTGCAGGCCCCGCGGACCGGTGGAGCCGATGTACATGCCGGGCCGCTTGCGCACCGGCTCCAGCCCTTCCAGCACCTGGATCTGCTCGGCGCCGTAGGCGGCCTGGACTTTGGTGGCGTCGCTCATGCGGTTGGGTGTCCCCAGGGAGTCGGCACAGGACGGCGAGATCCCGGGGCAGAGAGGGGCGGAAGCCCTGCTCAGGCCTTGCCGCGGCGGGCAATCTATCACTGGCTTCCTGCAGGGGCTCTCAGCCGCTTCTGCGGCTCCATTTGAACGGGGGATGCAGACTGGCTGCGATTGCTCCCCCTTCCGCCGTGCCCCTCGCGCCCGTCGGCGCCGCCACCGCCGGGGACCCTCGCCCCCTGGTGATCGTGCTGCTCGGCCCCACCGCCAGCGGCAAGACGGATCTGGGGATCGAGCTGGCCGAACACTTCGATCTGGCCGTGCTGTCGGTGGATTCGCGCCAGCTCTATGCCGAGATGGACCTGGGCACCGCCAAGCCCACGCCGGAGCAGCGACGCCGGGTGCGCCATGAGCTGCTGGATCTGCGGCGCCCCGACCAGCCGATCAACCTCCAGGAGTTCCGCATCCTGGCCTCAGAAGCAATCGCCCGGGAGCACGCCCGCCGCGGCGCGGCCCTGCTGGTGGGGGGCAGCGGCCTCTATCTCCAGGCCCTCACCCAGGGATTGGAGCCGCCGCGGGTGCCGCCCCAGCCCGAGCTGAGGGCCCAGCTCAGCGCCCTGGGCCAGCCCACCTGCCACCAGCTTCTGAGCCAGGCCGATCCCGAGGCGGCCGCCCGCATCGCCCCGGCCGATGCGGTCCGCACCCAGCGCGCCCTCGAGGTGCTCTACGCCAGCGGCCAACCCCTCTCCAGCCAGCAGAGCCGCAACCCACCTCCGTGGCGCGTGCTGGAACTGGGCCTCAATCCAGCCGACCTGCACCAGCGCATCGCCCGCCGCACCGGCCAGCTCTATGACGCCGGCCTGGTGGCCGAAACCGAACGGCTGATCGGGCGCTACGGCAGCACCCTGCCCCTGCTGGACACGATCGGCTATGGCGAGGCGCGCAGCCTGCTGCAGGGCCGGTTGAACGAGGCGGAGGCCCGCGCCCTCACCGAGCAACGCACCCGTCAGTTCGCCAAGCGGCAGCGCACCTGGTTCCGGCGCCAGCACCAGCCCCACTGGCTGGGGCAAGCGGATCAGGTTGGTGATCTCCCGCAACAGGCCAGACAAGAGATCGCGGCCGTTCTAGGGTGAAGCTCTGCAGACCCTGGGCAGACCCTCAGGTGTCCAAGCCAGCAAACCTTCGCCCCTCTGAATGCCTCCCCGTCCCCGTTTTGACCGCCGTGCTCCCGTCCGGGAGCTGCCCAACATCAACGACCGGATCAATTACCCCAACCTCAGGGTGGTCGATGCCGATGGCAGTCAGCTGGGGGTGATCACGCGGGAGGCTGCCCTGGCCGTTGCCGTCGATCGGGAACTGGATCTGGTGCTGGTGAGCGAGAAGGCCGATCCTCCGGTCTGCCGGATCATGGATTACGGCAAGTTCAAGTTCGAGCAGGAAAAAAAGGCCAAGGAAGCCAAGAAGAAATCGCATCAGACCGAAGTCAAGGAGGTCAAGATGCGCTACAAGATCGATTCGCACGACTACCAGGTGCGGATCGGCCAGGCCCTGCGCTTTCTCAAGTCCGGCGACAAGGTCAAGTGCACGGTGATCTTCCGCGGCCGCGAGATCCAGCACACCGCCCTGGCGGAGCAGTTGCTGTTCCGGATGGCCAAAGACCTGGAGGAGATGGCCGAGATCCAGCAGTCTCCCAAGCGGGAAGGCCGCAACATGATCATGTTCCTGACGCCACGTAAGCAGGCCGTCGCCAAGTCCGGCGGTGGCGGAGGCAGCGCCAGCCCCAGGCCGAAGGCGGAGATCGGCAAGCCCGAAAAGACGGAAACCAGGGTGATTGAATCCAGGGTGCAAGCCACCGCCGGCTGAAGCACGGCCGTCTGCAAGACCAGCTGGTGGCGTTCGGGCCGAGGGCCCCTGACTCAGAGGGTTTCGGCGAAAAACTCCAGCAGGGCAGCCCAGCCGAGGGCTGCCGCTGCGGAGTTGTAGTCGTCGCGGACATCGCACAGGAAACCGTGGCCGGCCTCCACCTCCAGATAGCGGTGCCGGGCTTCATGGGGTCCATCACCCCTGAGCTGATTGGCCGTCTCCAGGGCGGAACGGATCTCGGCCGCATCCTCCGGTGGGATCAGTGGATCCTGCCGCCCGCACACGCACAGCAGCCGACCCTGAATCCGTTCCACCTCCCTGAGGCTGGGGGGACCACCACCGGGGCGCCCACTGGCCACGCCGGCGCCATAGAAATCCGCTGTGGCGGCGATCGCCGGCAACGTTGCGCTCAGCAGGGCGGCATGGCCGCCGAAGCAGAAGCCCAGGCAGCCCAGGCCCACGGACCGCCCCTCAGACTCACTGAGGCCCCCGCTGGAGCCCTCACCGAGGCCCATGGCCTCCAGCTGCCCAGTCAGCCAGGCGGCGGCCGCCGCTGCATCAGCAAGGATCTGTGCGGTGGTGGTCTGGTCCTTGTGGTGCCTCCCCTCCGCCAGGCTGGCGGCGTCGTAGGGGAGATCCAGTTCCGGCGCCGTGCGCGAGAACAGGGGCATCGCCAGGGCGGCATAGCCCTCGGCCGCCAGGCGCCCGGCCATGCCGCGCACCCAGCCATTCACGCCAAACACCTCCGGCAGCACCAGCACACCACCCCGGCAGAGCCCGCCGCGGGCCGGTTCCCACCAGCAACGCAGCTCGGTGGCAGCGACGTCAGCTGAGGCGGCGACCGGGATCGTCACCCAGTCGGCAGCGGCCGGAGCCACAGAGGTCTGAGCAGCGGCGGCATCGGATGTCATGGCGGCGGATCGCTCAGCCGCCATTGTGCGGTCGCCCCGGTTGCAAAAACGGACCAGACCGGCACATGACCGTATGCCAACGGGGCAATTGTCACCGGGGGGTTTGATCCTTAGGGTGGCCGGCGAAAGGTCTGTCCCCTCCGGCGTGCGATTCCACATTCAACAGGAAAGTGATATCCCGGCGTCGACCCAGCTCTACAACCAGATCTGTTTCGCGATCGCAGCCCGCCATTACCCACCCGGCCACCGCTTGCCGAGTACGCGTCAGCTGGCGATGCAGACGGGCCTGCACCGCAACACGATCAGCAAGGTCTACCGCCAGCTCGAGAACGATGGCGTGGTGGAGGCCATGGCCGGCTCCGGCATCTATGTGCGCGACCAGCAGAACCCCCGCGAGATCCGTCTACCCCCCGGTCCGCGTCAGAAGGTCCTGCCGGACATCGACCGGGAGGTGCGACAGAGCGTGGATGGACTGCTCAATGCCGGCTGCACCCTGCAGCAGGCCCGCGATCTGTTCACCCGCGAGATCGACTGGCGGCTGCGCTGTGGCGCCCGGGTGCTGGTGAGCACCCCCCGGGAAGACATCGGCGCTTCCCATCTGATCGCCGAGGAACTGGCCCCCAATCTGGAGGTGCCGGTGGAGGTGGTGCCGATGGAGGAGCTGGAATCGGTGCTGGAGAGCTCCAACAACGGCACGGTGGTGACCAGCCGCTATTTCCTGCAACCGGTGGAGGAGATCGCCAAGCGCCATGGCGTGCGGGCCGTGCCGGTGGACCTCAACGACTTCCGCCACGAACTCAACCTGCTCAAGGAGCTGCGGGCCGGCAGCTGCGTGGGCCTGGTGAGCATCAGCCCGGGAATCCTCAGGGCCGCCGAGGTGATCCTGCACAGCATGCGCGGCAATGAACTGCTGGTGATGACCGCCAATCCCGACACCGGCAGCCGCCTGCTGGCCCTGCTGCGCGCCGCCAGCCATGTGCTCTGCGACCGGCCCAGCCTGCCGCTGGTGGAGCAGACCCTGCGCCAGAATCGGGCCCAGCTGATGCGCCTGCCCGTGGTGCACTGTGCCCAGAGCTACCTGGGGGCGGCCACGATCGACCAGCTGCGCAAGGAGATCGGCCTGCTGTCTGCCGCAGCATGATCGCTGCCGCAGCATGATCTCCCCATGCTGAATGCCATCCGGGCCGATCTGGCGATCATCAAGGAACGGGACCCTGCCGCCCGCGGCACCCTGGAGATCCTGCTCTGCTACCCCGGCTTCCACGCCCTGGTGCTGCACCGCCTCAGCCACCGGCTCTGGGGCGCGGGGGTCCCGCTGCTGCCGCGGTTGTTCAGCCAGCTCTCACGCCTGCTCACCGGGGTGGAGATCCACCCCGGTGCCCGGATCGGCCGGGGCGTCTTCATTGACCACGGCATGGGCGTGGTGATCGGCGAAACCAGCGTGGTGGGCCATAACTGCCTGCTTTATCAGGGGGTGACCCTGGGGGGCACCGGCAAGGAGCACGGCAAGCGCCATCCCACCCTGGAGAACAATGTGGTGGTAGGGGCCGGCGCCAAGGTGCTCGGGGCGATCACGGTGGGGGCCAACACCCGCATCGGCGCCGGGTCGGTGGTGCTGCGCAGCGTTGAACCCAACTGCACCGTTGTGGGCATCCCCGGCCGGGTGGTGCATCAATCCGGCGTGCGCATCGACCCCCTGGCCCACTCGGCCCTGCCGGACACCGAAGCCCGGGTGATCCGCAACCTGATGGAACGGATCGATACCCTCGAAAATGAACTCACGCGCATGCAGGCCTGTCTGCAGGAGGTGGCGGCTGGCCGGCCGCTGCGGGAACCCTGCAGCGGCTTGTCCCAGAGTCTCAAGGACCGGGAGATCCTGGAGTTTCTTGGCGACGAGTCGCCGTGAACGGCAGCACGTAACCTGCCGCGATGCAGGCCGGCTGGCACCGACGGATCACCCCGCGCTTCTGGCGCGCCCTCTGGCGGCAGCGGGAACTCACCTGGAGCCTCACCGTTCGTGAGGTGCAGGGTCGCTACCGCGGGTCGCTGCTGGGCTGGGGCTGGAGTTTTCTCACGCCACTGCTGATGCTGGCGGTGTACACCTTCGTGTTTTCCGAGGTGTTCCAGGCGCGCTGGGGAGATCTGGAGGAGGCCGGCTCGCTCGGTTTCGCGATCAATCTGTTTGCCGGGCTGATCGTGTTCAACCTCTTCTCGGAAAGCGCGACCAAGGCGCCCGGGCTGATCCTCGAGAATGCCAATCTGGTCACCAAGGTGATCTTTCCCCTTGAGATCCTGGCCGCCGTGAGTGTGGCCACGGCCTGCTTCCATGCGCTCACCAGCCTGGTGGTGCTGGCCCTGTTCGAGCTGCTGGCCCAGGGATCGATTCCTCCAACCCTGCTGTGGCTTCCCCTGATCTGGTTGCCCCTGGTGAGCGGTTGCCTGGCCCTGAGCTGGCTGCTTTCGGCGCTGGGGGTCTACGTGCGCGACCTGGGTCAGGTGCTGGGCACCGTGGTGAGCATGCTGATGTTCCTCAGCGCAGTGTTCTATCCCCTCAGCGCCCTGCCGCTGCGCTGGCAGCCCCTGCTCCGCCTCAACCCGCTCGTTGTGGTGATCGAGCAGACCCGCAACGTGGCCATCCAGGGACGGCCCCCGTCCGCCAGCTACGTGGTGCTGGGCGTGGCGCTGGGCCTGCTGGCCTGCGAAATCAGTTTCCGTCTCTTCCAGAAGGCGCGGCGCGGCTTCGCCGATGTGCTCTGACTCCCATGACCTCCAGCCCGCAGACCCACGATGCAGAGGTGCCGATGACGCGGCCGTCGGAATCGACCACCGACGCCGTCCTGGTCGAAGGTATCAGCAAGTGTTACCACATCTACAATCACCCACGTGATCGGCTGCTGCAGGCCTTCTGGGGGGACAGGCGCCGGCTGTACCAGCCGTTTTGGGCTCTGCAGGAGGTGAGCTTCCGCCTGGCCCGCGGTCAGACGCTGGGGGTGGTGGGCCGCAACGGCTCCGGCAAAAGCACCTTGCTGCAACTTCTCTGCGGCACCCTCACCCCCACCAGTGGCAGGGTGCGGGTGCGCGGCCGGCTGGGGGCGTTGCTGGAGCTCGGCAGTGGCTTCAACCCGGAATTCAGCGGTCTGGAGAATGTGTATCTCAATGCCTCGGTGCTGGGGCTGAGCCGGGCCGAGACAGAGCAACGGCTGGATCGGATCCTGGCCTTCGCAGATATCGGCCCCTTCATCGATCAGCCGGTGAAGACCTACTCCAGCGGCATGGCGGTGCGGCTGGCCTTCGCGGTGCAGGCCCACGTGGATCCCGATGTCCTGGTGGTGGACGAGGCCCTGGCAGTGGGCGATGAGCTGTTCCAGAAAAAGTGCTATGCCCACCTCGAACGCCTCAAGGAGAACGGCACAGCGGTGCTGCTGGTGACCCACAGCTGCCCCCAGATCGTGCAGCACTGCGACAGGGCTCTGCTGTTGCACAAGGGCCGCGCCCGTCTCCTGGAGGAGCCGGCCCGGGTGACGGTGCTCTACCAGCGACTGATTACCGCCGGCGACGCGGAATGGGATGCAGTGCTGGGGCCTGGGCTGCAGCGTCAGTCAGCGAGCGGCTTCCCCGGCGGTCCTGCAGCAACGGCCGAGGCCCTCGAGCCCGCGGCTCCACCCGGACCCCTGCATGCCTGGTTCGATCCCAGCCTGCTGCCCCAGAGCAGCGAGATCTACCCCAGCCACGGCGCCAGGATCATCGACGCCTGGATCGAAACCCTGGAGGGGCAGCGCGCCAACGTGCTGCCCTTCGGTGAAGGCTTTGCCCTCTGCTTCAGCTATCACGCCGACACGGACCTGCAGGGGCTGAGCTTCGCCTGTCACCTGGCCAGCCATACGGGCCAGCGGATCAGTGGTCAGGTCTTCCCCGAGCACCAGACGGCGGCCATGACCCAGCCCGGCCTCGCCTGGTCTGCCGGCAGCGCCTGGAGCCTGCGTTTCACTTTTCAGGGCGGGCTCTGGCCAGGGCTGTATTTCGCAGGGGGGGGCATTTTCACTCTGCACGGCCAGGGCAAGAGCTTCGTGCACCGGGTTGTGGATTATCGCGCCTTACGGGTGGTCGAAGCCGGTGCCACCACTGTGATCGGCGCCTGCCGGCTCCAGCGCGATCCGCCCGAACTCAGGCTGTCACCGAAGCTGCTGTCGCCTCCATACGAGGCTGGAACATGAACATGGAGTAGATGACGTTCCGCCGCATCTGGGTCATCATCTCCAGGAACATGTCATAGCCCTCATTCTTGTATTCAATCAGGGGATCTTTTTGTCCGTAGCCGCGCAGACCCACAGATTCCCTCAGGGCATCCATGGCCTGCAGATGCTCCCGCCAAAGCGTGTCGATCTGCTGAAGGATGAAGAACCGCTCGGCTTCGCGCATCAGGCCGGGACGTTGTTGCTCAATCTGGCCTTCCTTCAGGTCATAGGCGTTGCGCATCTGTTCCTGCAGGAAAGACTTCAACTCCTCCATCGAGAGGCCCTGCACATCCGTGGGCTGCAGATCTTCGAGCAGGTAGACGAATTCCTTCACCTTGTCCACCAGGCGACCCAAATCCCATTCCTCCGGTGGAAGGTCGGGATTCACATAGGCTTCCACGATGTCATCGATCGTACGCTCGCCGTAGCCGATCACCTGGCGCTTCAGTTCACGCCCCTCAAGAACGCGGTAGCGCTCGGTATAAACAGCTTTCCTCTGATTGTTCATCACCTCGTCGTATTCGAAGACCTGCTTGCGGATGTCGTAGTAGTAGGTTTCGACCTTTTTCTGAGCCCCTTCCAGGGAGCGGGTCAGCATGCCCGATTCGATCGGCATGTCCTCCTCCACCCGGAAGGCATTCATCAGGCCGGCCACACGATCGCCCCCGAAGATGCGCAGGAGATTGTCTTCCAGCGAGAGGAAGAAGCGCGTGCTGCCGGGGTCGCCCTGGCGGCCGGCCCGGCCGCGCAGTTGATTATCGACCCGCCTGGATTCATGGCGCTCCGTGCCGATCACATGCAGGCCACCGGCTTCCCGAACCTGCTGTTCTTCCAGCTTGGTCACCTGCTCGTATTCGTCCTTGACCTGGGCGATGCGCTCACGCAGCAACTGGATCTGAGGATCGTCTGTCGGGGCTTTTTCGGCCGCCTGGGCAATGCGGTCTTCCAGCTCCAGCACGGAGAGAGCGCGGTCGCCCCAGGCGGACACCAGCTCCTTCACCAGGCTGGAGAGGGCAAGCTCGGTTTCGGGGCTGAGTTCGCAGGGGTAGAGGCTGCCCATGGCGCGGGCCTCGGTGGGCGCCTGGAACGGATCCGCCGGGGTGCCGCCGGCCTTGCCCGAGCCGGCGAAGCCACCACCGCCTTCGGCGGAGCGTTGCAGTGGAATCGGCGGCCGGTGCCCGTCCTCGGGACGAACCAGTCGAGGGAGCAGCACCTCGCGTAATTTGAGGCGTGCCATGTAGTCGCTGTTGCCGCCGAGGATGATGTCCGTGCCCCGGCCGGCCATGTTGGTGGCGATGGTCACGGCGCCGGCCCGACCGGCCTGGGCCACGATTTCGGCCTCCCGCTCCACGTTCTCCGGCTTGGCGTTGAGCAGGTTGTGGGGGATGCGCTGCTCGGCCAGCAGGGCACTGAGCAGCTCGGATTTCTCCACGCTGGTGGTGCCCACCAGCACGGGGCGGCCGGCTTTGTGGATCTCAGCTGTTTCCAGGGCCACGGCCCGCCACTTGGCCGCTTCGTTCTTGTACACCTGATCGGTCCAGTCGGCCCGCGATCGCGGCCGGTTGGTCGGCACGATCGCCACTTCCAGCTTGTAGGTTTTCTCGAATTCCACCTCCTCGGTCTTGGCGGTACCGGTCATGCCGGCCAGGCGCGGATAGAGAAGGAAGAAGTTCTGGTAGGTGATCGAGGCGAGGGTCTGGGTTTCCGGCTGAATCGGCAGGCCTTCCTTGGCTTCGATCGCCTGGTGCTGGCCGTCACTCCAGCGGCGCCCGGGCATCACCCGACCGGTGAACTCATCGACGATCACGGCATCCTCGCCGCGCACGATGTAGTTCACATCCTTGATGAACAGCTCTTTGGCCTTGATGGCGTTGTTGATGTAGTGCGCCCAGGGGTCGGCCGGGTCAAACAGGTCGCTCACCCCGAGCATCTCCTCGGCCTTGGCGAATCCCTCATCGGTGAGGGTGCAGCTGCGTTGTTTTTCGTCGACTTCGTAATCCCCCTCTGGATCGATGCCGTCTTTGCCGAGTTCGGCGGCCCGCACCAGCCGTGCCGCCACCTCGGCCGCCTTCTGGTACTTCTCCTGGGGCCGTTCCACCTGGCCGGAGATGATCAGCGGTGTGCGGGCTTCGTCGATCAGGATCGAGTCGACCTCGTCGATCACGCAGTAGTGGAACTCGCGCTGCACGACCTCGGCGATGTCGCTGGCCATGTTGTCGCGCAGGTAGTCGAAGCCCAGCTCGCTGTTGGTGGCGTAGGTGATGTCGCAGCCGTAGTTGCGGCGGCGCTCGGTGGGCACCATCTCCTGCTGGATCAGCCCCACCGAAAGCCCGAGGAAGCGGTGGATCTGCCCCATCCACTCGGCATCGCGGCGGGCGAGGTAGTCGTTCACCGTCACCACGTGCACGCCACGGCCGGTGAGGGCATTGAGGTAGGCGGGCAGTGTGGCCACCAGGGTCTTGCCTTCGCCGGTCTTCATCTCGGCGATCTGGCCGTCGTGCAGCACCATGCCGCCGATCAGCTGCACATCGAAGTGGCGCATGCCGAGCACCCGCTTGCCCGCCTCGCGCACCACCGCGAAGGCCTGGGGCAGAAGCTCGTCGAGGAGTTTGCGCTCCCGGCTCTGAACCGCCTCGAGGTTGCCGCCGCCGCTGCGGGCGTTCTCCAGCTTCTGGCGGAACTCGGCCGTGAGGCCCCGCAGCTCATCGTCGCTGAGGGGAGCGACCTCCTCCTCGAGCAGGTTGATATCGGAAACGATCGGCTGGTAGCGCTTCAGCTTGCGGGCATTGGGATCACCCAGCAGCAGCTTGAGCATGGACCGGAACCTACCGAGCTTTTGGCACCCTACCTGGGTGCTCCGGGGCTGGAGAGCCCGCCTCTGCGTCCGCCTGCACCGGCAACCAGTCGAGGATGCCGAGCTTGGCGAGCCACACCAGGGAGGCGCGCACGAACGGCCGGCGGTTGGGGGCGAAGGCCGCCTCGATCGTTGCGGCGTCCAGACCGATGGTCGGTTCGGCCCGGGCCAGCAGCTCCAGCATCTGCTGGGTCTCCCGGGGGGAGGCTCGCAGGCCGGGAAAAAACCGATCCAGCTCGACGCCTCTGATCCTGTTCAGGGAATGGGCACCCATCCCCTGCCGGAAGCGAAGCCGCCGGGTCGGCTCGAGCACCTGGCTGGCGAAGCCGGCGAAGTCGGCGAAGGGATCACCCCGCAGCGGATGCAGCCGATGGGGATGGGGCAGGGGCAGCGGCGGGGCCTGGTGGCGCCGTTCGGCCAGGTCAGCGAAGAGATCGTTGTACTGGCTCACCACCACGGGCCAGGAGAACATCTCCCTGGCACGCTTCTGCCCGGCGGCGCCCATGCTGCGCCGCAGCTCGGGCGAGTCGATCAGACGGGTCAGCGCGGCGGCGGCCTCTCCCACGTGGACGGCGGTGTGCTGAGCCACAGCCCCCACG
This sequence comes from Synechococcus sp. CBW1002, assembly GCF_015840915.1. Taxonomy (NCBI): domain Bacteria; kingdom Bacillati; phylum Cyanobacteriota; class Cyanophyceae; order Synechococcales; family Synechococcaceae; genus Synechococcus; species Synechococcus sp. CBW1002. The sequence continues at coordinate 1,350,735 of NZ_CP060398.1, forward strand.
TAGGTCTGATAGGTCTCCTGCGAAAAGCTGTGGAGATGGGCGAGCAGTTCACCCGGCCCGGAGCCGGTCATGCCCAGGGTGGGGATCAGGAATCCCTCCGATGCATGGCGCACGGTGTAGCGGTAGCCGTCCCAGTCGCTCACCACCACGGGCAGGCCGGCGGCCATGGCCTCCACAGGCGCCAGCCCGAAGGTCTCCTGAACGTTGTCCACCAAGGAGAGGAAGATGTCTGCGGCAGCCCAGGCCTGGGCCACGACGGCTGGATCGTTGCCGTCCAGGTCGTGGATCTGCACATCAGGCGCCAGCGCTGCAGCCGCCTCGTGGTAGCGCCGCCGGTCGTCGTCACCGTTGGGATACCAGCCCACCAGGGCGAAATCAAGGCGTCGGCCAGTCTTGACGGCCGCCTCCTGCACCGCCTGGAACATCGCCTGGGGGAAGGCCTTCTCGAAGAACGACAGACGCCCCACCCACAGCACCAGCACCGCGTCATCGTCGAGGCCGCAGCGGCTGCGCAGCTCCGAGCGGGCCGCCGGGGCTGACGCCTGATCGGCGATGGTCTCCACGTCCACCCCGAGTGGAATCAGCGGGAGACGGGGCCGAGGTGATCGGAGGCCGCCAAAGCGATCGTGCAGATGGCCGGTCCAGGCCTCGAACATGGCGGTGATGGCCTCCTGCACCGCCGGCGAGGTGCAGACCAGCGCATCCCAGTCGTGCACGGGAGCCAGAGCGGCCGCCCCGATCATTTCCCGGATTGCGGGCGGGGCAATGGTATGGATCAGGCCCACCAGGCTGTAGTCCCCATCCAGCCCGTGGGCGCGGCGCAGCCAGGCCAGCTCGGACAGGTAGGGCTGGCCGCGCAGCACCACGCCGCTGCGAGCCGGCAATGTGGTGGAGAGGAGGCTTCCGCTCTCCAGCGTCAGCGGAACCTCCTGATCAGGGAAGAGATCGGCGGCGATCTGGTCTGCGGGGATGCCGGGCTGGTTGAGCACGTTGACCCGGCGGTAGGCACCATGCCGCACCAGCGCACCGAAGAGGCCTGCATTGGCGATGTCCTTGCCGAAGGGGTTCTTGCGGCGTGGAAAGCGGCCAGGAGGATGAAACAGCGTGATCTCGTCGATGCGTGGCAAATTGATGCGTGGCCAAGCGGGTCGTCGGAAAGTCTGCAGCAGAAGCGTGGGGCGAAGATCGGACGGCTCGCTTCCCGATCGGTCCAAGGACCCGATCGCTCCAACGAACCGGTGAACCCTTGATTCGTCTGATCCGCCATCGTCCGGGCGCGCCGGGACTGCGCTGGGGACTGGGTCCCAACCTGCAACCCCGCGATGCGATTGGCCAGCTCCAGCGGCTGTTCGATACCCACAGTTTCTGGGCCTGCGGCCGCGATCGCCAGAGGCTGCGCCGCATGCTCCAGGGCAGCCAGGCCGTGGTCAGTGCCTGGTCAGGCAGCCGTCTGGTGGGATTCGGACGGGCCACCAGCGATGGGGCCTACAGGGCCGTGCTCTGGGATGTGATGGTGGCGGAGGAGCAACAGGGCCTGGGGCTGGGGCGCCGCATCGTGGAGGAACTGATCCAGGCCCCCGGCTTGGCGGGCATCGAACGCACTTATCTGATGACCACCAACAGCCAGGGTTTCTATGAAAAGCTGGGTTTCGAGGCCAATGAACAACAAAAACTAATGATCAAGCAGATCAACAGGTAAACGGAATGACCAGTAAGCGGATGAAGAGATTCGAACTCTCGACCCTCTCCTTGGCAAGGAGATGCTCTACCACTGAGCTACATCCGCAGGTTGGCTGTGGCTTGAGCCACACACCAACATGATCGGCGCGTTCCCGATGGGCCAATCATGCACTACCGGGGGGCGCGCGGTCAAACGCTCGACCGAACCCCGTAGGCGGTGCCACGAGTGGTCGGGGGGGGAGGCCGCCTGGCGGGAGTCGCCCCTTAAGATCTGAGGAATGAGTGATAGGATCCTGTCCCTTCCGCCGGATACGTTGGCTTTTCTGCAGCGGCACAATCTGCTGCGGAAATTGGTGCGCTGCGAAGTGGTTGAGGAGACCATTGGCACTGTCCAGCTCGAGGATGGGGAGCTGGAGCAATCCCGCCAGCGTTTCAAGCAGCGACACGGAATCAGCAGCCCTGACCTGGAGCAGGCATTCCAGATGCATAACGGACTCTCTGATGAGGCCCTTGCCTGGCAGATGACCCTGCCACCGAGGATCTCTCACTACGTCCGAGAGCATTTTCTTCCCAAGGCCGAGTCCCACTTTCTTGAGCGCAAGAACCAGCTCGATCAGGTGGTGTACAGCCTCATCCGGGTCGGAGATCCCTATCTGGCCCGTGAGCTCTACCTCAGGATCGCCGACGAAGAAGCCAGCTTCGCCGACCTTGCCGCGAGCCACTCCGAGGGTCCCGAAAAGGCAGCCAGAGGCTTGGTCGGCCCTGTCCCTCTCACCCAGGCGCATCCGGCTCTGGCCGAGCGCCTGCGCACCACCTCGAAGGGGATCCTGCACGAGCCCTTTCGTCTCGAGAAGTGGTGGTTGATCCTCCGCCTGGAGAGCTACCGGCCGGCCAGGTTCGACGATGCCATGGCGGATCGCATGGCGCGGGAGCTGTTCGAACAATGGGTCGACTCTGAGACCAACCTTAGACTCACCAACCTCACGGCGGCCTCTCCGGTCCCTACCGTATGACCCTCACCCCAGCCTCAAGTCTGCAGCGTCATGCGGCCTTCCAGAATCTGAGCTCCTCGGGCCAGCGTCTGCTTGCTGAGCACGCCAAGCTGGTGCGTTTCCGCGTTGGGCAGAGCCTCACCGATGGCAGGATTCTTCCCGCCAAGGTGATGGTGATTCTCCAGGGTCAGGCCCGCCTGCTGGGCCGTGAGCAGGGAAGGATGACCACCCTCTCACGCCTGGGCCCCGGAGACCTGGTTGGTGTGGTGTCGCTGCTGCGGGGTGAGCCCTGTGAATCGGTGAGTGCCGCCACGGAGCTGCTGGCCGCCTGTCTGGACGATCAGCACATCCTGGAACTGCACCGCACCGAACCCAGCTTTCGCCAATGGTGCCTCGAAACGGTCTGGCGGGCGGAGGTGGCGGCGCTGCTCGACAGTCACAGCCATCGTCAGGCTCTGAACGGCAGCTCGGTGCGCGATGTCCTGGCCCAGGCCATCGCCGAGGCCCGGAGTGTTCCCCTCACGATCCCGGCCATTCAGGCTCTGCGGGCCGAAGGCCGCGAGATTTTTCTGGCCAGCCTCTGTGCTGATGGCGGCCCCCCCCTCTCCAGCCTTCTCAAAGAGGGTGCCGCCCTTCCCAACGCCGCCGGACCCTTCGGTCTGCGCCTGCTCAGCCTGCCGCAGGGATTGCTGGACACCCTGCTGCGGCAGCCCGATCAGCCCCCCTTGGCGGAACCCGAGCCAACCCCTGGCCAGGCCGTTCCGATCGCGGCGGAGGTGGCACCGGAATCCCCCCAGGTCAGCGAGCTCAGCTTCGCAGGCAAACCCCGGGGCAAGCTGATCCGGGCCAACGGGGCAGCCCAGGAGGCGGTGGCCTGCCTGCAGATGCTGGCCTTCGACATGAAGCTGGCCTTCCGGCGCGATGCCATCGACAAGGTGATGCAGGATGCCCTGCGGCGGGGGCAACAGCCGAATCTGCAGCTCTGCGGCCAGCTGGCCTCCAACCTGGGCCTTCATGTGATGGGTACGAGGGTGCCAGCCAGCCAGGGCACCCGCCTGCAGACCCCCGCTCTGGTCAGCTGGAAAGAAGGCTTTGCCCTGGTCCGCCGCAGCCATGCGCGGGGCATGACCCTGGCATCCCCCAGCAGAGGGCTGGTGGAGTTGCGACCCGAGCAGCTGGAGCAGGAGTTTCCCGACGGTATCGCTCTGCTGGTGGTGGATCGAACCAACGCCACCCCGGAGCAGAAGTTCGGCCCATCCTGGTTCTGGCCGGCACTGAAGCGCTACCGGGGTGTGCTGTTGCAGGTTCTGGCGGCCAGCTTTGTGGTGCAGCTGTTCACCCTGGCCAACCCGCTGTTGATTCAGGTGATCATCGACAAGGTGATCCGGCAACGCAGTCTTGACACCCTGCAGGTCCTTGGCATTGCCCTTTTGGTGGTGTCGTTGCTCGAGGGGGTCCTGACCAGCCTGCGCACCTTCCTCTTCACCGAGACGACCAATCGCATCGACCAGCGCCTGGGTGCTGAGATCATCGACCATCTCCTGCGTCTGCCGCTGAACTACTTCGATCGCAGGCCCGTGGGTGAACTGAGCTCGCGTGTTGCAGAGCTTGAGAAAATTCGCAATTTTCTGACGGGACAGGCCCTCACCACCGTGCTGGATGCGGCGTTTTCGGTGATCTACATCGCTGTGATGGTGCTCTACAGCTGGGTTCTTACATTGGTGGCCTTGTCGGTGCTGCCAATCCAGATTGGCCTGACTGTCCTGGGAGCACCACTGTTTCGCAGGCAATATCGCAAGTCTGCAGAGTCCAACGCCAAAACCCAGAGCCATCTTGTGGAAGTGCTGACCGGCGTTCAGACGGTGAAAGCCCAGAATGTCGAGATGGTGAGCCGCTGGAAGTGGCAAGAATTTTATGATCAGTACATTGCCCACAGTTTTGAAAAAACCATTACGGGCACGGCCCTCAGCCAGACGAGCCAGGTCCTGCAGAAGATTTCACAGCTTCTGGTGCTTTGGATGGGAGCCACCCTGGTTCTGAGTGGAGATCTCACCCTGGGCCAGCTGATCGCTTTCCGAATTCTGAGCAGCTATGTGACGCAGCCGATTCTGCGGCTTTCCAGTATCTGGCAGACCGTTCAGGAACTTCGAGTCTCATTCGAGCGATTGGCTGATGTGATTGACACGCCCCAGGAATCGGATGAAGCCGATCAGGCCAAGATCCCGCTGCCTCCGATCTGCGGCAATGTGGTCTTTGAGAACGTGAGCTTCCGCTTTCGCGCCGATCAGCCTCCGGTCCTGAAGAATATTGATCTGACAATCCCAAGCGGAACCTTTGTGGGCATTGTGGGTCAGAGCGGCAGCGGCAAGAGTACGTTGATGAAGTTGTTGCCTCGTCTTTATAACGCAGATGAAGGCCGTATTCTGATCGACAATTACGACATCGACAAGGTAGAACTCTATTCGCTTCGCCGTCAGATTGGCATTGTGCCGCAGGATCCCCTCTTGTTCTCTGGAACGGTCGCTGAAAATATCGCTTTGACGCAGCCCGATGCCGAGAGCGATGCCCTGGTTCAAGCCGCCCAGCTGGCCTGCGCCCACGAGTTCATCATGGACCTCCCCAGTGGTTACAGCTCTCCGGTCGGAGAGCGGGGCGCTGGTCTGAGCGGAGGCCAACGCCAGCGCATCGCCATCGCACGCACCCTGCTCAGCCGCCCGAAATTGCTGGTGATGGATGAAGCCACCAGTGCCCTGGATTACGACACCGAGCGCAGGGTGTGCGACAACCTGGTCGAAGCCCTGCACGATTGCACGGTGTTCTTCATCACGCACCGTCTCTCAACGATCCGTCGTGCCGATCTGATTGTGATGATGCATCAGGGCGCGATCGTGGAGACGGGCACCCACGATGAGTTGATGGCATTGCGGGGCCGCTACTACGCGCTTTATCGTCAGCAGGAGGCAGGTTGATGATCCATCTCGATCAACGCAAAGGCAACACCAACTCTGGGCACCTGTCGGCACCTGAGCAACCCGCCAACGCTGCAGCCCTGCGTCAATCACGACGCTGGATGCACGCCGTCAGCCTGAGTCTGGTGAGCACAACCGTGTTTGCTGTGGGATGGCTGGCCCTGGCCCGCACCGATGAAGTGGTGATCGCACCGGGCAGTCTTGAGCCGATCGGTGCCGTGCGGGAGATCCAGATGCCTCTGGGCGGAGTCGCCGCCGATATTCTGGTGAAAGAGGGCCAAGCGGTGAAAGCGGGCCAGGTTTTGATTCAACTCGACCAGAAAGCCAGCCGCCAGCAGGTGAATTCCTTGCAGGAGGCTATCAACCTCAAGCAGAGAGAATTAAATCTGAAGCAGAAGGAGCTGCAGCGCTACCTCGAGCTCAATGCAGCCGAAGCCGACATGCTCAGCAATAATCTGAGGCTCGATACGGAAATCATGAATCGCTTTGAGCAGCTGGCTCGTGAGGGTGCCTCTGCCGAGCTCCAGTTTTTACAGCAGCAGAACAAGGTCAAGGAGACCCACGGCCGGCTGATGCAGAATCGCATCGAACGTCTGCGGCAGCAGGCGGTGCTCGATCAGCAAACGCAGCAGTTGCGTGCCGCCCTTGAACAACTCCGCAGCGATCTGGTCGAGGCCAGCACCACGCTCCGCTACCAGGAGATTCGTTCCCCTGTCGATGGGGTGGTGTTCAACCTCAAGCCTAAATCGATTGGCTTTGCCGCCCAGGGCACAGAGCCGATCCTCACGGTGGTGCCGCAGAAAGATCTGGAGGTTCGTGCTGAGATCAGCAGCCGCGACATTGGCTTTGTGAAAGTGGGAATGCCCGTGGAGATCAGCGTCGACTCCTACCCAGCCTCTGATTTCGGCTCTCTCAAGGGCGAGGTGCGCCAGATCGGTTCCGATGCCCTGCCCCCGGATCCGAACAAATCCGGTGAAGCGGCGTCCAGCTATCGCTATCCAGCCAAAATCAGCCTCGCCAGTCAGGGGCTGAAGGCGCGCGATGGCAAAGATCTGCCCCTGCAGGTGGGGATGTCGGTGGAAGCGAACATCAAGCTTCGCAAGGTTTCCTACCTGGAGCTTCTGCTCGGCACCTTCCGCGACAAGGCCAACAGCATCCGGCGCATCTGACAGGGCGCAGTCCTGATCAATTGCGCCAGGTGAGACTCCGTTGTAATGTGTGAATCCACGAACAGTGGACTCAATCACCCGTGGCTCCGCCGGTCGAGGCCCGTCAGTCAAAACCCTTGCGACGACAGCGATCTCTCTGGCCCCTCGTGACTGTGCCAGCCTGCTTGCCGGCCGATCAAGGCACTGATAAACTGGCATGGATGCGCTTTTAAGCGTACAGTTCATCAGCGTTCCTGCAACCCAGAAAACCACTGTGGCTTTTACCACCCTTCCCGGATCCGCTTCAGCGGCAACCACCTTCCAGGGTACTGAAGGTGCTGATTCAGTCGTCATCATTGATCTGCCCGACGACTCCACCAACTTCGAGGCCAATGGTGAGGGAGGCGATGATTTCATTGCCTTCGAGGGCTCTCAGAATCTTTCCACCATCCGCGGTGGCCAGGGCAATGATCTGATCACTCAGAACATCATCACCGATTACTTCGGAAATATCTGGTCCGCTGGTCTGATCAGCGGCAACATGGGTAATGATGTGATCGGCAATAACCAGCTCGGTATTGCCGCCATTGCTTCCACCATCAATGGTGGTCAAGGCGATGACCAACTGTATGTCGGCCCCATCCAGAGCACCCTGCTCAATGGCAACATGGGTGCTGACCGGGTGTTCGTCGATAGCGACTATGGCTCGGTCAACATCAACGGATCGTCCATCTTTGGTGGTCAGGGTGATGACTTCCTCTCGGTTGATTCCGATCGCAACGACAACATCAACAACACCGTCATCGGCGGCAACCTGGGTAATGATACCATTATCCTTGATATCGATGCCTCCTTCGCGGGCTCTGTAGTTGAAGGTGGCGATGGCGATGATGGCATCTTCGCTGGTCGTTCGAGCACCGGCCTGCTGATCTTCGGTGGCGAAGGCAACGATTACATCGTCGGTGCCGGTGGAGATTATTACGGCGACTACGGCGCTGGTGATGACATCTTCGGCGAAGCCGGCAATGATTACATCAAGGGCCTCGGTGGCGACGACTACCTCGTTGGTGGCGATGGCGCTGACAGCCTCTTCGGTGGCTATGGTCGCGACAGGCTCTTCGGCGGTGATCTGAACGACATCCTCGTGGGTGGCGAAGACGCTGACATCCTCTCCGGCGGTACCGGCAGCAACCAGTTCCGCTACAACTCCAGCGACACTGACTCCGGTAGTTTCGTCAATGTCTTGGTTGACGACAACATCTATACCATTGGCGTTGAATTCAATGGCGACGATAGGGTTGACATCATCACCGATTGGGATGCTTCGGCCGGAACCAACGTGATTGCCAACAACTTCAACGTCTTTGATCCTGGCGTTGTGCTCACCAACTTCGACGGTGGACAGGGTGTCTTCGCTGACAACTTTACTGATGAACAAAACTACGCCGTTCGCGGCTCCTACAACGCCGATCTGGATAACTTCACCTTCAATCAGTTTGGCAGCGATGTTCTGATTGGTACGGCCCAACAAGACGGTCCGTTCAATCCTGGACCTGACGGATTCACCAATAATCTGGTGGTCCTCACCAATGTAGCGTTCACAACTACCTTCTCCCAGGCGAACTTCGTCTGATTCCAACCCCTCTGCGGGTTGCAAAGCCTCTGGAACGTTTTTGGGCCCCTCTTCGGAGGGGCTTTTTTCTTGTGCTAGGTGCTGGGTCGCCATGGCCATGCGTGCTCTCTCTGAGTTGCGGGCAGCAGCAGCACCCTTGAGGTGGACAAGACTGTCGCAAAAGTGTAGAATAACCAACATATTCAGCGCCAATGCACTGCGATGGCTTTTCGACTCTTCCTGGCTCAGACTCGGCCGCAACAACCTTCCAAGGTACGGAAGGGGCTGATTCGATCGTCATCTTTGATCTTCCCAACGGCTCGACCAACTTTGAGGCTAATGGCGAGGCTGGTAATGACTTCATCGCCTTCGAGGGTAGTCAGAATCTCTCCACCATTCGCGGTGGTCAAGGCAATGATCTGATCACGCAAAATATTGTTGCCGGTGATTCCAGCACCTTCATCGCCTTCAACAGAAAAGTCTCGATCTTCTCTGGGAATGTCTGGTCTGCTGGCCTGATCAGCGGCAATATTGGCGATGATGTGATCGGCAACAATCAGCTCGGGATTGCTGCCATCGCCTCCACGATCAATGGTGGTCAAGGCGACGACCAACTCTATGTTGGCCCCATCCAGAGCACCCTTCTGAATGGCAACATGGGTGGAGACTTTGTCTATGTTGATAGCGACTATGGTTCAGTCAACATTAACGGATCGTCTATCTTTGGTGGCCAAGGCGATGACGTTGTCACGGTCGATTCCGGCTTTAACGACAATGTCAATAACACCGTGATCGGTGGCAACCTGGGCAACGACACCATCGAGCTGGATATCGACGGCTCCTTCGCTGGATCTGTTGTGGAAGGTGGCGATGGTGATGACAGCATCTTTGCCGAAGATTCCGAATCGGGCCTTCTGATCTTCGGTGGTAATGGCAATGATGTTATCTATGGCGGCATCGGTAGTGATCGGCTTTTCGGTGATGCGGGCAACGATTACATCGTTGGAGATCGGCAAATCTTCCCTGTTATGAAGATTGCCATGGAGCTGCAGGATATTCATGTACTGGATTATATTCATGGTGGCGAGGATGGCGATTATCGCGACTCTTTTGACTATGGCGACTATATCGTCGGTGGTGATGGTGCCGACAGCTTGTTTGGTGGCCTTGGAGTCGACACCATCTTCGGTGGTGACTTGAACGACATCCTCGTGGGTGGTGAAGATGGTGACATCCTCTCCGGTGGCACCGGCAGCAACCAGTTCCGTTACAACGAGTTCGAGACTGACGACGGTAGTTTTGTCAGTGTGTTAGTTGGCGGCAATGTCTATACCGTTGGCGTTGAATTCAGCGGCAACGATGCGGTTGACATCATCACCGATTGGGATGCAGGGGCCGGTACAAATGTGATTGCCAATAATTTTAACATCTTCAATCCTGACGCAGTGCTTACCAGTTTCGATGGTGGAACGGGCGTCTTGTCAAGCAACTTTGCTGTTGGTGAGAACTACGCTATTCGGGGTTCTTATAATGCCGATCTGGATGACTTCACGTTCAGCTTTAGTGGCAACGATGTTCTGATTGGCGTTGCCCAGGACGAAGATTTCAATCCTCTTGATGGGTTTACTAATAACCTGGTTGTGCTTAAAAATGTGGCATTCACCACCACCTTCTCCCAGGCAAACTTCATCTAATTTCCATTCACTCTGCGGGTTGCAGAGTTTTTGGAATGTTCTCTCGCCCCTCCTTTGGAGGGGCTTTGTCGTGATTGGCTTGCTCTTCGTTTCGTGTCAAGGCTTGGTGGTCGATTCAGCCGATTGTGCCCAGGTTGGGCAGATGGTTCGTATAGCCCAGAAAGCTGGGATAGCCGTGTTCGATCGTCAGGAACTGCCGGCAGTTCCAGGCTGGTTTCCAGACCTCGAAATGTTGCAGCACCGTATAGGTGGCCACGGTTTCCAGGGGGCCCACAAAGCCGTCCCGGGGCAGGTCTGCTTGCTGGCGCAGCTGCTGCAGCTGCGGCCGGCTCAGGGCAAAACTGCCGGCATGGGGATTGCTGGCACGATCGAAGTGCAGCATCTCACCGTTTCTCCAGCAGGCTTCGGCCACATTCGCCTGCGGACGGTGCCGGGCCAGCATCGGATTCGCCGCCACCAGGGTCGACCAATCGAGAGGACCATCGACGAACAGGCGGCCCAGGCCCAGCCTGGACCGCAGCTCGTAGCGGTGCGGCATCAGCACCACCCGCTGCTCCGTGAGCTGGGCGCACCAGAGCAGCTTGTCGAGGTAATCCGGATCCTGGATCACCAGGTCATCCTCCAGGTACAGGCTCAGATCAGCCACTGGATCCCGCTCCAGCAGGTGCTGTCGCGCCGCCGCCGGCAGGTCGCGTGGATCCTCCAGGTCGAGGCGATGAACATGCAGACGGTCGCTGAAGCAGGTCAGCACCTCCTCAAGCCAGGCGTCGCCGGTCACGAACACATGGCATTCGATTGCAATCCCAGCCAGGCGCTGGGTTGGATACACCGGCTCCGCTGTGGTGCGCAGGCCCCGCCCGGCGATGTCGAGCACGCTTTCCCGTTCAGACCGTGCCAGCCCCAGCACCGATCCCAGACAGCGAGCCAGGGCCAGAGAACGGCTCAGCCGTTTCCCGTTCCGCGATCCATAGCCTTGCTCGCTGCCACGATCATCGAAATAGTGGGGGATGGCAACACGCACGCCACAAGGCCTGGCCATCCTGTTCATGCGGCACACTGAGCACCACGATTTTAGGTTCCGCCACCTCCAGCCCCTTGAACATCCTCTTCGTTCATCAGAACTTCCCCGGCCAGTACCGCCACATCGTGCGCGCACTGGCCAAGGCGGGGGGGAACCGCTTGGTGGCCCTGGCGATCGAGGAGCCCAGCGAACCGATCCCCGCCGGTGTCACCCATGTGCGCTATGGCATTCGGCGCGCCAGCGCTACAGATCTGCAGCCCTGGGTGCAGGATGTGGAGACCAAGACCATCCGTGGTGAGGCCTGCGCCACCGCAGCCCATCGTTTACGCGAACAGGGCTTCAGCCCGGATCTGATCTGCGGTCACCCCGGCTGGGGCGAAATGCTCTTTCTGCGGGATCTCTGGCCGGAAGCGCCGATCCTCACCTATCAGGAATTCTTCTACCAGGCCCATGGTTTCGACTATGACTTTGATCCCGAACTTCAGGGCATCCCCAGCTGGCAGGATTGCGCCCGCATCCGCATGAAAACGGCCAACCTGTTGCTCAATCTCGAGATCAGCAACTGGAGCGTCACACCCACCGCCTTCCAGCGCAGCAGCTTCCCACCCGCCTGGCGCTCAAGGTTGAGCGTGATCCACGACGGCATCGACACCCACCATGCGAGACCCCGCGCCGATGCTCCGCCCCTGACCCTTCCCGACGGCACCACCCTGCGTCAGGGCGAGCCGATCGTGACCTTTGTGAACCGGTGTCTTGAGCCCTATCGCGGCTGCCACACCATGATCCGGGCCATCCCGGAGCTGCAGCGGCTGGCGCCTGAGGCCCGGCTGGTGATCGTGGGCCGTACCGAGGGGGTGAGCTATGGCGCCGTCTGCCAGGAAGGGGAATGGAAAGACCGCTTTCTCGCCGAGATCGAGGGCCAGTTCGATCCGAGCCGGGTGCATTTCAGCGGCCATCTGCCGTACAAGCAGTTCATTCCACTGCTGCAGCTGAGTGCCGCCCATGTCTATCTCACCTATCCCTTCGTTCTGAGCTGGAGCCTGCTCGAGGCGATGTCCTGCGCTGCCGCCGTGGTGGGGTCGGCGACCGCACCGGTGCAGGAGGTGATCCGCCACGGTCACAACGGCCTGCTGGTGGATTTCTTCTCTCCCGCCGAGCTCGCCGCCAGCGTGGCCGAGCTGCTGGCCAATCGTCCCCTGGCCGAGCGCCTCGGCGCCGCCGCCCGTGCCACCGTTCTGGCCGACTACAGCCTCAAGCCGTGCCTGTCTCGCCAGCTGGCGCTCATGTCGCTGGTGGCCAGCCGCGCGGTGGGCTGAATCGGGCTTGGCCCCGCCCTGTCTTTCCTCGCTACCCAGGAGTTCCTGCCATGGCCAAAGCCGGTGGATTCGGAGGCCGCCCCACCCCCGGGGCCACCGGCCGGCAGCGACCCATGCGCTCGGTCGATGCGTTGGTGCAAGCGGCGATCGCCGCCCACCGCCGTGGGGATACCGCCGCCGCAGAAGCGGGCTACAGGGCAGCCCTGCAGGCCACGAACCGCCACCCCATCCTGCTCTCCAACCTGGGTGCCCTGCTCAAGGCCGATGGACGCAGCGAGGAGGCCATGGCGCTTTACGGCGAAGCGATCCGCAAACAGCCTGGTTTCAGCAATGTCCGCGTCAATCTGGCCAATCTGCTGCGTGATCGCGGTGCCCTGGACCAGGCCCGGGAGGTGTTGGAGCAGGGGCTGGAGCACGATCCAGCCCACCTGGAAAGCCTCCATCTCCTGGCCCTGTTGCTGTTGGAGCTCAAGAACAGGACCACAGCCCTGGCCATGGTGGAACGGGCCCTGACGGTCGATCCCAGCCACATCCCCTCCCTGCTGGTGCTCACCAGCGTGCGCCTCGCCGAAGACGATCTTGACGCCGCCCAGGGTCTGCTGGACACGGTGCTGCAGCGTGATCCCGGTCAGGCCAAGGCGCACCTGCTGCGCAGCGAGCTGCAGCGTTCGCGTGGCGATCTGGTGGCCGCGAAGGAGAGCGTGGAGCGGGGCCGGAACCTGATGCCGGAGGACGACCCCGAGCGTGAGATCTGGCGCTTCAACCGGGCCGTTCTCGACCTGTTCGCCGGCGACTGGACGCCATCGACCTGGCGCGACTACGAGACCCGCTGGCTGGCTCCCCAGATGATCTCCCACCAGCGGCATCAGCACCTGCCCCGCTGGCAGGGGCAGGTGGACCAGCACCCCCTTGCAGGCTCCCTGCTGATCTGGCGGGAGCAGGGGATCGGCGAGGAAATCCTCTTCCTCAGCCTGGTGCGCGATTTGATCGCCCAGGGGCAGCCTCTGGTGCTGGAGGTCTCAGCCCGCCTCCAACGGCTGGTTCAACGGAGCTTCCCCGGTGTGCCTGTGATCAGCCAGGGGGACTCCCTGGCGGGCCTCGACATCACCGCCGCCCTGCCGCTTGGCAGCCTCGGTCTGCACAGCGGCTTCGACCAGGCTTCCTGGCTGCGCCGCCGCAGTCCATTCCTGCGGCCAGGGGCGGAGAGCGACCTGGCCCGGGTGCGCGCCTGCCTGCCCCACCCCACCCACAGGAGCCGGGTGGGGCTCTGCTGGCGCAGCGTGGGATCGATCTATGCCGGACCGAAGTCCATCCCCCTGGCCAGTTTTGAACCACTGACCGGCCAGGCCGACACCCAGTGGATCAGCCTCCAGCATGGGGCCCTGGAGCCAGGGGAGGCTGAGGGGCTTGAACGTCTGGGGATTCACCGTCCGGACGCCGATTTCTTCCACGATCTGGAAGCCCTGGCCGCCTGGATTGCCAGCTGCGATCTTGTGATCACGATCAGTACCGCCACGGCCCATCTGGCCTGCGCCCTCGGCAAGCCCACCTGGATGCTGTTGCCCGCTCCGCAATCGTTCTTCTGGTGGTGGGGCAATGAGGGAACACATACGCCCTGGTACCCCAGCGCCCGGCTGTTCCGTCAGCCCAGCCCCGGCGACTGGGACGGTGTGATCACGCAGGTCCACCAGGCACTCGGGAGCTCCATACCATCGGCAGACTCCTGAGCAGGCCGGTCTGGTGATTCCCCGAATCCTTCATTACCTCTGGCTCAGTGATGAGCCCAGGCCAGAGCTCATGCGCCGCTGTATCGCGTCGTGGCAGCAGGTGATGCCTGACTTCCAGATCCGGCACTGGTCGTTGGCCGATTTTGATCAGAGCGCCCTGCCCCTCTTCGCCCAGCAGGCGATCGCGCTGAGGCAGTGGGCCTTTGCCTCCGATGTGCTGCGGCTCTGGCTTCTTGTTCAGCATGGGGGGGTGTATTTCGATGCGGATGTGCTGGCCGTGCGTTCCCTGGAGCCCCTGCTGGGCTACGAGGCGTTCACGGCGGTGGAGTTCAATCCCATGGCTTTTGCCGCCGGGAACGGCGCCGCCTGGCTGGATGCTGATGGCAACCGGCGGGCAGGCGTTCGCCACCAGGGACCGCCACCCGGCATCGGCCTGCAGGCGGCGGTGCTGGGCGCGGTTGCCGGGCACCCCTTCCTGCGCTCCTGCCTGGCCTACTACGAGTGCCGCCCTTTCCTGGAGCCCGATGGCAGCTGGCACCGCGATCCGATCGCCCCCGGGATCTATGGCCTGGCAGCGGAGCAGCATGGCTTCCGCTGGATCAACCACATGCAGAAACTCAGCCATGGCGTTGTTGTTCTGCCGGCGGAGATCATCGCCAGCACCAAGGCCCAATATGGGCGCAATACCCTGGCTTTCCACTGCTGCGCCGGATCGTGGCGCCAATCAATGCCACAGGTATTCCCTTAAGGTCCGTCGTGAAGAATGGAACGCTTCATGGGGTTGGCTCTTCCATGACTTCGGTGTCTTTCACGGCTGGAGTCAGCCTCGCCCGCGTTTGCCGAAACTATCAATAGAGAGTGCAACTAAGGCCTGGTTTTCAATATGTTCTTCGGCCAGATCAGGATATCGGCGCGCAGGTGAGTGCCAGCACCTGTTTGAGGTGGCGCTCATACATCTCCGCCACCTCCGCAGCTGTCAGGTAGCGCCAGGCGGCATGGGCGCCTGCACTGGCGTGATAGGCCGTCTCACAGCTGAAACGCTCCACCACCGTTGGTGGTGGTGGAGTGGGGTCATGGCGTGCCAGGTGCCGTGCGAAGAAGATGTCCTCCGGTTCCTCCGGCGGCGATGCCGCTGCTTCGGCCTGGCAGATGCGCACCATCAGCTGGCGATCCCGCACCGAGAGGCCACCGTTGCCATTGCTCATCCCCTCAGGCACCGTGTTGCAGAAGCGTCGGGTCAGCCAGACGGGTGGCAGAGGCTCCAGATCGGCGCCGTAGCGGGGGAAAGCCTGGCTCACATGGCGGCCCTTGGCCCAGGGGGATCCCACATAGCCATAGGCAAAGACGGCAGGATCAGGTGGCTCGATCAGCAACGTGTCGGTCTGAAACAGGAGCAGTTTCGGGGCGGGGAGCTGGGCCCAGAACGCGGCCGTCTTCAGCAGCCGGTTGTAGGCCAGCCAGTCGAAGTGGTCGGCCTCTCCCGCCCGCAGCCCGACCACCGACACCCACGCTGCCAGGTCGGCGAACAGCGCACGACTGCGCTCCAGAGACGCGGGCGCCGTGTAGAGCGTCACTCCCCAGCGTTGGCGCCCCATCAACAAGGTGTTGAGCACCGTCATCCGCAACAGCGGCGTGGGGCGATCGTCCACGATCACAGCCCGCAGGTGTGGATCCTGGGGACCGCTCGGCTGCCGCTGGCTGGCCAGGGCGCGAGCCCAGGGCTCGAGGTGGGTGCCCAGCACCACGCTGCAGTGGGCCTTGAAGATGGCGATGCGATAGGCCTCCAGCTGGTGCGTGGGGCTCTGGGGCAGGGGCGACGGCCCCGTCGTTGTCATGGCGCCGGGCGGTAGGCCACCATCACCTGATCACGGGGATGGTTCCAGGCGCCGATATATTCGGCCCGGTAGCCATGGGCCTCACCAAAGCCCTCCATCTGCTGCTTCGTGTAAGCGAAGAAGCCGTGGTCGTGGGCTTCGGTGGGGTTGCGCTGCTCCTGCAGCACCTCGAAGTAGGTGGCGTAGAAGACCCCATCCGGCTGCAGGCAGGGCCGCAGGCGTTGCAGGCACTGCTCGATCGCGGCCGGCGGCAGATGGGTGAACAGCGACTGGGCCATCGCCCGATCCACCCGTCGCCCGAAGCGTTCAAAGCTGAAATCGGCACCCTGCAGCAGCTGGGGCCGCTTCTGGTGGCGCACCGCCGCTGTCAGTTCCTGCTCCAGTCCGGCCTGAAGCAGGGCAGCCTCCTTCTCCATGCCCAGGTAGTGCTCCGGCTCCAGGTAGGGGATCACCTTCACGCCCAGCCGCAACGCCCCACAGGCGATGTCGAGCAACACATGCGACGGCTGCAGCCCCTGAGCCAGCAGGAAATCGAACTGCAGCTGGCCGATCTCCTCCCACAGCCCGCCGACATAACGGCGATGACCCAGCTCGGCCACCCCTTCAGCCCCGCTGGGCGGCAGGCTGGCTGTCATCGGTGGAACTGCATCAAGGTGCTGCACCATGGCGCCGGTCATGGCCAGGTTATGCCGTAGCGCCGGGCCATCTGGTCGTAGGTCGGCTCCAGCTGACGCCGCAACTGGCGTCGCAGCTCCTGCGGCACCTGTCCGGCCTCGCCGGCGCCCGCATTGTGCCGAGGCAGCCGCTCCGGCAAGGGGGATGGGTCGAGGCCCAGGAAACCCAGCAGCCGTGGCCACACCAGCTCCGGCCGGTCGAAGAGATCCTCCGCCTTGATCAGCAGGAGCTGCTCCGGAGCGAACAAGACCTCGTAGCGTTCCAACTGGGGGCCGTAGCAGCTGCGGCTCAGGTAGCTGTGCACCTGGTGTGAATGGTGCTGCGACAGGCCCGCCCGCAATTGCTCATCCGCTCCGGCCAGGCGACCAGACTCAGCGGCCAGGGCCTGCTCGGGCGGCAGCGACTCCAACCCCAGGCGGATCGAATGGAACAACCCGGAAAGAGCCCTCTCCACCGGGTCCCGCAACAGCACCACCAGTCGGGCGCCGGGGATCAGGTCATGCAACCGCTGCGGTGCAGCCGGATGGAACAGGTAATACGGCGTGATGTCGCCGCAGCGCTGATCGTTCCGAGCCGCCGCATAGTGCTGCCCGTACCAAATCGGGCCCCGCCCGTGGTTCAGGGTGAAGTAGTGCAGCTCTTTGCTGGCGGGCAACCACACCTGTGGATGATCGGCCAGCAGGCGGTGCAGGCTGGTGGTGCCCCCCTTCTGCGCCCCGAGGCCAACGAAATCGGGCAGTCGCAACCGGCTCGTTTCCCCCACGTTGCCGGGATCCTATGGGGGGCCGTGCCGGCGGCAGCCAGGATGTCGCTGCTGATCCACCACCGAGAGGCGGGTATCGATGATCGTGGCCGACACGTTCCTGTGGCTTCATCTGCCCAAGACCGGCGGCACCACCATGACGCGTCTGTTCCGCGAGCTCAATCTCCCCGGGATCGCCGTCGATGCCGACGACACCCCCGCCAAGCACGATTCCATTGCCCTCAGGGAAAGCCTTGGCCGCTGGAAGGCCGGGCAGCGGCGCCGCTTCATCACGGCGCGGCGGTTGGACGCCTGGCTGATCAGCGACTGGCACCACAAGCGGCGGCACATGAACCTGCCGGATCTCCCGTTTGAGCCGGTTCGCAGCGGGCTCTCCTATTCACTCCGCCTTGGCGGCACCTGGGTGGCTGCAGACTGGTGGCTCCAGTACTTCGGCCTGACGTCCGAGATGTGCGCCC
The DNA here is from genome assembly GCF_015840915.1 of Synechococcus sp. CBW1002. Taxonomy (NCBI): domain Bacteria; kingdom Bacillati; phylum Cyanobacteriota; class Cyanophyceae; order Synechococcales; family Synechococcaceae; genus Synechococcus; species Synechococcus sp. CBW1002. Next base: position 1,368,625 of record NZ_CP060398.1, read on the forward strand.
TGCGGCTCGAGCACTTCACGGCCGACTTCAATCAGCATCTGCTGCCCCTGCTGCCGCCGGGCACGCCGGCGCTGCACTCACCACCGCGGGAAAATGCCAAGCCTGTGGTGGACCCAGCCTTTGAGCCCTGGTTCAGCGCGGCAGACCGTGCCCGCATCCATGCGGTGAACCCCCGCTGGAGCGCCTGGGAACGCTCCCTTTACGGTGAGCCCCCTGTCCAACCGTCCCCGGATTGAGCCCGCCGGAGTCCCCGTCCCTGATCCTGCTGGTGGGAATGCATCGCAGCGGCACCTCGCTGCTGGGCTCGCTGCTGCCGGCACTGGGGGTGCCGCTGCCGGGTGATCTGATCGCCGGCGATGCCCATAACCCCGAGGGCTACTACGAACGTTCCGACATCACGGCTCTGCAGGAGCAGCTGCTGATCGCAATGGGCCAGTGGTGGCCGTCGGAAGCGGGGGTGCTGCATCGGCCCGAGGGCTGGCTCGACTTTCCCGCCGTACGCAGCGCTGCCGAGAGCCTCGACCGGCTTCTGGCGCAGGAGCAGCGGCGCCAGCTTGGGCCCTGGGCCATCAAGGATCCGCGCACGTGCCTGCTGCTGCCGCTCTGGCGCCAGGTCGCCGCGCAGCGCGGGGTGCCCCTGAAGCTGGTGCTGAGCGTGCGGGATCCCGCCGAGGTGATGGTGTCGCTGCTCCAGCGCGATCGCCGGGCCGCCGGCATGACCGCCTGGCGGGCCCAGCGCCTCTGGTGGCGCCACAACCGTGCGCTTCTGCTGGATGCCGCTGATCTTCCCCTGCTGGTGGTCGACTATGGCGCCTGGTTCGATCCTTCGACCTGCCGCCGCCAGCTGCAGGCCCTGGGACTCTTCTGCCTGGAAGCCGAACCCATGTCAGCGGCCCTCGAGGCTGCCGCGGCCTGCATCCGCCCAGGTCATCGGCGCAGCCGCCGTTCCCGCGCCGAGCTCCCCCAGGCCCTGCACCCGCGCCTTCGTCGGCTGCACCGTGCGCTGCAGGAGCTGGCTGCGGGGCCACCCGATCGGGAACGCCGGCAGAGGCGGCTGGTTCGCTGGCTGGCGGCGCCGGGGCGCCAGCAGATACCGCCGATCGCACCGGCCGGCCGCTCCCTGCGCTCCCAGCTGATCCATCGGCGCGCTTCCCTGGCGCCCCAGGCGGAGGTGGGCCCCTGGTTCGATCCGGCCCACTATCGCCGCCAGGCGCCGGGTCTGGGCCTGGACCACGACCCCCTCTGCCACTACTGGTGGCGGGGATGGCGGGAGCAGCGCTCCCCCCATCCCGCCTTCGAGGGGGACGCCTACCGGCTGGCCTGTCGTAACCGAGGCCTCACCGTTCGGGGAGCACCGCTGCGCCATTTCCTCACCGTGGGTCTGGCGGCCGGCATCCCGCCCTCCCCGGTGGCCGAACCGCGCTGGCTGGCCGGCACACTGCAGCGGCAGGCGCTCTGGCGCGCCGCCCGACTGGAGGGGCTCCATCCGTGGGGGGCAGCAGCTCTGGCCCTGGAGGGTGACGATCTCCAGCAGGCGGTGGAGCGGCTCCGTCACTGGCAACGGCAGGGCTTCAGCGCCGACGATCTGGCCGCGATCGCCGCTGCCCCCCCCGGAAGCTTCACCCTGCCCGCTGCCCTGCTTCCGGATCCACCGCCGCTTCCACAGCGCTGCCGCCTGCAGGTACTGGGCACCCACCTGCACGATTGGCAGGTCCATGCCTGGTTGCAGCATGCACCCCTGCCGCCGGGGTTCTCGTTGATCGAGGGGCAGGCGCCGCCCGAAGCGGCTGAGTCGGTCATCGCCCTGGTGCTGAGCCCCCTGCCGCCGGGCCCCGCCAGCCTGCAGCTGCTCGGTCTGGCGCTGCTGCCCTGGGTGTTCGCCAGGGCCGAGCAGGTGCCGCTGCTGCGTCGCCTGGGGATCAATGCCCAACCCCTCGAGCCCGGCGTCGCCCCCAACGGCTGGCTGGCGGTGGAGGAGGCGGAGGCCGAAGCCGCGCGGCAGCTCGGAGTACCACCCGCGGCGGCCCTGGCCGGGCTGGCGCCCATCCTCGCCTTCGGCAGTCTGGGAGCAGAGTGGGAACGAAGCCTGGCGCCACCGATCTGGGGCTGGCCGGAGTTCGACGACCTGGCGATCGAGACCCCGCAGCAGGCCAGGCTGCTGGCCGCCTGGCTGGATGCCTGCAACCGTGCCGGCATCCAGCTGGTGCGGCTCGAGCCCCCAGGCAGTGAGCGGCTGCTGCGGGGGTGGCAGGCCCTGATGCCCCCCTCTGACCCGGCACCGGGCTGGCTGCCGCCCCAGGGCTTCGTGGCGCCACTCAGCGCGATGGAGCTGCAGGGGGAACTGCGCTGGCGGGGCCAGGGGGCGCCAGCACCACCGCCGGTGCAGACCCCCAGGCCCGCCCACACGCTTCTGTGGGCCTGGCAAGGCGACGCCTCCGGGCCAGGCGGGATGGTGCAGACGCCCACGGCGGCGGTGTGCATCAGCCTGCACAACTACGCCGACCGGATCACCGCGGCCCTCGAAAGCGTCCTCGTCCAGAGCCATGGACCCCTCGAGCTGATCGTGGTCGACGATGCTTCCGAGGACGGTGGCGAGCAGCGCTGCCTGGCCTGGTTGGAGCGCCACGGTCAACGCTTCGTGCGTGCCCTGCTGGTGCGGCACACCGGCAATGGCGGTCTGGCGGCCGCACGCAACACCGCCTTCAGGCTCGCCCAGGCTCCCTGGTGCTTCGTGCTGGATGCCGACAACCTGCTCCACCCCGAGGCGGTGGCCGCCTGCCTGCGCCTGGCTCAGGCGAGCCCGGCAGACATCGCCGTGGTGCATCCCCTGGTGGAGGTGCTCCAGGACGGCGTGCTGCAGGGCAGCGACTCCACAGGGGCGGCGCCCAGCCTGATCAGCGGCCGCAGCTGGCAGCGCTGCCATTTCCTGGATCGCAACCTGTTGGACGCCATGGCCCTGGTGCGGCGCAGCGCCTGGGACGCGGTGGGGGGCTATGCCCACATTCCGGGCGGATGGGAGGATTACGACTTCTGGTGCAAGTTGATGGAAGCCGGCTACCAGGGCGTGCTGGCTCCGCAGCGGCTGGCCACCTACCACCGCCACCCTGAATCGATGCTCGCCACCGCCACCCATCAGCGGCTGCGGCTGGTGAGCCGCCACCTGCAGCAGCGTCATCCCTGGTTGCAGCTGAGTCTCGCCGCCGGGCCCGAGGAAGGATGGACCCTGGCGTGATGTCCACAGCCGCCGTGGACACGGACCTCCACCGGGCCGGTGGCCTTTCCTGCCTGGTGATCTCCCGCACACCGGAGCTGCTCAACCGCATGCTGGCCACACTCCAGGACGCCCGGGCGTTCTGGCACCCGGGTGATGAAGTGCTCTGCTCCTGGAATGGCAGCGCTGAGGCTGAGAACGCTCTCCAGCCCCCCGCGCCTGCTCTGCCGGGATTTCGGATCGCTCAGCGGCAGCCGTATCACTTCGCCAGCAACATGAACGCTCTGGCGCGGCAGGCGCAGGGTGAGTGGCTGTTGCTACTCAACGATGATCTCATCCTTGATCCCGGAAGTATCGATCGCGCCATCCATCTCCTCAGCCAGCACCCGGAGGTCGGGGTGCTGGGCGGTCGATTGCGCCAGTCGGGCGGACAGATCAGCCATGCCGGGCTGCTGTTTTCCTCCCCGGAGGGTCTGCCGTACAACCGCCTGCGACCCCAGCTGGGGCCCCTGATCGACGCCGAGGGCCCGGAAGCGCTCGAATCAGGCCCGATCCCCGCGGTCACCGGCGCCCTGATGTTGCTGCGTCGATCCGATTTCCTGGCGGTGGGGGGGCTGCGCGAGAGCTTCCGGGTGTGCGGCGAAGACATCGCCCTCTGCCTCGATCTCTGGCAGCAGCTCGGCAAGACGCCCTACTACGCCAGCGATGTGAGTGGCATCCACGATGAGAAGAGCACCCGCGGCACGACCCCCGACCAGCACGACATCCGGGCGGTAGGACGGCTCGCTGCGCCCTTCTGCCAGCACGATCAGGCCTTCCAGGCACGCCAGAGCCACTGGGCCCTGCAGGAGGCGGCGTTGCTGTGTCGTCTCACCGAGGAGCAATGGCACCAGGCCGGCGTGTGCCGCCAGCAGCTGGACCGGCAGCAGCAGCAATGGGAAGCGAATCAACAGCACTGGGCCCGCGAACGCAGCGCCCTGCTGGCCAGGATTGACAATCTCGAACAACGGCTGGAAGCCCTGCTGCGCAGCAGCTCCTGGGCCATCACCAAACCCTGGCGGGCCCTGGGTCGCTGCTTTGCACCGACTGCGGGGCGCCAGTCCTGATCGTTCCGCCGGCCTGCCGATGCCTGCCCCCCCTCCCCCCCTGGAACACCTCTGGGTGGACCTCACCCCGATGCTCCCCGGTGGCGCCAACGGTGGCGCCAAGCCGTTCATCCTCACCCTGCTGACCGAGCTGGCCCGTCAGCACCCCCAGGTGCGATTCGATTGCACCTGTCGGCCCGAGCTGCTGCCGGAACTGGCACTCGCATCGCCGCTGGAGCCGAATCTCCACGTCGGTCCGGTCATCCCCGCGGTGGCGGCCGGACGCTGGCTGGGTTCGCGGCGTCTGGGTCGGGCGGGTCGCCGCTGGCGTCGACGTCTGGCCTCGCGGCCCGGGACGCCGGTGGAGACCGGGCAACCGAACCGGGGCGAGGGAGCGCAGCTGCTCTACTGCCCCTTTGGAGCACCGCTGCTGCACCGGGCCAGCCTCACCACGGTGTCCACCTTCCACGACCTGCAGGTGCAGGCCTATCCCGACTTCTTCCCCGCCGCGGCCCGCCGGGAGCGCCTGGAGCATTTCCGCCAGATGCTGGCGAAGGCCAGTCGCATCGCGGCCATCTCCCAGTTCTCCCGTCAGGAGGCGATCGAGCTGGGGGGCGATCCCGGCCGGATCGTGGTCATTCCCCACCGCATGGCCCTCAGCCGCAGGGCCGTGCCGATGGCTGAGCCCCCCTGCGCCCTGCCCTCCGGACGCTTCTTCCTCTACCCCGCCAATCTCTGGCGTCACAAGAACCATGAACTGCTGCTCAGTGCCTTCGCCATGGCCCGCCACCAGGGGCTGCCAGCCGACCTGAAACTGGTGTGCACCGGTGATGGCGTCGACCGGCTCGAGCCCCTGCGCGAGCTGGCAGAGCAGCTCGGTCTGGCTGAGGCCGTCCTCCTGCCCGGATTCGTCAGCGATGCGGAGCTGGAGGGGCTCTACCAGCACGCCCTGGCCGTGGTGTTCCCCTCCCTCTACGAAGGCTTCGGCCTGCCGGTGATCGAGGCGATGGCCCGCGGCCTGCCGGTGGCCTGCAGCGACACCACCGCCCTGGGGGAAGTGGCCGGGGAGGCCGCCCTGCGCTTCCATCCCGGCCATCCCCAGCAGATCGCCGATGCCTTGCGCCAGCTGGCGGAGGATCCGGCCCTGCGAGACCGGCTGATCGAGCGGGGCCTGAGCCAGGCAGACGCCTACGCCCAGCCGGCTGTGATGGCTCAGCAGTACTGGGAGCTGTTCCAGGAAGCCCATGCCGCCGGTCCGGTGGCCTGAGGCTGAGCGCCTCCGAGAATCATCTCCGCAGCACCGTTCCATGAGCGCATCGATCCGCATCAGTGTCGTGACGCCCTCGTACAACCAGGGGGCCTTTCTGGCCCGCACCCTGGCCAGCGTGGCCAGTCAGAGCCATCCCGCCCATGAGCATCTGGTGTTCGATGGCGGCAGCACCGACGACACCCTGCAGGTGCTGGAGGCCGCAGGTGACGGGGTGCGCTGGGTGTCGCGGCCGGATGGAGGCCAGGCTGACGCTGTGAACCAGGGTCTGCAGGCGGCCGGCGGTGATGTGATCGCCTGGATCAACTCGGATGACGTCTATTACCCCGGTGCCTTTGCAAGGGTGGCTGCCGCCTTCGCCAACGATCCCGACCTGGATGTGGTGTACGGAGCTGCCGATCACATCGACCTGAATGACAGGGCCTTCGAGGCCTACCCCACCACCTTCTGGGATCCGGAACTGTTGCGCCACACCTGCTTCATCTGCCAGCCGGCCCTGTTCTTCCGCAGGCGCGTGGTGGAGACGGTGGGTCTGCTGGATCCGGGTCTGCGGTATTGCATGGACTACAACTACTGGCTCAGGCTTGCCGATGCCGGCTGCCGCTTCGCCTACCTGAGCGACAAGCTGGCCGGCTCCCGCCTCTACGCCGACAACAAGACCCTCAGGGACCGGCCGGCCGTGCATCGGGAGATCGCCGAGATGTTCAAGGCCTACGACGGCCAGGTGCCGCTGCGATGGGTCTTCGCCTACGCGCACCACAGCACGGCGGCCTGGATCGACCGCAGCGACCATCCCCTGCGCTTCAAGATCAGCCTCTATCTGGAAACGATGCGCAGTCAGTGGCGCTGGAACCATCGCGTCGGGATCTCCGCTCTGCGGGAGCTGCGCCGTGCCAGTCGACGTCATGCCCTGGAGGGTCAGGCCGCCGAGGCTGCCGCGGCCTCCTCGTAGAGCTCCAGCAGCTGGCGGGTGCTGTCCTGCCAGTTGAAGGCTGCAGCCCTGTCCCGGGCTGCAGCAGCCAGACCGGCAAGCCTCTGGGGCTGGTTCAGGAGACTCTCGATGGCCTCCACCCAGCCGTCGCGATCATCCGGTGCCAGGAGGATGCCGGCATCCGCGACGATCTCGGGCAGTGAGGTGGTCGAGGAACTGAGAACCGCTGCCCCCTGCCCCATCCCCTCCAGCACAGGCAGACCAAAGCCCTCGTAGTGGCTTGGGTAGAGGTTCAACAGGCAGTTCCGGTAGAGCCAGATCAGCTCCCGATCACTCACATAGCCGAGCAGGTGGATATCCGAGGCCCAGGGCGATGCCGCCAGATCCTTCTCGAAGCCTTCCATCAACCAGCCCTTGCCACCGGCAAACACCAGCGGAATCGCCGCTCCGCCCCTCTCCCGGAAGCGTTGATACACCTCCACCAGGAAGCGCTGGTTTTTGCGCGGTTCGATCGTGCCGGTGGAGAGCAGGAAGGGCCGGCCGCTGCGGAACAGTGCGGCTCGCGGTTGGCTGGGCTGCAGATCGAAGCCGGGCTGATCGAAGCGCGAGGCCGGATGGATCACCCGCACCCGCTCCGCCGGCACGTGGGGGAAATGACGCAGGAATGCACGCTTCGACGCATGGGAGATGGCCACCAGCCAGTCCGCCCGCAGGGAGGCCTGCAGCACACCCTGGAAGCAACCGAGCCGATTCTTTTCGGTCGTCCACTCGGGATGCTCGGCAAAGCTCAGGTCGTAGAGCGTGTAGATCAGGGTGGAACGGAGCCGCCAGGGCGGACACCAGAAGTTGTTGGCGTGCACCAGATCGAAGCCGGCGAGCTGATCGTTCACCCGCTGCCGATCCCGCCAGAAGGCCTCTGCATCGCTGCGTCGCGGCAGGCGGGGTCCATAGGCCACACCCTGACGGCGATGGGGGAAGGCCGCCGCCTGGCTGGGATCGTGAAAGAAATCGCCGAAGCTGGTGAGCAGGGTGTAGCGATGCGGTGCACCCGAGGCCAGCAGGCCGTCGATCAGGGCGGCGGCATAGAACCCGCAACCGGCCTTGCGCGGGCCCGTCTGACTCACATCAAAGGCGATGTTCAGCGGCGCCACCCCTCCTCTCCTGGACAATCGGGCAAGGGTATCGGAGCCGGACGCGGCCCCAGCCGCAGGCGCAGCTTGCCCCAGTAGCGCTGCCAGGGCGGCGCCACAATCCCCAGCTCCCGGTTGATCGCGGCCAACTGCCTCCGGCCCCGCAGGATCGCCCGCCAGCCGCTGGTGGCCCCACCCTCCGCCATCGCCACCAGCGGGTCCGAGCAGATCTGGACGCGATCCGCCAGCTCGGGTCGCAGCAGCAGGGTCTGCATCAGTTTGTAGTCGGCGGAGAGGCTGTAGCGCTCATCGAACCCGGTGGCCCGGTAGAGGGCGGTTTCGGCCAGAAAGCCGGGATGGGGGTAGTGCAGCCCGCTGCGCAGCCGCTGATGCCAGAGGGCCGGATCCCGCGGCGGGGATGGCACCATCCACCGGGCCCGCAGCCAACGATCGGGCCGGCGGAAGTATCCGATCGAGGCCAGCAGCAGAGCGGCTTCCCGCCGACGAGCCTGCAGCAGGAAGGCCGCGTAGGCGCCCGGATCCAGCAGGAGATCGTCTGCGTTGAGCACGTGGCTGTAGTGGCCACGCGCCAGCCGCAGGCCCACATTCATGGCGGCATAGGGGCCGCCGCCGATGTCCGTCTGCCAGCGGCAGAAGGGATGACGGTCTGCATGCCGCTCCAGCAGCCGTTGGGTGCCGTCACGGGAGCCGCCATCAATCACCAGATGCTCCAGGTCTTCACCGGCCTGCCGCAGAATCTGCCGAGCCCGCGCCACGCTCGTGAGCGTCTCGGGCAAGGTTCTCGCGGCTTCGAGGCAGGGGGTGATCACCGTCACCAGCGGCAGCCCGCCTTCCGAACCGGACCCTGCGGCATCGGTCTCGGGAGACGCAGCCTTCACGGGCACAGGGGCGGCAGGGAGGGGGTCCATGGGCACGCTGTGACCCGGGATACCGGAGACTGAAGCATGCCCTCTCGCTTCTCCCAGAGCGTCAGCATCGGCTTCGATGGCCAGATCTTCCGGCGGCAGCGGCGGGGGGGGATCAGCCGCTACTTCCGAGAACTGGCCCTGAATCTGCGCGCTGCGGGCGCAGAGGTGCTGATGGCGGAGGAGCGCCAGGGCTGCTGGCCCTGGTCCGGTCACCTGCCCTGGCGGCGGGCGGATGTGGTGCACGCCACGTTCTACGGCGGCGGGCCCTATCGGCTGCAGAGCCACCAACGCCTGGTGAGCAGCCTGTTCGACATGACGCCGGAGCGCCATCCCGAGCACTTTTTCCTGCCGGCCCTGCGTTCCCCCCATGCCAACAAGCCGGGGTGGCTGGAGGTCTCTGACCTGATCATCAGCATCAGCGCCGCCAGCGCCGACGACCTGGCTTTCTTCCAGCCGACCCTGCGGACGCCCCTCAGGGTGATCCACCTCGCCACCGCCATCGACAGGCTGGTCCCCCAGCCCGTGGAGGCGCTGGAGGGGCGACGGTTCTGGCTGATGGTGGGCAAGCGCCACGCCTACAAGAACGGCCTCACACTTCTGCGGGCCCTGAGCCTGCTGCATGGCGGCGACGGCGATCGGGGTCGCAGGGATCAGCCCCTGCTGGTCTGTGCCGGAGGAGGCCCCTGGAGAGCCGAGGAGCGGCGCTGGATCCATGGCCAGGGTCTGGAGGATGCGGTGCTGCAACTGGCAGCGACGGATCCGGTGCTGGCCTGGCTCTACCGCCACGCCGAAGCCGTGCTGGTGCCCTCCCTGGCTGAGGGGTTCTCCCTTCCGCTGATCGAAGCTCTCGCCTGTGACACGCCAGTGGTGGCCTCAGATCTGGAGGTGCACCGGGAGGTTGGCCAGAGCTTCGCGACCCTGCTGCCGGCCCTGAATGCACGGGTCTGGAGCGAGCTGCTGGCCGCGGCCGGGCAGGGGACTCTGCCGCGGCCGAGTCACCGGCTGGGAGGAGAGCGCTATGCCCGGCTGCGTCGTCATTTCGCCCCCGAGCGGCTGGTGCAGGACCATCTGGAGGCCTACGGATCCACCACCGACCGTCCCAGTCCCCGGATCAGGGGCAGGCGTGGCTGATCAGGGCTGCGATCACACCATCCACATCAAGCCGTGCCCGCCAGCCATGGCGTTCCAGCATCGGCGCGGGATCTCCGACACTGCTGAGGATTTCCGAGGGACGCCGCAGGCTCTCCACAAGGTCGACATGATCGTGCCAGTCGAGGTCAAGCTCCCGGAATACGCGGGCGACAAAATATTCCAGAGTTTCCATTCTTCCAGTACAGATCACCTGGTCCTCCAGGCAGTCGGCGCGAAGGATCAGCTGCATGGCGTCGATATATTCTTCGGCCCAGCCCCAGTCTCGCGCTACAGACAGATCTCCTAGCTGTAGGCGAAATCGGGAATCGTGTCGGCAGCGTAATGCCCCGTCAACGATCTTTCGGGTTACGAATGTGGAGGAGCGGTAGGGTGATTCGTGGTTGAACAGGACGCCGGTCACGCAGCCGAGACCATAGGCTTGTCGATAGACTTGCACCGTATTGAAGCTGGCATCTTTTGCGATGGCATAAGGGCTCAGAGGCTGGCGCGGACTCCGCACATCGGCGGGTCGCGGCGTATTTCCGAAAATCTCACTACTGCCGGCAAAATAGAGTCGTCCATTGAAGTCGGCGAAGCGTGCAACCTCCAGTAGGTTGATCGTGCCATTGATGATACTGTTAAAGGTGTCCACCGGTTGACGAAAGGAAAGTCCAACCGACGACTGGGCTGCCAAGTTATAGATTTCCTCTGGCTGATGGCGGGTCATCAGTTCTAGAATCTCGCGGAAATCGCAGAGATCTGCTGTGGTCAGCTCCAGATCTCCTGTGATGCCAAGCTGCTGATGGGTTGCCAGGTTGGGATTGCTGGAGCGGGACACACCCACCACTGTTGCCCCTTGGCGCAGCAGCGAGCGACACAACAGTGAGCCATCCTGGCCAGTGCAGCCAAACACCAGTGCCTTCACCTCAGCGGCCCCCTGCCTTGAGAATGATCTTGATCGTCTTAATCAGAATCAGCAGGTCTAAAGCTGTGCTCCAGTTATGTAGATAGTAAAGGTCATAACTGAGCTTGAGTTCGGCTTCCTCCAGGCTTGCGGCATAGGGCGCACATACCTGAGCCCAGCCGCTCAGGCCTGGTCGCATCCAATGGCGCTTGCGATAGTGGGGAATATGAATTTCCAGCTCAGCTTCGAACTCCGGGCGCTCTGGTCTTGGGCCGATCAGGCTCATATCGCCCTTGAGCACGTTGATCAACTGGGGCAGTTCATCGAGTCGCACCCGCCGCAGTAACTGACCCACCCGCGTAATGCGACAGTCACCAGGCAAGGTCCAGCTGGCAGGCGCATTCGGATCGGCGCGGGTCATGGTGCGCAGCTTGAGCAGTCGGAAGGTATGGCCCATCCAGCCGCTGCGCTCCTGGACATAGAACACTGACCCTCGATCCTCAAGCCAGATCAGGAGAGCTGCCAACAACATCACAGGCAGGCAGACCACCAGCAGAAGGACCGCTACCACCACATCGGCAACACGTTTGAGCTGGCGTTGCACACTGAAGGTGTCAGACCAGGGAATGTCAGCCTGGGATAACCAGTCGGCAGGCAGAAGGGCGGGGGGCAGTCGCTCCAGTTCCCGCTCCGCCAGCTCGATCACTGTTGTGATCGGGACACCGTTGTCGCCCAGAACCTGAAGCTGGTGTTCCTGGTCGGGGGCCAAGCGCAGATCGCTGCCAAGGACCACACCGCCCGGGGGGAAGGCATGGCCCGCAGGGGTGAGCACCCGAGGGGTGACCGCAAAGGGTGTGCGTTGCCACTCCCGCAGGATTGCCGGGGCTTCGTGAGGAGTCGCCATCAGGCCCCAGTCTCGCTGGGGTGAGTGGCGGCCCAGCCAGCGGAGGCCCAGTCTCACCAGCAGCGCCCAGACGGTGAGGGAACCGAGCAGGAACGTCTGTGTGCTTCGGTGGCTCAGGTAAAGCCCCACAGGCAGGTTGAAGAGCCAATCCATCAGGGCCACAACCAGCATGGTTGCCAGGGCTGTGATCATCAGGCGCAGGATCACCAGACGCAGGCGCAACCAGGGCCAGCGAAGCACCGTATAAGTACCGAACAGCCAGCCGAACAGCAGGTACAGAAGTGCGAAGGCGATCAGCCACCGAGGCTGTCCCAGGAGATCGGTTCTCCGTGTCTGATCGAGCAATGCTGCCAGGATCAGGCAAGCGCTCAGATCAAGGGAGGCGCAGAGGAAGAGAAGTCTGCGGGGCTTTCGCCAGTGCAATACAGGATTTTATCTGAATTGAACTTAAGTCCAAATGGTCCCAGAGCACAAAGGACATGGCGGCTGGGGCTCCGGCACAACAGGCCCGGCCAGTGCCATGTAGCGGCTCAGGGGTCTGCCAATGCCCCCATGAGGCTGCCCATCTCCAGGGCCTGCAGGCCGTAGCTCCAGCCCAGGTTGCTCTTGATGCCCGCCCGCTCCAGGGCCTGCTGCAGGGTGTCGGTGGTGAGTACCCCGAAGATCACCGGCACTCCGGTGTCACGGGCGACGCTGGCCACGCCCTTGCTCACTTCGGCCACCACCACATCGAAGTGGGGGGTGTCGCCGCGGATCACCGCCCCGAGGGTGACCACCACCTGATAGCGACCACTGCCGGCAAGCCGCTGGGCGACCAGGGGAATCTCAAAACTGCCGGGGACCCAGGCCACGTCAAGCTGGGCGCTCGACTCGCCCACATCGATGCCGTGGCGTGAGAGGCAATCCAGGCAGCCGCTGAGCAACTTACCGGTCACCAGATCGTTGAACCGCGCCACCACAACAGCGATGCGGAGGCTGGCAACGTCGGTGAAGCGACCTTCAAAAATGGCCAAGGGGTTCAGACCACGAAATAGCTCATGCCCCAGTTGAGCAGCACCAGGGCCACCCAGGCGGCGCCGCCCAGCAGGATGATGCGATTGGAGCGGCCGCTGTCGTCGCTGCTGGCGTAGAGCACGGGCACCGCCACCACCAGCGCGAACGACATCACCACCAGGGCCAGAACGGTGAGGGTGTTGAGGATCTGCATGGGTGCGGCAACGGAGATGGCCGGCAGCGGCATGGGGTCGCCGGCGGTCAGTTTTGGGATTCTCACACGACGATTCCTGCCCCCGTCCCGGAGCTGGCAGGTTCCTTCACAAGTTGTCGGGAGCGGGCCGACCAGGCCCCTTACGATCAATCCTCGTTCGTCCTGCCAGCGTGGCCGCGGGAGCCGAGCAGCAGCTGTCGCTGGTGGACGATCTGGGGCTGCAGGGAGACCTGTTCGCCGCAGCTCCGGCCGCGCTGCCCAGCTCGGATCAGGCCCCAGTCGAGGCAAATCGCAGCGGTGATGAGGCGCCCCTGGACGACGCCCAGCTGGAGGCCGATGCCACGGCCCGGCCCCGCCGACGCCGGCCAGCCAGAGCGGCTGGCGGCCTGGACCTCGCGACCGGTGACGGCAACGGCAACGGAGGCGAGCTCAGTGGTCTGGACACGGAGCCCATTGGCTCCACCAGCGCAGCAACCCCTGACGGATCCTGTGCCGCAGCCGCTGCTCCGGCCGACGCTGAAGACCTGCCTGATCACGACCTGCCCCGCTGGCATCACCACAGCCTGGTGGATCCGGCCCAGCTGACGCCGGTGCTGCGCCACTACGTCGAACTCAAGGCGGCCCATCCCGAGCGGGTGCTGCTCTACCGCCTGGGTGATTTCTTCGAGTGTTTCTTCGAAGACGCGATCACCCTCTCGCGCCTGCTGGAGCTCACCCTCACCGGCAAGGAGGCCGGCAAGGCGATCGGGCGCGTCCCGATGGCGGGCCTGCCCCACCATGCGGCTGAGCGCCACTGCAGCGAACTGGTGCGCCGCGGCCTCAGCGTCGCCCTCTGCGATCAGCTGGAGACCACCCCAGCCAAGGGGGCCCTGCTCAAGCGGGAGATCACCCGCGTGCTCACACCGGGCACGGTGCTGGACGAGGGCATGCTCAGCGCCCGCCGCAACAACTGGCTGGCGGCCGTGGTGCGGGAGGGCAACCACTGGGGACTGGCCGTAGCCGATGTGAGCACCGGCGAATTCCGGCTCACCGAGCGGCAGGGCACGGATCTGCTGCACCAGGAGCTGCTGCAGCAGGACGCCGCCGAAGTGCTCTGGAGCGGAGAGCCCGAACCGGCCTGGTGCCCTGACGGCTTGCTGCTCACCAGCCAGCCCCGCACGCCGTTCGCGGCACCGGAGGCGCGGGCAAGGCTGCTGGCCCGCTTCCGCCTGGCCAGCCTCGATGGCCTGGGGCTGGCGGAGGCCCCCCTGGCCCTGCGCGCCGCCGGCGGACTGCTCGCCTATCTGGAGGGCACCGAGACCGGCCGGCTGGTGCCCCTGGACATGCCTCGGCTCTGGCATGCCGGCGACCAGCTGGTGCTCGACGCCCAGACCCGCCGCAACCTGGAGCTGACCCGCACCCAGCTGGGGGGCAGCCTGCAGGGCTCCCTGCTCTGGGCCCTGGATCGCTCCATGACCGCCATGGGGGGGCGCTGTCTGCGCCGCTGGATCGAGGCTCCCCTGGTGGATCGGGCCGCGATCAGCGCCCGTCAGGACGGCGTGGGCGAACTGGTGGCCAGCCGTTCGCTGCGCCTGAGTGTGCGGCGCCTGCTGCGGCCCATGGGTGATCTGGAGCGGCTGGCGGGCCGGGCCGGCGCCGGCACCGCCTCGGCCCGGGATCTGGTGGCCCTGGCCGACGGCCTGGAGCGGCTGCCCCTGCTGGCCGGTCTGCTCGCCCAGGCCAGCAGCCCCCCCCTGACGGCGCTGCAGCGCACCTGGCCGGAGCTGGTGGAGCTGGCCGCGGTGCTGCGCCACACCCTGGTGGACGATCCACCGCTGAGCCTCAGCGACGGCGGCCTGATCCACGACAGCGTCGATGCCCGCCTCGATGGCCTGCGCAACCAGCTCGACGACCAGGACACCTGGCTGGAACAGCAGGAAGCCCTGGAGCGCCGCGCCAGCGGCAACCCCAACCTGCGCCTGCAGTACCACCGCACCTTCGGCTACTTCCTCTCGGTCAGCCGCGCCAAGGCCGCCTCGGTGCCAACGCACTGGATCCGCCGCCAGACCCTGGCCAACGAAGAACGCTTCGTGACCCCCGAGCTCAAGGGCCGCGAAGGCCGCATCCTGCAGCTGCGGACCCGGGCCGCCCAGCGGGAGTACGAGCTGTTCTGCGCCCTGCGCGAGCAGGTGGGGGAGCGGGCCGCCGTGATCCGGGAGGCGGCGCGGCGGGTGGCCGAGCTCGATGTGATCGCCTCTCTGGCGGAGGTGGCGGCCACCGGTGGCTACTGCCGCCCTGAGATCGTCGAAGGGCGCGAGCTCTGGATCGACGCGGGTCGCCATCCGGTGGTGGAGCAGCTGCTGGTGGAGGAGCCCTTCACGGCCAACAGCCTGAGGCTGGGGTCTGCGCCGCACGCCGCCACCGTTCCGGATCTGCTGGTGCTCACCGGTCCGAATGCCAGCGGCAAGAGCTGCTATCTGCGCCAGAGCGGGTTGCTGCAGCTGATGGCCCAGATCGGCAGCTGGATTCCGGCCCGCAGTGCCCGCCTCGGCATTGCCGATCGGATCTTCACCCGCGTCGGCGCCGTCGACGACCTGGCCAGCGGCCAGTCCACCTTCATGGTGGAGATGGCCGAAACCGCCAACATCCTCCACCACGCCACCAGCCATTCCCTGGTGCTGCTCGATGAGATCGGCCGGGGCACCGCCACCTTCGATGGACTTTCGATCGCCTGGGCCGTGGCCGAGCACCTGGCCGAACGGATCGGTGCCCGCACGATCTTCGCCACCCATTACCACGAGCTCAATGAGCTGGCCGATCTGCTGCCCAACGTGGCCAATGCCCAGGTGCTGGTGCAGGAAACCGGCGACGACCTGGTGTTCCTGCATCAGGTGGTGACGGGCGGCGCCAGCCGCAGCTACGGCATCGAGGCGGCCCGCCTGGCCGGGGTGCCGCCGGTGGTGGTGCAGCGGGCCCGCCAGGTGCTCGATCGGATCGAGGCCAACAGCCACGTGGCGGTGGGGCTGGAGCCAGAGGCCTGAGCGACCAGGCTGACCCCCTCCCTTCGGCTCTCAGGCGTTCGCGGCCAGCCAGACGTGACGCAGCAGGGCATTGGCAGCCGCGCCGACCAGACCGGCACCACCGCGGCTGCCCTCCAGGCGGATCTGGGCCAGACCGCTGCGGGCCAGGCGGCGCTTGCTCTCAAGCACCCCCACGAAGCCCACCGGCATGCCGATCACCAGGGCCGGTGCCACGCAGCCAGGCGCCATCGGGGCAGGCGCCACCTGCCCAGGTGCCATCGGATCGTGAGCAGGAGATGGGCAGGTCAGATCGATCAGGCACTCCAGCGCGGTGGGGGCACTGCCGATCAGCACCACGGCACCGGGATGCTCCGCCAGGGCCCGCGCCATGCCCGCCGCCGCACGGGTACTGCCGGCCGGCGCCACCGCCGGAGCCCAGGCCAGCACGCTATGGACCGGGTTGGCGAAGGTGCGCCGCGCCATCGGCGTCACCGCCGCCGCGGCCATGGCCGTATCCGTGAGGATCGCCGTTCCGGCCGACAGGGCCGCCAGGCCCGCTTCGCAGGCCCCCGTGCTGAAGCGCAGCAGGGGCGCCAGCGCCGGATCGCCGCTGCTGTGCACCAGCCGTTCGAGCACCTCCTGCTCCACGCCGCGGAAACCCGTCTCCCCCAACCAGGCGTGGATGCGGCGCAGGCTTTCGGTGAAGATCGGATGGTCGAAACCGGCCGCCGCGCCAGGGCTGCCCTCCGCTTCCCTTTCGTTTCCCCTGTCGTTCTCCAGCCCCTGCCGCTCCATCCGGCCGCGCCGCACCGATGCCGATCCATCTCTACTGGGGCGACGATGAAGCCGCCCGCCAGCGGGCCGTGGAGGCCCTGGTGACTGAGCTGGTGGATCCGGCCTGGGCTTCGATCAACCTCAGCCGCCTCGATGGCAACGACTCCGGCCAGGCCGCCCGGGCCCTGGAAGACGCACGCACCCCGCCCTTCGGCAGCGGAGCGCGGCTGGTGGTGCTGCAGCGCAGCCCCTTCACCAGCCAGTGTCCGGCGGAGCTGGCGGCCCAGATGGAGGCCTGCCTGGAGCTGGTTCCCGAGACCTGCCACCTGCTGCTGGTGAGCAGCAACAAACCCGACGCCCGCCTGCGCCTCACCAAGGCCCTCAAGGCGGTGGCCCGGGAACGGAGCTTCACCCTGCCGGCCGCCTGGGACGGGGCCGGCCAGCTGGATCTGGTGACCCGCACGGCCCACGAACTCGGCCTGAGCCTGGAGCCGGGCGCCGCCGAGGCCCTGTGCGAGGCGATCGGCAGCGACAGCGCCCGGCTGGCCAGTGAGCTGGAAAAGCTGGCGCTCTATGCCGGTGCCGCCCCGGGATCCTCAGCGGCGACACCCACAGCCCGCCCAATCAACGTCGCCGCGGTGCAGGCCCTGATCGGCAGCCATGCCACCACCAGCCTGGCCGTGGGCGACGCCCTGCTGGCGGGGCGTCCCGCCGACGCCATCGCCCTGGTGGACAACCTGCTGGAGGTGAACGAACCCGCTCTGCGGATCGTGGCGGCACTGACCAGTCAGATCCGGGGCTGGCTGTGGGTGAGCCTGCTGGACAAAACGGGCGAGACCGACGTGGCGACCATCGCCAAGGCCGCCGGCATCGGCAACCCCAAGCGGATCTACGTGATGCGCAAACAGCTCCGCGGCCGCGGCCCGGGGCCGCTGCTGAAGCTGCTCAGCCAGCTGCTGGAGGTGGAGGCCGCCCTGAAGCGGGGCGCAACGCCGGGCGATGCCTTCCGCGACGGCTTCCTGCTCGCCGGGGGCATCGCCCTTGACCATGCGGGCCGATAATCGCCCGTTCCCGCCGCGTCCGACTCGCCGATGGCCCTGCTCGTCCAGAAGTTCGGGGGCACCTCGGTGGCCGACGTGGAGCGGATCCGGGCCGTGGCCCGGCGGGTGGCAGCCTGCCGCGAGGAGGGCCACGACCTGGTGGTGGTGGTCTCGGCGATGGGCCACACCACCGACGAACTGACCAGCCTTGCCCGGGCCATCAGCAGCGATCCGCCCCAGCGCGAGATGGACATGCTGCTGTCCACAGGCGAACAGGTCTCGATCGCCCTGCTCTCGATGGCTCTGCACGCCGAAGGGGTGCCGGCCGTCTCCATGACCGGCACCCAGGCGGGGATCATCACCGAGTCCTCCCACGGGCGGGCCCGCATCCTCGAGATCCGCACCGAGCGGCTGCAGCGGCTGCTGGCCGATGGCCAGGTGGTGGTGGTGGCCGGCTTCCAGGGCACCAGCAGCGGCCGGGCCGGCACCCCCGAGATCACCACCCTGGGCCGGGGCGGCTCCGATACCTCGGCCGTGGCCCTGGCCGCCGCCCTCGGGGCCGCCGCCTGCGAGATCTACACCGATGTCCCCGGGGTGCTCACCACCGATCCCCGCAAGGTGGCCGACGCCCAGCTGATGGACACGGTCACCTGCGACGAGATGCTGGAGCTGGCCAGCCTCGGCGCGGCGGTGCTGCATCCGCGGGCGGTGGAGATCGCCCGCAACTACGGCATGCCCCTGGTGGTCCGCTCCAGCTGGAGCGACGCCCCCGGCACCCGCCTGACCAGCGGCGCCCCCCGGTCGATCGGCAGCGAAGGCCTGGAGCTGGGCAAGCCGGTGGACGCGGCGGAGCTGCAGGTCGATCAGGCCGTGCTGGCCCTGGCCCATGTGCCCGACTGCCCCGGCGTGGCCGCCCAGCTGTTCGAGGCGCTGGGGGCCGCGGGGCTGAACGTCGATCTGATCGTGCAGGCCACCCACGAGGGCGCCAGCAACGACATCGCCTTCACCCTGCACCAATCCGAGATGGAGGCGGCCCGCGCGGTCTGTGAGCAGGTGCTGGCGGCCATGGGAGCCGGGGCGGCCCTGCTCAGCGCCGAAGGCGGCATGGCCAAGCTCAGCATCGCCGGGGCCGGCATCATGGGTCGCCCCGGGGTGGCCGCCCGCCTGTTCGACACCCTCGCCCGCGACGGCATCAACCTGCGGCTGATCGCCACCAGCGAGGTGAAGGTGAGCTGCCTGGTGGAGGGTCCCCAGGGCAGCAAGGCGCTGCGGTCTGCGGCCCAGGCCTTTGAGCTGGGCGAGCAACAGCTGCGCCACGATCCGCCGCCCTGCCATCTGGGCGATCCGGCCGTCCGTGGCGTGGCCCTCGATCGCGATCAGGCCCAGGTGGCGGTGCGGCAGGTGCCGGACCGGCCCGGCACCGCCGCCGCGATCTGCCGCGCCTTGGCCGACAACGGCATCAGCCTCGACGCCATCGTGCAGTCGGAGCGCACCCACGGCAGCCCCGGCCACCTCAGCCGCGACATGAGCTTCATCCTCCGCAAGGGTGACCTGGTCCAGGCGGAACGGGCCCTGGCGCAGCTGCTGAAGCAATGGCCCGGCACCCGCTTCGAGGAAGGTCCGGCGATCGCCCGGGTGAGTGCGGTGGGTGCGGGCATGCCCTGCACCGCCGGCACCGCCGCCCGCATGTTCCGCAGCCTGGCCGATGCCGGCATCAACATCGAGCTGATCGCCACCAGCGAAATCCGCACCAGTTGCGTGGTGGCGGAGGCCGATGGCGTGGCGGCCCTGCGGGTGGTCCATGGCGCCTTCGGCCTGGGCGGCGGCGTGCAGCACCGGGCCGAAGGCAGTGAAGCCCCGGCCTGAGCGGCCTCAGCGCTGCACCAGAAACGGCAACGCGATCAGCAGCAGCCCCACGATCAGCTGGGGCAGCACGCCGGGCAGGAAAAAGGG
The DNA here is from genome assembly GCF_015840915.1 of Synechococcus sp. CBW1002. NCBI lineage: Bacteria > Bacillati > Cyanobacteriota > Cyanophyceae > Synechococcales > Synechococcaceae > Synechococcus > Synechococcus sp. CBW1002. Next base: position 1,388,090 of record NZ_CP060398.1, read on the forward strand.
CACGATCATCAGCAGGATGCCGCTCACCAGAGGGACCAGCGCATCCTGCTTACGGCCATACAGCACGTAGGCCATGCCCACGAATCCGAGCATGAGGCTGAGCATCAGCTCGGCGGGGCTTGGCATCAGGCCCTGCCCACCAGCTTCTGGCGCAGCTGCTTGATCCGATCGCGGAGATTGGCGGCCTCCTCGAACTCGAGGTTCTTGGCCGCCGCCTTCATCTTGTCCTCCAGCTGGGTGATCAGTTCCGGGAGCGATTCCAGCGGCACCGCATTGTTCTCAGCCTGCTCAGTCGCCTCTTCAAGCTGTTCATCACTCAACCGGCGGGAGACCTCCAGGAAGGCGAGGATGGCATTGCCAGCCCGCTTTCCAGCCGGGGTGGGGGTGATGCCGTTGGCCGCGTTGTAGGCCTGCTGGATGGCGCGGCGGCGCTCGGTTTCTGAGATCGCCTTCTCCATGCTCTCGGTGAGGTTGTCGGCATAGAGCAGTGCCACCCCTTCCACATGGCGGGCCGCCCGCCCGATCGTCTGGATCAAGGAGCGTTCGGCCCGCAGGAAGCCTTCCTTGTCGGCATCGAGAATCGCCACCAGCGACACCTCCGGCAGATCGAGGCCTTCGCGCAGCAGGTTCACCCCCACCAGCACGTCGTACACCCCGTTGCGCAGGTCCTGGATGATCTCAATCCGCTCGATCGAGTGAATCTCGGAGTGCAGATAGCGCACCCGCACGCCGTTCTCGGCCAGGTAGTCGCTGAGGTCTTCCGCCATCCGCTTGGTGAGGGTGGTGATCAGCACCCGCTCCTGCTTCTCGGCCCGGACGCGGATTTCTCCCAGCAGGTCGTCCACCTGCCCCTCGGTGGGACGCACCTCCACGATCGGGTCGAGCACGCCGGTGGGGCGAATCACCTGCTGCACCACCTGATCCTGGCTCTGGGCCAGCTCCCAGCTGCCTGGTGTGGCACTCACGAAGATCGTCTGCTGAGCCTTCTGCCAGAACTCCTCCCCCTTGAGCGGGCGGTTGTCGGCGGCGCTGGGCAGGCGGAACCCATGCTCGATCAACACACTCTTGCGGCTCTGATCGCCGTTGTACATGGCCTGCAGCTGGGAGCAGGTGACGTGACTTTCGTCCACCACCAGCAGCCAGTCGTCCGGGAAGTAATCGATCAGGCACTCCGGCGGCGTGCCGGCCGGCCGGCCGGCCAGGTGACGGGCGTAGTTCTCGACGCCGTTGCAGTAGCCCACCTGCTCCAGCATCTCCAGATCGTAGGTGGTGCGCTGCTCGAGGCGCTGGGCCTCCAGCAAGCGGCCCTGGCTGTTGAGCAGGTCAAGTCGCTGGCGCAGCTCGGCGCGGATCTCGCCAATGGCTTCGACCAGGCGCTCCTTCGGCGTCACGAAGTGCTTGGCCGGATAGATGTTGATGGTTTCAAGACTCTGAAGAATCTCGCCGGTGGTGGGATCGACGTAGCGGATCGCCTCCACTTCATCGCCGAACAGCTCCACCCGCACCAGGCGATCTTCATAGGCGGGGCCGATCTCCAGAACATCGCCGCGCACACGGAAGCGACCGCGGGAGATCTCCAGATCGTTGCGGGAGTATTGATTGTTGACCAGCTCCCGCAGCGACGCGCGGAGATTGAGCGTGTCGCCCACCTGAAACTTCACCGCCGCCTTGAGGTACTCCGATGGAATGCCCAGGCCGTAGATGCAGCTGATCGAGGCCACCACGATCACATCGCGGCGCTCGAACAAGGAGCGGGTGGCCGAGTGGCGCAGCATGTCGATCTCCTCGTTGATCGACGCCGTTTTGGCGATGTAGGTATCGCTGACCGGCACGTAGGCCTCTGGCTGGTAGTAGTCGTAATAGGAGATGAAGTATTCGACGGCGTTCTTCGGGAAAAATTCGCGCAGTTCATTGCAGAGCTGCGCCGCCAGAGTCTTGTTGTGGGCCAGCACCAGGGCAGGCCGCCCGGTGCGGGCGATCACATTGGCGATCGTGAAGGTCTTGCCGGTGCCGGTGGCTCCCAGCAGGGTCTGATAACGCTCACCACCTTCAACCCCGCCCACGAGGGCCTCGATGGCGGTGGGCTGGTCGCCCTTGGGCTCGTAGGGAGCGTGCAGCTGAAAGGCCATCGGGCCATTCTCACGGTTGTGGCCGATCAGTGCTGCCCGCCCGGCTACGGGTTGCCGGCCTCAGCCCCGCTCCAGACCGAACACCCTCAGAACCGCGCCGGTGAGCAACGTGTAGACCAACGCTCCCAGCACGGCACTGACCAGGCCGTTGCGCAGCCGGAACTCCGGGATCAGAGAGGCCGCCAGGGCAAACAGCGCCACGGTGATCAGGCCGTCGAACAGCCAGCTGATCGGCGCGATCAGCCCGCCCAGGCTGGTGATCACCCAGAGGGGTGCCAGCAGCAACTTCAGCAGCGGCGCCAGCAGCGCCCCCAGCAGGCTGATCACGATCACAGCCAGCACCGCCGCGCCGAAGCTCTGCATCTCCACCCCCAGGGGCAACTGGGCAACGATCAGCAGCACCACGGCCCGGATCGGCCACTGCAACAGCCAGGCCAGTGAACCCATCGATCCTTCGACGCAGGGAATGCCATGAGGCTAAACAAGGCCCCAGCAAGGCGCTAGGCAAGCTGCTGGCACAGCAGCTTGCGCCAGCCAAACAGTCGGCGCCAGCCAAACAGCCGGCGCCTGACAGGGTGCCTGCGATTCAGCGATCAGCTGGCACAGCGTTCGTCGCAGCTGCTGCCACAGCCACCGGCGCCAGGGCATCGCGCAGACCGCGCACCACCGCCACCATCGCCAGTTCATCGTCAAGCCGGTTCACGGCGGAGCCCACACCCACGCCGGCGGCACCGGCGGCGATGGCCAGCGGCAGGGTGACAGCGGAGAGGCCGGAGGCGCAGAGCACCGGCACGGTCACGGCTCGGCTGAGGGCATGGGCGGCCGCCAGGGTGGGCGCCGCCTTCTCGATCAGGCCGAGACTGCCGGGGCTGAACGGCCGGGCACTGGTGCCGCCTTCGGTCTGGATCAGATCGGCGCCGGCGGCCACCAGATCGATGGCGAGCTGCTCCTGCTGATCCAGGGGCAGCACGTGGGGCACGGTCACCGAGAGCACCCCATCGCCGAGCAGCTCGCGGCTGCGGCGGGTGAGCGCCAGCACCTCCTCGGCCCCGAAGATGCGGCCCTGGGGGTAGAAGCTGTCGTAGTTGCCGATCTCCACCATGGCGGCGCCAGCGGCCACCGCTGCGGGGAACAGCTCGGGATCCACCGCAGACACGCAGATCGGCAGACCCGAGGCGGCGGCCGCCAGGGTCACCAGCTCCGGATCACAGGCCACATCGATCAGGTCGGCGCCACCGGCACCGGCGGCTCGGCTGATCCGCTGCACGGCAGCGGCATCAAAGTTGGAGAGACCGGCGATCACCTTCAGGGCCCGGCGCTCGGCGATGGCGCGCTGCAGGGAGCTGGGCAGGCTGGACAGACGCGACATCGGCGGCGCAGAGAGCTGGATTCGTGATTCTCCCATCTGAAACCGTGAACTCCCACGAAGCGCCAGCTGGGGCCCCGGCCAAGGCCCAGCCGCACTGGAGCGCCGACCATCTGAGCCTGCACCAGCTGCTGCGTCAGCAACCCCAGCTGCTGCCCGCCGGCGCACCCCTGCTGCTGGCCGTCTCCGGCGGGCAGGATTCGATGGCGATGACGGGCCTGCTGCTGGATCTGACACGCCTGCATGGCTGGTCGCTGCAGCTCTGGCATGGCGACCATGGCTGGCGGCCGGAATCGGGCCAGCAGGCCGCCGAACTGGCCCAGTGGGCCCAGCAGCACGGGCTGGCGCTGCAGATCGATCGCGCCGAAGCGCTGGCGCCCAACGAAGCAGCGGCGCGGCACTGGCGCTACGAGCGGCTGGCCCACTGGGCCGAGCGGCTGGGCTGCCAGCGGGTGGTGACGGCCCACACCGCCAGCGACCGGGCCGAAACCCTGCTCTTGCACCTGGCCCGCGGCAGCCATCGGCGCGGCCTGGCCAGCCTGCGGCGCCAGCGCCCCCTGCTGGAGCCGGCACCGTCAGATCCCGCTGCCGAGACAGCGATCCAGCTGGTGCGGCCACTGTTGCTGTTCAGCCGCAGCGACACGGCCCGTCTCTGCCGCGAGCTGGGCCTGCCGGTCTGGACGGACCCCAGCAATACCGATCCCCGCTTCGCTCGCAATCGGCTGCGGCAGGAGGTGCTGCCTGTGCTGGAGCAGCTCCATCCCGGCGCCACCCGACGGATCGGCGCCCAGGCCGAAAGGCTGGCCGAGGAACTGGAGCGGGACGAGGAACTCGTTGCACTTGCCCTGGCCGGCCTGCATACCACTCCCGCGACTTCCACCCACGAGGTTTTCACCCACGAGGCTTCCTCCCTCGGCCGGCAGTTGCAACGGGCGCCGCTGGTGGCCCTCAGCCTGGCCAGCCAACGGGCCCTGCTGCAGCACTGGCTGAGCCAGCACAACCTGCAGCCTCTCTCCAGCCGTCAGCTGGAGACGCTGCTGGCCCGCCTGGCGCCGCGCCGCGGTCCTGGCCGGCTCGATCTGGCCGGAGGCTGGCGCTTGCGCTGGGATCGCAGCACACTGGCCCTGCTTGGGCCCACCGCCGGATCGCCGCTGCATGACTGAGACCCAGGACCATCTCTACGCGGCCGTGGAACTGGCCTACAGCGAGGCCCGGTGGTCCGAGGCCCTGTCCATCGGTCAGCAGCTGCTGGGGCAACTGGATCCAGCAGCGAATGCCTCGCTGAAGGTGCGCCTGGAGCTGCTGCTGGGCCACATTCAGCTCTATGGCTTCGGTAATGCCACCGCTGCCGCCGAGCACTACACCACGGTGAGTCAGGCCAGGCCGGCCCCGATCCTGCTGGACATCGCCCAGCAGGGGCTGGAGCATTGCCAGGTGTTGCTCGGCGGCAGCGCGGGGGCTGCACCGGTGCTGGACGGCATCGAGCAAGGGGATGTCGTCCCGGAGGGCTCGTTGCTGGGGAACTCCGATCCTGATCAGGAGCGTGGCGAAGCAGAGAATCCGGCAACCCCAGCGCCAGCTCTGGACGGCACAGCGGCAGCCACAGGCCTGGAAGACGGATCGACGCCGGAGACAATCGAAACGGCCGGTGCGACAGGCGCGGCGTTCCCCTTCACGCCCACGGCGGTGGCCAGGGGAGGAATCGCCATGCCTGCGGCAGCCATGCCCTGGATGGTGGATCTGGGTGCCAGCGATCCCGGAGCCCAGCCCGCGGCAGATGGCGCCGTGGCGATGGCCTCCAATCCCTTTCTGCAAGCTTCACCAGTGATGCCGGCGGGTATCACCGTGCCGCATTTACAGGCGGATCCCCAAGAAGCCGCTGCTGAACCCACAGCGCCGGTGGCTGCAGTGATGGCTGTTGCACCGATCGCGGTGGAGGTGGTGGATGAACCCGAGCTCATCGAGGTGAACCAGGCTGATCCCACCCGGGCCGAGGAGATCGAGGTGGTTCCTGTGGAAGCCAAAGGTGGGGCCAGCCTCACCCTGGAGAAGACCGGGGAGGCAGAAGTTACCGTTCCGCCGCCCCTGTTCACTCCGGAGGAAGAGGAGGAGCTGGCCCGCGGACTGCTGCGGGTGGTGCTGCGCTGAGGGCGCACGCACCACTCCTGACAGAAGCGGGCGTTCAACAACCGGCGATCAACCGGCCACGGCAGCGGAGCGGCGGCGGCGGGTGCGTCCGACCGGCTCCTCCTCCTTGACCGCCACCTGCCGGACGGCTGCGGCAGGTGCAGCCACAGGGGGTGCCACCGCGACAGCGGCGGCAGATGCGGGCGCTGATGCAACGGCCGCTGCAGCGGCCACTGGTTGACGCTGGGGGGCGCCGTTGCCGTTGCGGATGATCTCCCGCCCGCCATCACGACGACCTCGCGGCGCGGGACGGGTATCGGGTTCGGCATCAGCGCGCCCCTTGTAGGCAGGCGTACCGGCCGGGGCGGGCTGCACCAGGCAGATGATCAGCGGCTCCACCTGCAGCTCGCGGCGCAGGCGACGCTGCAGCCCCAGTTCGATCTCGCGCTGCACACCGACCCAGTCGACGTCGGGGGCATTGCCGCCGCTGTTCCGGGCCAGCTGGCTCCAGCGATTCTCGAGCACCCAGTTGATCTCGCGCTCGGTCCAGACCGAGAGCTTGCGGGCATCGGCGGTGGTGACCACGCCGCGCAGATTCACCCGGGGCGGGGCCGCCATCACACCATCGGTGCTGATCACGGTGAGCAGGTTGATCACGCCGTCTTCCGCCAGCTGCTGGCGCTCCTTGAGCACGCGCGCATCGACGATGCCGTTGCGGGAGGCATCCAGCAGCTCGATGCCGGCCTTGACTGCTTCTCCTTTGCGGATCGAATCGGGGGTGAGTTCGACCACATCTCCGTTATCGATCAACAGCATGTTGTCGGCGGGCACCCCCATCGACTGGGCCGTCTTGCTGTGGCAGACGAGCATGCGGTGCTCACCGTGCACCGGCACGAAGTACTTGGGCCGGGTGAGGGCCAGCATCAGCTTCTGGTCTTCCTGGCAACCATGACCCGAGACGTGGATGCCTTCGCCCTTGCCATACACCACCTTGGCGCCGAGCATCATCAGGCGGTCAATCGTGTTGACTACCGAGATGGTGTTGCCCGGAATCGGACTGGCCGAGAAGATGATCGTGTCGCTGCTCTTCACCTGAACCTGCGGGTGCTCACCGCGGGAGATGCGGCTCAGGGCGGCCAGCGGCTCACCCTGGCTGCCCGTCATCAGCAGCAGGGTTTCACGATCGGGAAGATCGCGGATCTGCTTGATCGGCACGAACAGTTCATCGGGGGCACGCATGTAGCCGAGTTCCCTTGCCTTGGCGATCACGTTCAGCATCGAACGACCCAGCAGGCCGACCTTCCGGCCATTCTTGAGTGCTAGCTCCAGAATCATCGCCACCCGATGGATCGAGCTGGCGAAGGTGGTGATGATCACCCGACCCTCAGCCTGGGCGATGTGCTGGTCGAGTTTGGGGAACACGGCCCGTTCCGAGGGCGTGAAGCCGGGTACCTCCGCATTGGTGGAGTCGCTGAACAGACACAGCACACCTTGTTCGCCGTAGTGGGCCAGGCGGGCCATGTCGAAGTGCTCGCCGTCGACCGGCGTATGGTCGAACTTGAAATCACCGGTGAACACCACCACCCCGACCGGCGTGGTGACCGCCAGGGTGAAGCTGTCCGCCATCGAGTGGGTGTTGCGGATGAACTCCACCTTGAAGTGCTTACCCACCTGCACCACATCACGTGGGCCCACCGTCTGAATCACCGTGCGATCGGTGACACCGGCCTCCTCCATCTTTCCCTGCAACAGGGACATGGCCAGGCGGGGGCCATAGATCACGGGGATGGTGAAGTTCTTAAGGTGGTGGGGGATGCCACCGATGTGATCTTCGTGACCATGGGTCACGATCATCCCGCGGATCCGTTTCTGATTCTCACGCAGATAGCTGGTGTCGGGCAGCACCACGTTGACGCCGTGCATGCCATCGCTGGGGAAGGCCAGGCCGGCATCGACGAGCATGATGTCGTCGCCGTATTCGAACACGCAGGTATTCTTGCCGATCTCATGCAGGCCCCCCAGGGGAATCACCCGCAGCGCCGGGGTCTTGCCATTGGCGCCGGGGGAGGAGCTTGGACGAGCGTGGCCGTTCTGATTGGTCATGTAGGAAAAAGGAAAGAAGAAAAAGAAAGAGACCGATGAAGCGAGCGTAAGGACGGATGGCGGTCCGTCGTCGGGCAGCGCAAGCCTTGGCGTCAGGTAGGACGCAGGGCAGCCAGGACAGAGATGAGGCGTTGACGCACGTCGGTATCAGCGGAAAGAAGGGGAAGACGGGGAGCACCCACCGGCCAGCCGCAGATCTCCAGGGCGGCTTTGACGGGGATGGGATTGGTGGTGCAGAACAGGGCTTTGCACAGGGGCAGCAGCTGCTCATGCAGCGCCAGGGCAGCGGCGGCATCGCCAGCGAGGAAGGCCTGGATCATGGCCTTGATCTGGGGGCCGGCCACGTGGCTGGCGACGCTGACCACCCCGACGGCCCCCACGGCCAGCATCGGCAGGGTGAGGGCATCGTCGCCGCTGTAGATCGCCAGCCGATCCCCGCAGAGCAGGCGCAGCTGGCTCACTTCTTCGGTGGTGCCGCTGGCGGCCTTGAAACTGACCACGTTGGGCAGATCCAGCAGGCGAACCACGGTGTCGGGGGCCAGGCTGCAGGCGGTGCGTCCGGGGATGTTGTAAAGCATCAGCGGCAGCTGGGGCGCTGCCTCGGCCACAGCCCGGAAATGGGCTTCCAGGCCCGCCTGGGGAGGCTTGTTGTAATACGGCACCACCACCAGGGCGGCATCGGCACCCAAGGCAGCCGCGGCTCGGGTGGCCTCCACCGCCTCGGCAGTGCAGTTGCTGCCGGAGCCGGCAATCAGTTGGGCCCGGCCGTCGATCGCCTCCTTCACGGCGGCGAACAGACGGTGCTCCTCCTCCCAGCTGAGGGTGGGAGATTCGCCGGTGGTTCCGCACACCAGCACCCCATCGGAGCCATGGCTGACCAGGTGATCGGCGAGGCGGCCAGCCAGCTCCAGGTCCACCGACCCATCGGCGGCAAAGGGGGTCACCATGGCGGTGACGACCCGGCCGAAGGGCGCGTTCATCCAGGGCGATGGTGCCGTGTTCCCAGGGCTCAAGCGGCACCTCCGGCAGAAACGGTCGCCGCCGTCAGGCCGGCAGGATCGCGCAGCAGCTCGGCGATCTGGATGGCATTGAGGGCCGCACCCTTGCGGATCTGATCACCGCAGAGCCAGAGCTCCAGCGCGTTGGGGTCGCTCAGGTCCTGGCGGATCCGCCCCACCGCCACCGGGTCGCGGCCGGTCACATCGGTGGGCATCGGGAAGCGGTTGGCCTCGAAGTTCTCGAGCAGTTCCACCCCGGGCGCCCGGGCCAGGAGCTGCCGCGCCTCCTCCACCGGGAAGGGCTCGGCGAATTCAATGTTCACGGCTTCGGAATGGGCCCGCAGCACCGGCACTCGCACACAGGTGGCCGTGAGCCGCAGATCGGGCAGCCCCATGATCTTGCGGGTCTCGTTCAGCATCTTCAGCTCTTCCTCGCAGTAGCCACTGGGCTGCAGGGGGGAGTTGTGCAGGAAGAGGTTGAAGGCGAGGGAATGGGGCAACACCTCACTGACTGGCTCACCACCGTCGAGCACGGTGCGGCTGAGGCGCTGCAGTTCCTCCATGGCACGGGCACCGGCGCCGCTGGCAGACTGATAAGTGCTCACCACCACCCGGCGGATCGGGCGTCGGGCCGCCAGCGGTGCCAGCGCCAGGGTGAGCAGGATCGTGGTGCAGTTGGGGTTGGCGATGATGCCGCCGTGGCTGAAGGCGGCCTCGGGATTCACCTCCGGCACCACCAGAGGCACCGATGGATCCATGCGGAAGGCACTGGAGTTGTCGATCACCACGGCGCCGGCCGCGGCCGCCAGCGGCGCCCATTGCTTCGACACCGAACCACCGGCCGAGGCCAGCACCAGATCAACGCCGTCGAACGCCTCCTCCGCCACCGGTTCGATCGTCAGGCTGCGCCCCTGCCAGGCCAGGGTCTGGCCGGCGGAGCGGGGCGATGCCAGGGGCCGCAGCTCGGCCACGGGGAAGCGGCGTTCCTCCAGAAGTTGCAGCAGCTCCTGGCCAACGGCGCCGGTGGCTCCCAGGATCGCGATCCGCAGGGGGCGCTGCGGCAGGGCGGCAGGGCGGGCAGCTGTGGTGAGGGGGTGAGAGACGGTCAAGAGCGGTGGGAACGGGTGGGATCCATGGCGTCAACGGCCAGGGCTGTGGCTGAGAACCAGGCTGTGGGCGAAATCCGGGCAGCCTGTGAAGGAGCGCTACGGAGTCGGGGCGCCGAGCCGAAGCGGTTCGGGCAGTCCGGGGCCGCGATCGGGGAAAGCGGTGGCTGAGGCCGACCGAACCGGTCGACAGGGTGGGGAGGCTGGGGAGTGGGTGAACGTGAAGTGGAAAAGCTGGCGGCGCCGAATCGGATGTGGTGACCGGAATGGGGAGCTGTCTCCAGGCTGGGCTCGAGCCGTGGCAGAGGCTTCAGAGGGATGAGGCGCCGGGGTGTGCGTCAGGCCAAGTCGACTGTGAACACTCGACTGCGAGCCATCAACCGTTAACAATCGATTGAAACCAATCCATTGTCTCGCTTCAAGAATCGCTGCAACAGGCGACCTTGTTCAGGCGGCCTCGACCGGGATCGAGACCGTTGCCGCAGGTTCCGGCACAGGCCAATCAGCCCAGGCCAGACCGGCAGCAGGGATATGGACGTCGTCGTCGTCGTCCTCCGCACAATACGTGGCGCGGCGTGTCCTGGGCCACTTTCTAGGATGAGGGGCTGCCTGTTGATCCGCCCCCGTCATGCCTGCCACCGCCGAGTCCGCCAGCCCCACGGACCGCAGCCCAGCGCTGACGGTCAGCACCAGTCCAAGGCCCGGCAGCCGCATCGCCGTGGAGGTGGCCGTCCCTGCCGCGCGCTGCCAGGCCAGCTACGACACCGCCCTCGAAAAGCTCAGCCGCACGATCAAGCTGCCCGGTTTCCGCAAGGGCAAGGTTCCCCGGCCGGTGCTGCTTCAGCAGATCGGACCAGTGCGGATCCGCGCCACCGCCCTTGAGGAGCTGGTGGAGGCCATCGTGCAGGAGGCGATCCGGCAGGAGGCGATCGACGCGATCGGCCGCCCCGAACTGAGCGAGGGCTTCGAGCAGCTGCTGGAGCGTTTCAGCCCCGGCAGTGAGCTCACCCTCACCCTCGTGATGGATGTGGAGCCCAGCCCGAGCCTCAAGGCCACCCGGGGCCTGAAGGCCGAAGCCGAGACCGTGCCCTTCGATCCGGCCCGGGTCGACGAGCTGATCGAGGAGCAGCGCAAGCGGCTGGCCACCCTGGTGCCGGTGGAAGATCGCCCGGCCGCCGCCGGTGACGTGGCCGTGCTGAGTTTCGAGGGGGTCTATGCCGACACCGAGGAAGCGATCACCGGTGGCAGCAGCGAGACCATGGAGGTCGAACTCGAAGTGGATCGGATGATCCCCGGGTTCGTGGAGGGGGTGATCGGGATGGAAGTGGGGGAGAACCGCACGATTGAGTGCCAGTTCCCCGACAGCTACCCCCAGGAGGAGGCCCGCGGCCGCCAGGCCCGTTTCGCGATCACGCTCAAGGAGCTCAAGACCCACGAACTTCCCGCCCTGGACGACTCCTTCGCCCAGCAGGCCAGCGACAAGCAGACCCTGGCCGAGCTGCGCCAGGACCTGGAGCAACGGCTGCAGGAGGACGCCGAGCAACGCACCCGCAGCAACCGCCACAACGCCCTGCTCACCGCCCTGGTGGAGCAGCTGGAGGTGGAACTGCCGGAAACCCTCGTGCAGGAGGAGATCCGCGCCCTGATCGAGCAGACCGCCGGCCAGATCGCCCAGCAGGGCATGGACGTGAAGAAGCTCTTCACTCCCGATCTGGTGCGCAGCCTGATGGAGACCTCAAGGCCGGAGGCGGAGCAGCGTCTCCGCCGCAACCTGGCCCTCCAGGCCCTGGCCGCCGCCGAAGCGATCGAGGTGGCCGCCGAGGAGATTCAGGAGAAGCTGCGGGAGGTGAGCCGCAGCCTCAGCGACAGCGACGCGATTGATCCGGAGCGCCTGCGGCTGGCGGTGACCGACGACCTGCTGCGCAGCAAATTGCTGGAGTGGCTGGAGCAGAACAGCACCATCGAAGAAACCGAGGCGAACCCGACTGGAGATCCTGCAGCCGAGGCCTAAGCCAGGGGCCTGAAGCCAGGGGCCTGGCAGAATCGCTCACTGACTTGAATCCACAGGCCTGGGATTCCCCATAGATTGACCGACCAGTCCGACAGCCCGGCAGCCACCGCGTGATCGACGCCCCTCTCAGCACCCTGCGCCCCCACCCGGTTCAAAACCGCTGGCAGGGGGAGCGTCCCTGGAACGGCCTGCCCACCGCCAGCGCGGTTGGTTCGCCGATGGCCAACCCCGGCGTGCTCCCCACGGTGGTGGAGCAGTCTGGCCGGGGCGAGCGGGCCTTCGACATCTATTCGCGCCTGCTGCGCGAGCGGATCATCTTCATGGGCACCGGCATCGACGACGCCGTCGCCGATGCCCTGGTGGCGCAGCTGCTCTTCCTCGAAGCGGAAGACCCCGAGAAGGACATCCAGATCTACATCAATTCTCCGGGGGGATCGGTCACGGCGGGGCTGGCCATCTACGACACCATGCAGCAGGTCGCTCCTGACGTGGTGACCATCTGCTACGGCCTCGCCGCCAGCATGGGCGCCTTCCTGCTTTCCGGCGGCACCAAGGGCAAGCGCCTGGCCCTGCCCAATGCGCGGATCATGATCCACCAGCCCCTCGGCGGTGCCCAGGGCCAGGCGGTGGATATCGAGATCCAGGCCCGCGAGATCCTCTTCCTCAAGGACACGCTCAACGGTCTGATGGCCGACCACACCGGCCAACCCCTGGCAAAGATCGCCGAAGACACCGACCGCGACTACTTCCTTTCTCCAGCGGAAGCGGTTGAATACGGTCTGATCGACAGGGTCGTCGAGGAGGGATCGGCCACCACCGGACAACCGGTACCGGTCTGATCCCTACCGGTTTGATCCTTAAGGACTGCCCTCCAAGGGCGATTTGCGTTGATCCTGGAGATTCGGGGTCACCCTGCCAGCCCCGGCACCCAACCCTGACCCGAACGCCCCCTGCGCGATGGCCAAGTTCGATGCTCACCTGAAGTGCTCGTTCTGCGGCAAGTCGCAGGAACAGGTGCGCAAGCTGATTGCAGGCCCAGGCGTCTACATCTGTGACGAGTGCATCGATCTCTGCAACGAGATTCTCGATGAGGAGCTTGTCGACGCGCCGGCGGGTGGTGCCAGCCGCAGCAGCCCGGAGAGCGGCCGCAAAAGCGTGGCCAAGAAGGCTCCCAAGCCGGCGCCGACCCTGGCTTCGATCCCCAAGCCCCAGCAGATCAAGACCTTTCTCGACCAGCAGGTGGTCGGCCAGGACGACGCCAAGAAGGTGCTCTCGGTCGCCGTGTACAACCACTACAAGCGCCTGGCCTGGCAGGGCGATGGCCAGGGAGAGACCGACCGCACCGCCACCCGGCTGCACAAGTCCAACATCCTGCTGATCGGCCCCACCGGCTGCGGCAAGACCCTGCTGGCCCAGACCCTGGCCGAGCTGCTGGATGTGCCCTTCGCCGTGGCGGACGCCACCACCCTCACCGAAGCGGGCTATGTGGGCGAGGACGTGGAGAACATCCTGCTGCGCCTGCTGCAGAAGGCCGACATGGATGTGGAGGTGGCCCAGCGGGGGATCATCTACATCGATGAGATCGACAAGATCTCCCGCAAGAGCGAGAACCCCTCGATCACCCGCGACGTTTCCGGTGAAGGCGTTCAGCAGGCGCTGCTGAAGATGCTGGAGGGCACGGTCGCCAACGTGCCACCCCAGGGGGGCCGTAAGCACCCCTATCAGGACTGCATCCAGATCGACACCAGCCAGATTCTGTTCATCTGCGGCGGCGCCTTCGTGGGCCTCGAAGATGTGGTGCAGCGGCGCATGGGCCGCAATGCGATCGGCTTCCTGCAGGCTGACGGACGGACCCGCCCTCGCGGCAAGGACCATCAGGCCGCCCAGGTGCTGCGGCATCTGGAGCCGGACGATCTGGTGCGTTATGGCCTGATCCCCGAATTCATCGGCCGCCTGCCGGTGAGTGCCGTGCTCGAACCGCTCGATACCCGCGCCCTTGAGGCGATCCTCACCGAGCCGCGCGATGCCCTGGTCAAGCAGTTCCAGACCCTGCTGAGCATGGATGACGTGCACCTGGAGTTCGAACCGGATGCGATTGAGGCGATCGCCATTGAGGCGCACCGCCGCAAGACCGGTGCCCGCGCCCTGCGCGGCATTGTGGAAGAGCTGATGCTGGAGTTGATGTACGACCTGCCCTCCCGCCAGGACGTGAAGACTTTCACGATCAGCCGGAATCTGGTGGAGCAGCGCAGCCTGGCCAAGGTGGTGCCCTATCCCAGCAACCTCGACCGGGAGCAGAACGACAAGACCGCCTGACGGGGTAGCCGGCGATGGCGGCAGCCGATCATCTTGAAGTTCCCCGCCAGCACGGTCTGTTCCATCACCACGGCATCGACCTCGGCGATGGCACGGTGGCCCACTACCTGGAGGGAAGGGCCATCCTGCGCAGCCCCCTGGAGGAGTTCAGCCGCGACCAGCCGGTGAGTCTGGTGACCTATCCACCGCAGGTCTGCTCCCCGTCTGGAGTGACCCTGCGGCGCGCCATGAGCCGGCTGGGGGAGCAGAACTACAACCTGCTGTTCAACAACTGCGAGCACTTCGCCCACTGGTGCAAGACCGGGCGCCATCGCAGCGGCCAGGTGGAGGACTGGCTCCAGACCGGCAGCCGCGGCCTCCAGGCCTTCGGGCAGGTGGTGCCGGCAGCCCTGATCGGTGCCGTGCGCCTGCTGCTGAGCCAGGGTCTCAACCTCGATGCCCGGCAACTCGAGCAGGGGCGCGCCCTGGCCCTCAGAAGCCTCGAGCAGCTCGATGGGCTACGGCTCAACCTGCAGCGGCGGCTGGAGACCGAGCTGGCCAGGGCCGAGGAACGCTGGGGCCAGGGCAGTGGCGCCGGCAACGACCAGTTCGCGGCCCTGCGTCTGGCCGCCCAGAAGCTGGCCGATCAGCTCAGCGAGGTCGAGGAGCTGGAAGGGCGTCTGGAGCGGCTGCTGGAGCAGGGGGGCGGCCAGTAGCCTCGGACTCCGGCCGCGTCATCCGGACGGCACGACGCAGCGAGCGGTGATGCAGCGATCAGGGATGCAGCGATCCATGAACCCGCCATGAGCCAGGCGTACCAGCCGCTGCACCACAAGTACCGGCCCCAGCGCTTCGACCAGCTGGTGGGTCAGGAGGCGATCGCCGCCACCCTGGGCAATGCCCTGCGCACCGGCAGGATCGCGCCGGCCTACCTGTTCAGCGGCCCGCGTGGCACCGGCAAGACCTCCAGCGCCCGCATCCTGGCCCGCTCGCTCAACTGCATCGCCCATGCGGGTCCCACGCTCGAGCCCTGCGGCATCTGCGAGCTGTGCGTCGCGATCGCCGCGGGCAATGCCCTCGATGTGATCGAGATCGACGCCGCCTCCAATACCGGCGTCGACAACATCCGCGAGCTGATCGAACGTTCCCGCTTCGCGCCGGTGCAGGCCCGCTGGAAGGTCTACGTGGTGGACGAGTGCCACATGCTCTCCACCGCAGCCTTCAACGCCCTGCTCAAAACCCTCGAGGAGCCGCCGCCACGGGTGGTGTTCGTGCTCGCCACCACTGACCCCCAGCGGGTGCTGCCCACGATCCTGAGCCGCTGCCAGCGCTTCGATTTCCGCCGCATCCCCCTGGAGGCCCTCGAGCAGCACCTGCGCTGGATTGCCGAGCAGGAGTCGATCGGCATCACCCCCGAAGCGCTGCATGTGGTGTGCCAGCGGGCTCAGGGGGGATTGCGGGATGCGGAAAGCCTGCTCGATCAGCTCAGCCTGCTGCCCCCACCGATCGAGGCCGGTGCGGTCTGGGAGCTGCTGGGGGCCGTGCCCGAACAGGAGCTGCTGGAGCTGGCCGGTGCCATGGCGACATCGGAGCCGCTGGGGGTGATCGATGCCAGCCGCCAGTTGCTGGAACGGGGCCGCGAACCGGGGGCGGTGCTGCAGGGACTGGCCGGCCTGCTGCGTGATCTGGTGCTGGCCGGCGTGGCGCCGGAACGGCTCGAACTCACCAGTTTCTCGCCCCAGTTCCGGCCCCGGCTCCCAGAGCTGGCGCGGCAGATCGGCAAGGCCCGCCTGCTGCAGTGGCAGGCGCAACTGCGCGGCAGCGAACAGCAACTGCGCCAGAGCGTGCAGCCGCGGCTGTGGCTGGAAGTGCTGCTGCTGGGTCTGCTGGCGGAGCCCACCATCACCGCCGCCGCAGTGCCCCCAAGGCCGGCCGTGGCCACGGCGACCGCGACGGGCACGGGCGCGGGCACGGGCACAGTCGCAGGGAGCCGCACGGAATCATCCAAACCAGCCTCCACCTCCGAGCGCCCGACCCACCCCACGGACCAGCCAGTCGCCAGCCCGACACCGGCACCCGCGGCAGCAGCCACTCCACCCCAGCCGATCGACACCACGACCGCCTTGCCGGAACTCTGGCAACAGATCCTGGCGGGGCTGGAACTGCCGTCGACCCGCATGCTGCTCTCCCAGCAGGCCCAGCTGGTGCGCCTCGACGGGCAACGAGCCGTGGTGCGGGTGGCCAGCACCTGGATCGCGATGGTCCAGAGCCGCCTGCCGCTGCTGGAGCGTGCGATCACGTCCGTTGTGGGCAGTCCGCGCCAACTGGTGCTGGAAAGCAGTGATCAGGGTCCGGCGGCCGGCGCCGAAACCAACCCGGCGGCCGCCGCTCCTTCACCGGCCCAGTCCTTCCACACCAGCGGCCGCTCCGTTCCGGGCCCATCCGCTGCCAGCGTGTCAGCAGCGCCTCGTCCCGAGGCGCTGCAAGTAAGGCCTGCGGCTCAGCCGGTTCGAGAGCCAGCTGGCTCACTGGCCCCTGATCCACAGCCGCAGGCCGCCAGCCCGGTGCCTCAGCCAACCTCACCCTCCCAACAAGCAGCGACTCCGACGCCACCCCACACTGATCCTGGTGCTGGCCGACTGGATGAGAAGGCACGGCGACTGGCCGACTTCTTCCAGGGGGAAGTGGTGGAGTTGGACGCCCCCCTCGAGAGGGAGGAACCCTCGGTTGAACGTCTGGCGACAAGCCCCTCTGAGTTGACAACCTGAGCTGCGCTCCGAGGTTGCTCGCGTCGGGTTCAAGGCCGCGCTGGAGGTGCTCTAACTGCTGACGGCCTCTTCGACACTGGCGTCATCGCCGAGGTGCAGGGTCTTGACCCAGACCAGGCGCTTCGGCAGCACAGCCATACGCAGGGTCACCCAGGGGATCACCACGAACCAGTGCACTAGATAGAGGATGCCCAGACCCATGGCCAGCGGACCCATGGCCGGCAGGGCAGGCCCCTCGCTGGGACGCCGGCAGCCGCTCACGATCGCCAGGCCGGAGAGACCGAGGGCCACGATCGAGAGCGGCCAGATCGTGGGCAGGGTGCGGGTGATCAGAGCGCCGGCCAGATCCGCGATCGAGACCACCGGCAGCATGTACTGCAGGAGGAAGAAGCAGGTCAGATCAAGTTTCTGGCTGAAACGGAGCGGCCCGAACACCAGGCCCTGGCCGTAGTCGAAGAAGCGTTGCAGGCCCCCTTCCGCCCACCGCTGCCGCTGGCGCCAGAGGGCGGCGAGGCTGAGCACCGCCTCCTCCTCCACCGGCGGATCCCAGAACACGCCGATCGGCTGGTTGGCCAGCAGCAAGCGGAAGCTGAGATCGAGGTCGTCGGTCACCGTGGCCTCGTTGAAGCCGCCGCAGGCCTGCACGGCTTCGCGCAGCAACAGCTGGCCGTTGCCGCGCAGCTCGGGCACACCGCCCACCGACAGGCGCCCCTCCTGGATCACCGCATCGAGTGCCATCTCCATGGCCTGGGCGCGGGTGAGCAGGTTGACAGGGCCATTCACCACCGCCTTGCGCAGCTGCACCGCCGACCAGCCACCGGCCTCGGCGGCGGGAATGACCCTCTCGAGCAGGTCAGGCTGCAGGCCGGCATCGGCATCGAGCACCAGCATCCAGCGGCCCCGCAGCTGGGTCATCACCTCGTTGAGGGCGCCCGATTTGCCCCCACCCGCATCGCGGGGGCGCCGCAGCACCCGCAACAGCGGCGTGGTCTGCTCCAGCTCCCGTAGCAGCTCGGGAGTGGCATCGTCGCTGCCGTCGTCGATCACCCAGAGCCGCAACTGGCCCTCCGGATAGCGCAGCTGCCGGATCCGATCCACCAGACGACCGATGACGGCCTGCTCGTCGCGGGCGGCCACCACAAGATCCACTGCCGGCAGATCGATGGCTGGCAAGTCCCCCGCAGACGCGTCCACACTGCGGCGAGCCTGACGCAGAGCCTGGAGCAGCACCGTGCGCAGGCTGTAACCGCCCAGCAGCACCGCCAGGCTGAGCGCAGGCAGAAGGCTGCGCTCAGCTGCCAGCCAGTGGGGTGCGAGCCCGGCCCAGGTGCAGCCCAGCAGGAACAGTGCCGATTTGGCGCGGCGATCTCTGCCAGTGCTGGCAATGCCAACGCCGGCATTGGCACTGTCGCTGGCAGTGGCGCTGTCGCCGGCAGCCATGGACACCCCGTGAGTGGCCAGACTTTAAGGGTGACGCTCCGGAATCACAGGCGGAGCCTCGGACTGAAGACCCGTCAGCGGCACCAGTGCCGTGCCCGGGTAGTAATGCTGCAGGATCCGCTGCAGGCCCCAGCCACGGCGCGCCAGATCAATGGCGCCGGCCTGGGACAGGCCGGCGCCATGGCCGAAGCCGCCCCCCACGACACGCCACTGGCCCGCCGCCACGGGCCGCACCTCGAACAGGGTGCTGGGCAATGTGCGCAGGTTGCGGCGGATCGCATCGAGCCGCAGCACTGTGGAGTCGCCACTGCCGACAATCTCCAGGGCCAGCACCCGGCCACTGGGGCCCCGCTCCAGCACCCGCACACTGCGCGGCTCACCGAGCCTTGGGGCCACTCCGCGCAGAGCCGCACTGATCTGGGCGGCGGTCAGCTGGCGCTGCCAGCGGAAGACGGGATGGCTGGCTCCATAGGCGGCCCCTCCCTGGCGCAGCAGCAGGGCAAGGCCCTCCTGCTGAAGAGGCAGCGGCAGTGAGGCCTGCAACGCGGCTGGTCCATCCACGAAAGACTGCAGATACGGGAGAGGCTCTCCACTCCACCCTTCCTCGAAGCCTGCCGCTACCCCACCGTTGGTGGCGTGATAGACGGCATGAATCGGCCGGCCGGCGTAACTGAGCACCTGGTGGCGGGTGCTGGCGATCGCCTGGCGAACCGCCGCGCCGGCCTGGCGTGGATCGCTGTAGACCTGGCACTGGGTGTCAGCACAGAGGTGATAGCCATCCACCCCATAGCGATGCTGGTTGCGCAGCGCCCAGGTGCGCGCCAGCACGGCCTGGGCCGCCAGGGCTGCTGCCGGCGAACCGGCTCCGATTTCATGGGGCACCACGCCCTCGAGATAACGCTCGAGCGGCGCCTCCTCCAGCAGTGACCAGCTGCCGTAGGCATCGGGTTGCAGGCGGAAGGGACCGCCGTACACGCCGTTCTGCCAGCGCAGCCCACCAGGGGCCTCGATCCGGATCGGCTCCTGAAGTGGCCGTGCACCGTCGGCCGGCCGCAGCTCCGGTACCCAGCGACCCGGCAGCCGGCGTTCCTGCAGCCGGGGATGCAACCCCAGGGGTGGCAGGGCGGAGGCGGGTGCCCACACCTCCCAGTCGCCCGGGTGCGCGATCACGGCTGCCACACCAAGCTGGCGCCACTGGTCAGCAGCCTGCTCGGCACTCTCGAAACTGGCGAACGGCCCGAGCACCTGGCGCCGCCAGATCCGGGGCTGGGCCAGGGGCTGCCAGCGCCAGTGCACCAGCAGATCGGCCCCCTGGACTCTGTGGCCGGCCGCATCGGTGAGGATGAGGCCACCGCGGGCGCTGCGCAGCCGCAGCGGCGGTGGCACCGGGCCAGCAGCCTGGCTTGCGGGGGCGAGCCGGGCGGCCAGGGCCACCCAGAGACGCGGATCCCGTGGATCGGGGTTTGGCGGCGGTGGCACGGGCCAGTGCAGTTCCGACTCCATGGCCACAGTCCCCGGCGGGGGTGGAGCCGCCGGGACCGCCATGGTGGGACCTGCTGCCGGGGTTGATGCGGATGAGGCGTGATCGGTGGGAAGCGAGGCCCGGCAGCCCCCTCCAGCCAGCATGAGGGGCACCAGTGCACTGACCGCGAGACCCCGCAACGGCGGTGAAGAAGAGGCAAGGAGACGGGGGGCTGCAGCCATGGATGAGTTGGGTTGCTTGGCGAATGGGAGGTTCGCGTCGTACTTTGCTTGTTTGCGTCCGCGCCGCGAGACATGCCGAAGCTCAAGACCCGCAAAGCTGCCGCCAAGCGGTTCAAGGTCACCGGCAGCGGCAAATTCATGCGCCGGCGCGCCTTCCACAACCACCTGCTCGATCACAAGAGCCCGAAGCGGAAGCGCTATCTCGGCACGATGGCCGTGGTGGATGAGCGCGACGCCGAAAACGTGGCCCGCATGATGCCTTACGCCTGAGCCAGCAGCGTCCGGCTCGCCTGATTCCTGATCCTTTTCAACCCGATTCCTCCCCATGGCCCGCGTCAAGAGGGGCAACGTAGCCCGCAAACGTCGCAATAAGATTCTTCGCCTGGCCCGGGGTTTCCGCGGCGGTAACGGCTCGTTGTTCCGCACCGCCAACCAGCGGGTGATGAAGGCTCTCTGTAACGCCTATCGGGATCGCCGTCGCCGCAAGCGCGATTTCCGTCGTCTCTGGATCGCCCGCATCAACGCCGCCGCCCGCATCAACGGCCTCAGCTACAGCCGCTTGATGGGTGGTCTCAAGAAGGCAGACGTGCGTCTCAACCGCAAGATGCTGGCCCAGCTTGCTGTGGTCGATCCCAGCAGCTTCTCCAGCGTCGCCAGCGCCGTCAAGGCCTGACGGCGGCGGTCGGCCCGATGGATCTTCTTCTGCCTCAGGCTTACCTGCTCGGTCTGGTGGTGCTGCTCGGAGGTGCCGCTGTCGTGGTGACCCGCCAGATCCTGCGGGTCCGGCGGGATGAGTCAACCCTGGCCCGGCTTGAGGGTGCGGGAGTCGAACAGGATGCTGCCAATCTGTACGAGCTTGGCTCCGTGCAGCTGCGCAAACGGCTCTATGGCCAGGCGGTTGACACCCTGAAGCGGGCCCTCAAACAGGTGGATGGCGAACAATCCCCTGGTGAGGCCAGGGCTCTGATTGCCAACGCGATCGGCTTCGGCCTGGCTGCTCAGGGACAGTACAAATCCGCGATTCGTCATTACGAATCTGCTCTGCGTGCCAAGCCGGATTATCCGGTGGCACTCAACAATGTCGCTTTCGCCCTCGAGAAGCAGCAGAAACTCGAGGAAGCCTGCGAGGCCTACAAGCAGGCCCTCACTCTCGATCCCTCCAACAAGACGGCCCTGCGCCGGTTGAAGCGACTGGAGCGCAGTCAATCAGCTCTCAAGACCAGCGTTCCCAATCCAGAAACCTGAAGCTGTCACTCCCTCAGTGCAGCCGTCGGGACTGCTCATCTGTCTGCGGCCACAGAATCCAGGCGCTGCCCACAGAGTCCAGTCACCGAAGTGCTCGCCCAGGGGTCGACGAGGCCACGGCCACCCCATCAGCAGGGCAGCCTGGGCCTGCGCTCTCGACTTCAGTCAGTCACCAGAGTCCGCGGATCGGCGTCCTTACGGCGGCAGGGGCTGCAGGCATGGAAACGTTGTTCACGGCAGGCTGCAGCTCTAAGCGACCTCCCATGCCGGTGAGGCGGGGGGCGTTCCATCCACTCAGCTGAAGACCCTGCAGCCCCTGGAACTCGCCACCGGCCTCCAGGCCGGCAACGTCGCATTTGCTGCAGAGCAGCAACAGATCAATCTGATCAGACTTGGCATTGAGATTCCCCTGCACAGGCCAGGTGACGGAGCCCACGGTGATCTGGCCACGCAGGTCGACCATCTGGCCGATGGCGGTGGTGGAGGCCAGGCGCAGATCCACGGAAACCGGAGCACCGCCGAAGGGCTGGTAGCTCCCGACCCAGTCCCGCGGCATCTGCTGGGCCATCACCAGGGCCCGGGCGATCGGATCAAAGGTCTCCACCGGCTCAAACACACCCAGGACCGGGGAGGACCCATAGGGCGCGGGCGTGGTGAAGGGAACGAAGTCGTTCCGGGGCGGGGCCGGCGTCGCCGTGAGAGGCATGGCGGCCAGCAGCAGGGCGAGCGGCATGGAATGGAGTGGATCGTGAGGTCCAAGGCTATAGGAGTTTGCGGAAAAACCGCCTGAGAAGCAGCGTTTTTCCCTCCTGAGAGCTGGTGCAGCTCATTTCGGTCTGGTTTTCAGAGTTTCAGCGGCTCAGAGCTCCCCTTTTGGTGTGTTTTGCCCCTTTGGGGCTCCCTGATCACTGCCGTCTGGGCACACTTCTGGGCAACCACCTGTTCACGCCGCCGCCATCGCCGGTTTGAGCAGGTTGCCCAGGCGGATCAGGTTGTAGGCGATCACATTCAGGCCGAACACCGCACTCACCTTCTCGGTGCCGCGCAGCTTGAACTGGCGCAGACCTCCCCACTGTTTGATCCAGCCAAACACCTTCTCGATGCCGCGGCGGGCATGGATCGACTTGGCGTAGCCCACGTGGCGGGTGGTGCGGCCATCGATGGCGGAACCACCAGATCGGGCGGTGTTCTGCACCACGTGCGGCGTCACGCCGATGCGGCGCATCTCGGCGACAAAGCCCCTGGTGTCGTAGTGCTTGTCGGCACCGATGGTTTTCTGGTGGGCACCGGGACGATCCGCGGCCATGGCTTTGGCGGCATCCCGCTCCCCGGTGCCCGTGGCTTGCGTGACCTTGCAATCGACGATCAGGGCATGGCGGTTGTCCATGAGCACATGACCCCGGTAGCTCGGTTGAGCCGGGTGGGCGTTGGATTTCCGGGCCAGCAAGGCGTCGGGATCACTGCCGGAGCGGTGGGTCTTGTTGCTGAGCTTGATGCCTCGGAAATCCCCTTTCGCTCGCTTCTTGCCGGGCTTTGGAGCGCCAAAACCCTCGCCAGGGCCTGACGGCGGTGGCGGCGGATCGTCCTGCCCATCGATCCGCTCCAGTGAGGCATGGGAGGCCCAGGCCTGCAGCAAGGTGCCATCGACGGAGAAGTGCTCGTCACTGAGCAGCGGCTTGACCTCCGGAGCACCCATCAGCTTCTCCAGGAACTTCCCCATCACCTGCTCGTTCAGCAGCCGCTCCCGGTTTTTTGTGAATGTGGTGGGATGCCAGATCGGATCATCTGGGCTCAGCCCCACAAACCAGCGGAACAGCAGGTTGTAGTGGAGCTGCTCGAGCAGCAACCGCTCCGAGCGGATGCCGTAGAACGCCTGCAGCAACGAGGCCAGCAGCAGTTGCTCCGGCGGCACTGATGGCCGGCCTTCTGCGGCGTACAGATCACAGAAGGTGGGATTGAGGCGATCGAGGGCCTGATCGGCCAGCTTGCGGATCCGCCGCAGCGGATGGCCGGCCGGGATCCGATCCTCAATCGACACGTAGGAGAACAGGGAGCCGCTGCGCTCCCGTTGACCTCGCATCTGGGCTGGACAGCTGGCCCATTCTCGCAGAGATGGCCGGGTTTTTCAGCAAACTCATAGGCGGGAACCCCCTCGCGATACGGTCGATGGACCAGCTCGCCTGTTTGATCCGGCCGTGTCCCAGCCTGAGCCCAGTAACCCTCCGGCCGATGCCCTGGTGATCGGCGGGCGCACGTTCCGCAGCCGCCTGATGACCGGCACCGGCAAATATCCCAGCCTGGCGGTGATGCAGGCCAGCCTCGAAGCCAGCGCCTGCGACATCGTGACCGTCGCCGTGCGCCGGGTGCAGAGCGTGGCTGCCGGCCATGAGGGGCTGATGCAGGCGATCGACTGGCAACGCCTCTGGATGCTGCCCAACACCGCCGGCTGCGCCACCGCAGACGAGGCGGTGCGGGTGGCCCGTCTGGGCCGCGAACTGGCCAAGCTGGCCGGCCAGGAAGACAACAATTTCGTGAAGCTGGAGGTGATTCCAGACCCGAAACATCTGCTGCCAGACCCGATCGGCACCCTGGAGGCCGCCGAGCAGCTGGTCAGAGAGGGCTTCACCGTGCTCCCCTACATCAATGCCGATCCTCTGCTGGCCAGGCGGCTGGAGGAGGCCGGTTGCGCCACGGTGATGCCACTCGGGTCACCGATCGGTTCCGGCCAGGGCATTCGCAACGCTGCCAACATCGCCCTGATCATCGAGAACTCCGGCGTTCCGGTGGTGGTGGATGCCGGCATCGGAGTTCCCAGCGAAGCCGCCCAGGCCATGGAGATGGGGGCGGATGCCCTGCTGGTCAACAGTGCCATCGCCCTGGCAGGGAATCCAGCGGCGATGGCGAGGGCCATGGCCATGGCCTGTGAGGCTGGCCGGGTTGCCCATGCCGCCGGCCGGCTGCCGGTGCGGCCGGACGCAAGGGCCAGCTCACCACTGCAGGGCCGGGTGGGCAGCTGATGCCTCGACTCGCATCGACTCCAGGTGCCCCGGGGTCAAGAGCCGTGAAGTTCCATAGAGGAAGCGAAGATCCTCCCGTCGCGGTCCATAGGGTGAGTGCTCTTACCTACTCGAGGGCGTCATGCAGGTCACGGAAGAAGACGGTGGGCGACTCAACGCCTTCGCCAAGGAGCCGCGGATGGAGGTGATGGAAGCGGGGGAGGGCACCAGCCGCAGCTCCATGGCCCTGATCGTGGGTGGCAGCGTTCTGGTGCTGTTGCTGGTCGCAGTCGCGGTGGGCATCAGCTGATCCGTCACCACGGACCGGCCAGTCGGGATCCGGGCCGGATGCCTGTAGTAGCTTGCCATCCGGAGCACGTGCTCGTTCAGCAGGAGTCTGGCGTGAAGGTTTTCGTTCTCGGTGGCGACGGCTTCTGCGGTTGGCCCTGTGCGGTGAACCTGGCGGACGCCGGCCACGATGTGGTGATCATCGACAACCTCAGCCGCCGCAAGATCGACATCGATCTCGAGGTGGAGTCGCTGACGCCGATCGCGACGATCGGCGACCGCCTCAAGGCCTGGCAGCAGGTGGGCGGCAAGGCGATGCGGTTCGTCCACCTCGATATCGCCCACGAGTACACCCGGCTTCTGGATCTGCTGCGTGACGAGCGGCCGGCGGCGGTGGTGCACTTCGCCGAGCAGCGCGCCGCTCCTTATTCGATGAAGAGCAGCGCTACCAAGCGCTACACGGTCGACAACAACGTCAACGGCACCCACAACCTGCTGGCCGCCATCGTTGAGAGCGGCCTCGACATCCACATCGTGCACCTGGGCACGATGGGCGTGTACGGCTATGGATCCCACCGCGGTGCCACCATCCCCGAGGGTTACCTCACGGTGGAGGTGCCCCAGCCCGATGGCAGCCGCTTCACCGAGAAGATCCTGCACCCTGCCAGCCCTGGCAGTGTGTACCACATGACCAAGACGCTGGATCAGCTGCTCTTTCTCTACTACAACAAAAACGATCAGATCCGCATCACCGATCTGCACCAGGGCATCGTCTGGGGAACCAATACGACCCTCACGGAAAAGGATCCGCGCCTCACCAACCGCTTCGATTACGACGGCGACTACGGCACGGTGCTGAACCGTTTCCTGATGCAGGCAGCGATCGGCTACCCCCTCACCGTGCACGGCACCGGCGGCCAGACCCGCGCCTTCATCCACATCCGCGACTCGGTGCGCTGCGTGCAGCTGGCCCTGGAGAACCCCCCTGAGGTGGGCGAGAAGGTGAAGATCTTCAACCAGATGACCGAGAGCCACCAGGTGGGCGAGCTGGCTCGCAAAGTGTCAGCGCTCACCGGGGCGGAGATCAACTACCTGCCCAATCCCCGCAATGAGGCGGTGGAGAACGACCTGATCGTCGACAACCGCTGCTTCATCGAACTGGGCCTCAAGCCCACCACCCTCGACGACGGCCTGCTGGCGGAAGTGGTGGATGTGGCGCGCCGCTGGGCGGATCGCTGCGATCGCAGCCGCATTCCCTGCGTGTCCGCCTGGACCCACAAGCAGGCTGAGGCCATCCACAGCGTGCCGGTTGCCTGATCCCTTGAAGATCGCCTTCTTCACCGAAACCTTCCTGCCCAAGGTGGACGGGATTGTCACCCGCCTCACCAAGACCGTCGAGCACCTGGTCGCGGCCGGCGACCAGGTGGTGATCTTCTGTCCGGAGGGAGCACCGGAGTCCTACAGGGGAGCCCAGGTGGTGGGGGTGCCGGCGATGCCGTTGCCGCTTTACCCGGAGCTGAAGCTGGCCCTGCCGCGGCCAGCCGTGTCGGAGGCCCTGGAGAGCTTTGCGCCCGATCTGGTGCATGTGGTGAACCCAGCCGTGCTGGGGCTGGGCGGCATCTGGCTCGCCAAGACCCGGGATATCCCCCTGGTGGCGAGCTACCACACCCATCTGCCCAAATACCTCGAGCACTACGGCATGGGCATGCTCGAGCCCTTGCTGTGGGAGCTGCTCAAGGCGGCCCACAACCAGGCCCGGCTCAATCTCTGCACCTCCTCGGCCATGGTGGAGGAACTGAGCGAGAAGGGGATCCAGTCCACCGCCCTGTGGCAGCGGGGTGTGGATACGGACCTGTTCCGTCCCGAGCTGCGCAGCCCGGCGATGCGGCTCCGGCTGCTGGATGGCCGAAGCGATACCGGCCAGCTTCTGCTCTACATCGGCCGCCTCTCGGCCGAGAAACAGATCGAGCGCATCAAGCCGGTGCTGGAGGCTCTGCCCGACGCACGCCTGGCGCTGGTGGGGGATGGCCCCTACCGCAGCCAGCTGGAGCGGATCTTTGCCGGCACCCCCACCAGTTTCGTCGGCTACCTGGCTGGGGAAGAGCTGGCCTCTGCCTATGCCAGCGGCGATGCCTTCCTGTTCCCCTCGAGCACCGAAACCCTGGGACTGGTGCTGCTTGAGGCCATGGCCGCCGGCTGTCCGGTGGTGGGCGCCAACCGCGGCGGCATTCCCGACATCGTGACCGACGGTGAGAATGGCTGCCTCTATGAACCGGAGGGCGCCGACGGGGGAGCCGCCAGCCTCACCGCCGCGGTGCAACGCCTTCTCGGCGATGCCAGCCGACTGGAACAGCTGCGCCGCAACGCTCGCCAGGAGGCGGAGCGCTGGGGATGGGCCGGTGCCACTGCCCAGCTGCGGGCGTACTACCGCCAGGTGCTCGGACATCCGCAGCTGCAGCTGGTGGTCTGAGTTTCAGGAGTTCTGGTGAGACTCAGCTCTTGCGGCCGGTTGGCTGGGGAGCCGAACCCTTGAACCAGGTGGTCATCAGCGCCTTCACCATCGGAGCCGCCACAGTTCCGCCATAACCACCGCTGTTCTGTCCAAAGGCAATGATCACCAAGGTGGGCTTGTCGGCGGGGGCATAGCCACCGAACCAGGCATGGTCAGGACGGGGGGGATCTTCACCGGTGCCGGTCTTCCCGGCCACCGGAGGCAGGGAAGGGTCATTGAGGAGCGTGGCGGTGCCACTGGTCACCACATCGCGCAGCCCCTGCCGCAGCACCCGCAGGGTGTCGGGCCGCAGGCCGATCCAGGTGCGTGGTGTGGAGCGCTCCACCAGGTGGGGCGTCACCAGCCAGCCGCCATTGGCCACCGCCGCATAGAGCCGTGCCATCTGGATCGGCGTCACCGTCACCGCCCCCTGGCCAATCGCGGAGGTGATCGTGTCCACGGGGGTCCAGGGTTCGCCCAGCACCTCCTTCTTCCAGGCCTGGTCCCCCAGCAGGCCCGGGGTATCTTCTTCGATCAATTCCACGCCGCTGAGACTGCCGAAGCCCATGCGGCGGGCCGCCTTGAACAGCTCATCGGGTCCCACCTTGAGGCCCACCTGGTAGTAAAAACTGTTACTGCTCACTGCCAGGGCAAAGGGAAACCCGATCGCCCCGAAGGCGCCATGGTCGGCGTAACACTGCCCGTAGTAGCAGAACGAGTTCATCGTGGGCACCTTGGAGGCCGCGGTGTACTTACCCGATTCGATCCCGGCGATCGTGGTGACGGTCTTGAAGGTGCTGGCCGGGGGAAATCCCTGGAAGGCCCGGTTCAGCAGTGGCGCCTCCGGACGGTTGAGCGCATTCCACTGGGCCGTGGTGGGCCCATCCGAAAACACGTTGGGATCAAAGGTGGGCCGGCTGGCCAGGGCACGGATGGCGCCGGTCTGAGGATCCATCGCCACGATCGCCCCCTTGCGCACGCCGTCCAGGGCCCGTTCGGCGGCGCGTTGGAGGTCGAGATCCAGGGTGAGGCGCAAGTCCTTGCCTGCCTTGGCGGGCTTGTCTCCGAGCACGCGCTGCACCTGACCGGCGGCGTTCACCTCCAGCTGCTGGCCACCCCATTCGCCGCGAAGGTGCGACTCATACACCTTCTCGACACCGCTGCGGCCGATGCGGTCGCGGATGCGGTATCCCTCGCTGCGCAGCCGGTCGTATTCCTCGCCGGTGATGCCGCTGGTGTAACCCAGCACATGGGCGGCCAGGCTGCCATTGGGATAACTGCGCAGCACGTCAACGTCCACCTCGGCGCCGCGCAGCCGGTCAGCCTGTTCGCGGAAGCGCAGCACCTGCTGGGGGGTGAGCGGACCGGCCAGCTCGATGCGGTAGCCCTCCGGGTTGGCGCCACTGCGCCGATTCTCATCGAGCTCAGCGGCGCCAACACCCATCACCTGCACCAGCTGATCGCGCAGCGCCGGCCACCGGTCATCGTCCACCTCCCGTGGCTGGATGTAGAGGTTGTAGGTGAGGCGGTTGGTGGCCAGGACGCGGCCATGGCGATCCAGCAACCGACCCCGCATCGGGCTGCGGGGCATCAGGCGGATGCGGTTTTCATCAGCCATCTCGCGGAATTCGGGGCCGTGGAGCAGCTGCAGCCACGCCAGCCGGGCCCCCATGGCGCTGCAGCAGGCCAGCACGAGCAGCAGCAGCCAGAGGGGCTGCTGGCCCATGCCGGAATGGCGTACTGAAGCCGGACCCATCGCCATCGATCAGGAGGCCGAGTCGTCAATCCTCTGCTCCAGCAGCCGCAATCGCCCGGAGATCCGCTCCAGGGTGCGGGCCAGAGCTGCATCATCCACCGCCGTGGCCGCCGATGGCTCGGTCGGCACATCCCGCACCTCCACCTTCATCACCGGATTGCCGAGGCCGGGCTGGACGCGGTCGAGACCCTCACGCACCTGGCTGGCCACCGGCTCCCCCTCTTCGCGCAGCTGGCCAAGCGGGTCATTGGTGTCGTTGAAGGCGGCCATCACCTCAGCCGGACCGCCCTTGCGGGCCCGTTCCACCACGGCCAGGCCAACCGGCAGCACGTCCTGCATCAGGGTCAGCCGCAGCGCGTCGAAGGGATCGGCAGCCATTGAGGGTGCGGGCAGAGGGCACATCCCACAGTCTGCCCCGCAAGCTTCCGCTATGGGGGCATCAGCTCAGGGCGTGGGCCGTTGCACGCCTGGAGTCACGACCACCTGCCGGCAGCTCTGCTGACTGCCCCACCACCAGCCTGCACCCACGGCCAGCACGAGCAAGGCCATCAGGGGCACCAAGGCCTGACGCGTGGTATCCAGCACAATCCACTCACTCCAGCCCCGCCAGAAGCGTTCGCGATCGAAACGGCGACGCTCTTTCTGCTCGGCCTGCTCGCGGCGACGCAGGGCCTTCTCGACCCAGCGCTCGAAACTGCGCTTCTTGGTGACGGCCATCTTGCGCTCGACCTCGAGCAGGTGGCCGGAGCCGAGCTCGGGGTTGAACGTGGTGATCAACTCCATGGTCTTGAGAAACATCTCCACCGCCCCTTCCTTGATCCTGACCTCGGCCGGATCGAGCAGGTCCCAGTCGAGCTCGGGATAGAAGCGGCTGCGGTTGACCCGGATCTGCTCCTCGGGAAGCTGGCCGGGCTGCCGCAGCCAGCGGTCGGTGTTGGCGTCGAATCGGCGCCAGTACAGGAAAGGGTTGAGGTAGACCACCTTGCCGGCCAGCAGGATGCTGTCCTGCTGGAGCCGCCGCTGGGTCTGGGAATCCGGCTCGGCAGCGGCGCCTGCAGCGGTCACACCGGAGCTGGTGACGGTCAAGGGAAATCAGCCGGGGCCCGATGCTATCGGAGCTCCCCCGCGGCGACCAGTCACCCCTATTCCCATTCGATCGTGCCGGGGGGCTTGCTGGTGATGTCGAGCACCACCCGGTTGACTCCCTTGACTTCGTTGACGATGCGGTTGGAGATGGTTTCGAGCAGGTCGTAGGGCAGGCGCGACCAGTCGGCGGTCATGCCATCTTCCGAGGAGACGCAGCGCACGACCACCGGGAAGGCATAGGTGCGCTTATCGCCCATCACGCCGACACTGCGCACCGGCAACAGCACCGCGAACGCCTGCCAGATGTCGTGGTAGAGGCCGGCGTTACTGACTTCCTCCCGCACGACGAGATCCGCATCGCGGAGGATGTTCAGCTTCTCGGCGGTCACCTCGCCGAGGATGCGGATCGCCAGGCCCGGTCCAGGGAAGGGGTGACGGCGCACGATCTCTTCAGGCAGGCCGAGGCTGCGACCCACCTTGCGCACCTCATCCTTGAACAGCCGACGCAGGGGCTCCACCAGCTTGAACTGCAGATCCTTGGGCAGGCCACCGACGTTGTGGTGGCTCTTGATCTTCACGGCGACCCGTTCGCCGGTCTTGGGGTCGACGTTAGTGCCGGCACTTTCGATCACATCGGGGTAAAGAGTGCCCTGGGCGAGGTAGTCAAAGGGGCCGAGGCGCTTGCTTTCCTCTTCGAAGACCCGGATGAATTCAGCACCGATGATCTTGCGTTTCTGCTCCGGATCGGTGATGCCGGCCAGCTTGTTGATGAAGCGTTTGCGGGCATTGATGTATTCGACATTGATGTGGAACTGCCGATCGAAGAACTCCACCAGGAACTCAGGCTCGCCCTTGCGCATGAAGCCCTGGTCGATGAACATGCAGGTGAGCTGATCACCGATCGCCCGGTGCAGCAGAAACGCCAGGGTGGAGGAATCAACCCCGCCCGAGAGGGCCAGCAGCACCCGCTTGTCGCCCACCTGGGCGCGGACATCGGCGATGGCTTCGTCGATGAAGGCGGCGGTGGTCCAGTCGGGCTCGCAGCCGCAGATGTGATACACGAAGTTGCGGATCATCGCCATGCCGCAGGTGGAATGCACCACCTCGGGATGGAACTGCACGCCGTACAGGTGCCGTTGGTGATTGGCGATCGCCGCTTCCGGCGTGTTGTCGGTATGGGCCAGGCGCACGAAGCCTGCGGGGAGGCGCTCCACCGAATCGCCATGGCTCATCCACATGGTGGAGCCCTGGTCCACGTTGGTGAGCAGGTCGGTGGGATCGTCCACCTGCAGCGGCGCCTTGCCGTATTCGGCCCGGCCAGCCGCCACGACGGCGCCACCGAGCTGCTGCACCATCAACTGCATGCCGTAGCAGACGCCCAGCACCGGAATGCCGAGATCCCAGATGGCGGGGTCGCACACCGGCGCCCCCTCTTCGTAGACCGAACTGGGGCCACCGCTGAGGATGATGCCCTTCGGAGCCATGGCGCGCAGCTCCTCGGCGCTGGTGGCATAGCCCAGCACGAGGGAGAACACCTCCGTCTCCCGGATCCGGCGGGCGATCAGCTCCGAATACTGGGAGCCGAAATCGAGGATCACGATCGCCGGATAGCGGGACGACTGGGAGGACTCGGACATCGGGGCCTGCGGCCGTTTGAGCATTCGGGCCAGCCTAGGTGTCGCCGCCGTGGGCACCCACCCGTTCCGGCGCCAACGGCGTTGCTCCAGCCCGCGCCCAGTGCATCGCACCCACTGGCCCCGCCGCCACGATCTGCCGCCCCCGATCGAACAGCACGGCCCCCACGGCCATGGAGTGGTGGCCGTAGCGGGCCAGGTAGGCGCAGCTGCGCTGCTCCACCGTGGCGGCGATCCGCCGCCGCAGCCGGCCGGCCGCGCCTGGATCCACCGCCATCAGCTCGGCCAGGGCCGCCTCCACGGTGGGCGCGGCGTGGAGTGCCTCCAACTGAGGCCCTGGCAGCCCCTCCAGGGCCGCCAGGGCCGTGAGCACCTCGGCGCGTCCATCGGCCAGGTGGTGGTGGGTGTGGAAGATGCCGCCGGCCAGTTTGATCAGCTTGCCCTGGTAGCCGAACAGCAGCAGCCGCTGCGCACCCCCCTCCGCCGCGGCCACCAGCAGGGGGCCGAGCCAGTTGCCGGCCTTGATCACCCGGTCCGCGGGCAGACCCACCCGGGCAGACAGATCCAGTCCGTTCTCGCCGATCACCAGCACGAGATCGCCGCCGCAGTCGGGCGTCGCCAGGCGCTCCGCCAGTTCGGCCAGGGCCTGCTCGAGCCGATCGGGGGCGGCACTGCGCTGCACCTGGGCCTGGGTGCCGATCAGGGCGAGGCCGTCCACCACCCCGAAGGCGGCGTTGCTGGTGCGCTCGGCCAGGCGCCGGCCCTCCGGCAGCACCACCTTCAGCCGCAGCCCCTGCCCCTCGGGCACCAGGGGCCGCAGGGTGCGCTCGAGCAGGCCCTGGGCATAGGCCGACAGACAGAGGCGGCCACTGACCTGTTCCACCCCGGCCCCCTCACCCGCCTCCAGCCGCAACCAGTGGGGGTCGGGGGCCGTTGCGCTCGGATCAGCAGAGGCGACAGACCCTGGCTCCCACCAGCGCAGCAGGGCCCAGACGGCCAGACCACGGGTGAGATCCAGCACCTCCTCGCCGGGGTCGCAGCGGCTGATGCCCAGGGCCCAGCCATCGGCCAGCAGGGCTGCCGACTCCACGGGAATCGCCGTGGCCACGGCGACCTGATCGGGTTCCTCGAGCAGAAGCGGCTGATGAGGGCAGAACGTCTCCTCCCTCAGGGCCACCAGAGCTGCCCTGGCGGCGGCAGCAAGCCACACCGGCAGCGTGAAACCCGTGGCGGTGCCTGCAGGGCCGGCTGCATCGGCGTCAGCTGGTCTAGGAGCTGTGAAGCCAGTAGCTGTGAAGCCAGTAGCGGTGAAGCCGGCGGCCGAGGGGAGCATGGCCCTGGGAGAACGTTTTTTTACAGTGATTGATTGCGCCGCTGTCGCGTCGCGCCGCGTTTCGCCCCAGCCCCATGCAGGACAAGCTCACTCTGATGATCCCCGGCCCCACCCCGGTGCCGGAAACCGTCCTGCTGGCGATGAGTCGCCATCCGATCGGGCATCGCAGCGCCGACTTCCAGAAGATCGTCAAGCGCACCACCGAGCAGCTGAAGTGGCTCCATCAGACCAGCGGCGACGTGCTGGTGATGAGCGGCAGCGGCACCGCCGCCATGGAGGCCGGCATCATCAACGTGCTCAGCCGGGGCGACAAGGTGCTCTGCGGCGACAACGGCAAGTTCGGCGAACGCTGGGTGAAGTTGTCCAGGGCCTTTGGCCTTGAGGTGCAGGTGATCAAGGCCGAGTGGGGCCAGCCCCTGGATCCGGAGGCGTTCCGTGCCGCCCTGGAGGCCGACACCGCCAAGGAGATCCGGGCCGTGATCCTCACCCACTCCGAAACCTCCACCGGGGTGATCAACGACCTGCAGACGATCGCCGGCCACGTGCGTGCCCACGGCACCGCCCTCACCATCGCCGACTGCGTCACCAGCCTGGGCGCCTGTGATGTGCCCATGGACGCCTGGGGCCTGGACGTGGTGGGCTCCGGTTCCCAGAAGGGCTACATGATGCCTCCGGGCCTGGCCTTCGTGGGCATGAGCGATCGCGCCTGGACGGCCTACGAGCGCTCCGATCTGCCGAAGTTCTACCTGGATCTGGGCAAGTACCGCAAAGCGGCCCATGCCGACAGCAACCCCTTCACCCCGCCGGTGAATCTCTACTTCGCCCTCGAGGCAGCCCTCGAGATGATGCAGGCAGAGGGCCTGGAGGCCATCTTCGCCCGCCATGCCCGCCACCGCGCCGCCGCCCAGGCCGGCATGACGGCCATGGGCCTGCCGCTCTATGCCGCCGCCGGCCATGGCAGCCCCGCCATCACCGCCGTGGCTCCGGAGGGGGTCGACGCCGAGGTGCTGCGCAAGGCCGTGAAGGAGCGTTTCGACATCCTGCTGGCCGGCGGCCAGGACCACCTCAAGGGCAAGGTGTTCCGCATCGGCCACCTCGGCTTCGTGTGTGATCGCGACGTGCTCACGGCCGTGGCGGCCATCGAGGCGACCCTGCAGGGCCTGGGGCTGCACAAGGGCACCCCTGGGGCAGGGATGGCGGCCACGGCGGCGGCCCTGGCCGGCTGACGGGGTGCATCAGGGCGGTGGGTCCCCGGGAGGGGTCCACCTACCGTTGAGGGCCATGCGTGTTCGCGATGCGTCGCACAATGCTGGCCCTTGGGGCCGTTCTCAGCCTGGCTCTGGCCGCCTGCCAGAAGCAGGACACAGCCAAGATGGAGCAGAAGACCGAAGGGGAGATCTGCACCCAGCTGGCAGCGGTCGGTGCGGCCCTTGAGAAGACTGCGGCCCTCACCCCCCAGTCGACCGTCGGCGAGGCCGAAGCAGCCAACAAGGAACTCGGCGGCTCCCTCAAGGCCCTGGCTGACGAAGAGAAGAAGCTCCAGGAACTCCGCCTGCAGGACTTCCGCAAGCAGGTGAAGACCTTCAAGAAAGATGTGGCCACGGTGGCCAACAGCAAGAAGCTCACCCTGGAGGAAGCCGCCGGCCAGCTGAAAGGCAAGGCCCAGCCCCTGCTTGCCGCCCACAAGCAACTCACCGCCGAGGTGAACTGCAGCCCCGCCAAGCCCTGAGGCTGCAACAGCAAGCCGGGCGCCCAGAGCCAATCGATGCCCGGCTTGCTAGGATTTACTTGTGCGGGTGTAATTCAGTGGTAGAATGTCAGCTTCCCAAGCTGAACGTCGCCGGTTCGAGTCCGGTCACCCGCTTCTAGTCCAGGACTGAGATTTATTGTGCCTCGAGTAATTATCTCTCTTGGCACGCGTTGGCAGCATGCCAGATGCTGACCGTGGATAACAGGTCATGCCCGCGATTGGTGCAACCTTCTCACAGGGCTTCTCACTGCCGGGTCGTTTCATGGCCTGATTTGACCGTCCTTGATCGGTCCGGATCGCCGCAGTGGATCGACCGAATCCGAGACCTGAAACGCGACCTCTGATGCAGTCCTGAGCTGGCCTGACCCCCAGGTGGCGTACCGCGTGCTGACCGAGACCGCCGTAAGCATCTCGGAACAAAAAAGAACCCGATGACCACCGTGGCGGCCGGTGACGGGATGGCGGTCGCGGTGCCCAACAGCAATGAGCCGGCCATCTACTGCGTTCCGGCCAAGGCCTACGAGGAGCTGATGGATCTCGTGGAAGACATGGAGCTAGTGTTCCGTCCCGCAAATACACGGTAAAATATGGGGGTGTCTCCTCGCGGGGTCGTTTCATGCCGACCGGTCGGCCCATGGCTCCTCTGGAGCTTTCGGCTGATGAGGCCAGCCAGCTCCAGAGCCTGGCTGGATCAAGAACCTTGCCGCATTCGATCGTTCATCGGGCCCAGATCGTGCTGGCCTGCGCTGCTGGTGACACCAACACCGCTGTCGCGAAGCGCTTTGGGGTCCGCGGCTCAACCGTGGGCAAATGGCGGCAGCGCTATATCGATCTGGGCATCGAGGGCCTGCATGACGAACTGCGTCCCGGCCGTCCCCGCACCTACGAGGACGACAAGGTGGCCGAGGTGATCAACCGGGCTCTGCAGACCAGGCCTCCCGATGGCAGCACCCACTGGAGCGCACGGACTTTGGCTGCAGCGACTGGGATCTCCAAGACCACGGTTCACCGCTGGCTGCAGACCTTCTCGGTCCAGCCCCACCGGCAGAAGCACTTCAAGCTCTCGACCGATCCGTTCTTTGTCGAGAAAGTCCGGGACATCGTCGGCCTGTACCTGAATCCGCCCGACAAGGCGATGGTGCTCTGCGTCGACGAGAAGACCCAGATCCAGGCCCTGGACCGCACCCAGCCGCTGCTGCCCATGGGTCTGGGCTACGTGGAGGGGGTGACCCATGACTACATCCGCCACGGCACCACCACCCTGTTCGCCGCCCTGGACGTGGCCACCGGAGAGGTGATCACCCAGTGCAAACCCCGCCACCGGCACCAGGAGTTCCTGGGATTTCTCCGGCAGATCGAGACGTCGGTTCCCGATGACCTGGACATCCACCTGATCGTGGACAACTACTGCACCCACAAGCACGCCAAGGTCAGGTCCTGGCTGGCGCAGCGGCCCCGCTTCCACGTGCACTACACGCCCACGTATGCCTCCTGGCTCAACCAGGTGGAGCGTTGGTTTGGGATCATCACCCAGCGAGCGATCCGCCGGGGCAGCTTCTCGAGCGTCAAAGAACTGATCGCCAAGATCGAGCAGTTCGTGGCGGCCTACAACAAGACCAGAGCCCCGTTCAACTGGACCGCGACGGCGGACTCAATCCTGGAGAAGCTCCAGCGACTTTGTTCGCAAATCTCCGGGACGGCACACTAGGCCGCATTGCCGATGCCCGCCTGGCGGCCGGCCAGGAAGGCTGCTGGTCAGCCTCGATCTAAGTGGTTGTGCCCAGGCGGTTTTGATTGTCAAGCGACATCCGCTTTTGGTCCTCCGCTCAGTTTTCAGTGTCGCTTGACACCGGCTCGCGGCTCTGGCCGCCAGGCACGATCTCCCGGTTGAGGAGAGGCCCACCTCGACGAAGCCGTGCTGCTTAAGACCCGCAGCCGCAAGGTCTGCATGACCTGCCACAGCTGCCGGCAGCACATTCGGCCCACGGACCTGCAGGACGATTGGTCCCCTGGCACCGGACAACGCCAGCATCGTTGCGAAATCCAGGTCGTGAGTGAACACCGCATAGCCATGGGCAGTCGCGCACTGCATCAGGGCCGGCGGCCGTCAGCAGCGGGATCTATGCGATCGACACTGTCTCTTGTCAGCGACCGGTCATGTCGACCAGAAGGCTGGCCATCAGCTCAGGACCAGCGCCTCTTCCCGCTCTTGCGCGCGCCAGGCGGTGTAAGCCAGACCCTCATCGATGACGACATGCCCACTGTGATGCTTGGGCTGTTGCCGGGAAGCGGCAAGGGCAAAAGGTCGGGAGCCTCGATCACCACCCGCGCGACAGCCACCAACCGGCGGCTTCACCGCATCCCGCTGGGTCAGGGGCTCGCCAGGCGGCTGGTGACATCGGCCATCGGCAGGTCGGCATTGCCCCAAGCCTGACCGGTCAGCAGAGGAGCAGCCCCCGGCGACGGCCGTACAGCGGGACCGGCTGCAAAGGCGGCTTCCGTCCAAGCCAGCAGGAGCGGCCCCACGGCACCACCTGCGCTGTTCTGCCCAGGCCGCAGATTGAAGTGATCCCCGTCCTGCACTAGGAGTTTGTCGCCCAAAACCAGCAGCGCCAGCGAGCCAAGCACGTGCTGAACCAATGGTCTTGGTTATCGGCATCTCAATGCCGGTGTTTCCGGCCAATCGTCGGCTGCAGCAGGCAGCGGCAGCCAGAGGGGCTGTCCCCTCAAGCTGCCAGTGCTGCTTTGAACCTGAACAACTTGTTGATGTTGTGGGTCAGGCACCAGAGCGCCCATTCACCGTTCACGTTGTCCAGGCCGCGCAGCAGAAAGCGGCGCAGCCCGCGGCATTCCTTGGTCTGACCAAAGACGGGCTCCACGATCGTCTTGCGCCTGGCGTAGATCTCGCGTCCCTTCTTGCAGCGCAGCTTGCGGTTCATCCGGCCCTTGGCATCCAGGTTTTTGGGGATGGGGCCACGGGTTGGTGCTGGAGGCTGGCCGTGCTTCTCCCTGCCGGTCGCGATGTGGGGATCGACGCCCCGTGCCGTGCAGGCCTCGGCGTTGGCCTCGCTCCAGTAGCCGGCATCCGCGATCAATGTTTTCGGAAGCTGAGCGGTGTTGGCAATGGTGCGCTCAAGCATCGGTTCGAGATGCTCCACATCAGGCGGCTGGTTGCTGACGCCGATGGCCACGATCACCTGGTAGTCCCCATCCACAGCTGCTTGGCAGTTGTAGCCCTGAATCCAGTTCCCATCGCTCTTCATGATGTGGCTGGCTGGATCAGTGAAATTGCGCTGGCTGCCTTTTGTCGGTGTGCCGCAAGCCTTGTGCGCCAGGCCGCGATGGGGCATCTGATCGGCGGCCAGCGGCTCAAGATCAGGTGGTCCCAGGCCCGCCTCGTTGGCCTTGGCGATCGCCAGATCTTTTGCCGCAGCTGCCTTCTCGACTACGCGATCGGCTGTCTTGCTGCATTCTTGCCGTTGCTGCTCGGGCCCCTCTTCCGCGGCCTTCGCTGCCGCTGCCGCCTGCTCCTGCCGTTCCCGTGCAGCGGCAGCCGCGGTTTCAGCCTCCAGTTCCCGGCGAGCTTGGCGGATCCTCTCCAGCCGGTCTTCTCGGCGGCTCAGTGCCTCAGGCAGGTCGCTGCCGCGTTTGCCCTTGCCGTAGCGGCCATCCTCCTGGGCGTCGAGGATCTCGGCCTTGCGCAGCAGCTCCCTGATCTCCTGCTCCAACTGCTCCTCGGATTTGAGCATCCGCTGGTGGCTCATGGCCATTGATGATTTCGGGACCCCACCAGCGCGGGCCTGACCCTGCTCATGGCGGACCTTCTCCAGTTTGGGGTGGTGTCTTTCACAAGACCTGTCGGTCCGTGCGGTGGGGCAACCAGCCGGGAAGTCCCGTGACCTCATAGGAGTCCGACGTTCCCGTCCCGTCAATGGCCTGTCCGTCTGCCCGGTTGGTTGCACCCCCTCCCGTCCCCAGCAGTCATGAGCGCAGCGACAGCACATGCCCCCGAGATCAGCACTGGCCACGATGTGGTGGTCGGCATTGACACCCACAAACTCACGCACATGGCGGTGGCCCTGGGCGCCAATGGCGGCTGGCTGGGCAGCCTCAAGCTGGATGCCAAACGCAGTGGCTACCAGGAGCTGATCCGCTGGGCCGCAGCATTCGGCTCCAACCCGGTATTCGCCGTGGAGGGAACCGGTTGCTACGGCGCCGGGCTCTGCCGCGCCCTGCAGGCCGCAGGGATGGCAGTGGTAGAAGTGAACCGGCCGGATCGCTCCACGCGGCGGCGCATCGGTAAGGACGACACCATCGATGCGGAGGCCGCAGCACGGGCCTGTATCGCCGGAACGGCCAGCGTCATCCCCAAGGCGGGCGACGCTTTGGTGGAGATGATCCGCATGCTCAAGGTGGCCAAGGATTCGGCCACCGCGAACCGCACCGCAGCCCTCAATCAGCTGCACGCCATCGTGGTGACGGCGCCGGCAGCGTTGCGGGAACGGCTGCAGCGGCTCAAGAGAAAGGAGCTGCTCGAAAGCTGCACAGGCCTGCGTTCTGGCGAGATCACCACCCCTCAGGCGGCCGCCAAGATGACCCTGCGCATCCTGGCGCGCCGCATCCAGCAGCTGGATGAGGAGCTCAAGGAAACCGTCACGCAGCTGGATCGACTGACCATGCAGCTGTGCCCCGAGCTGCGGAACACCTACGGCGTGGGTGTGGACATCAGTGCCACCCTCGTTGTGGCAGTTGGCGACAACCAGGAACGGATGAAATCCGAGGCGTCATTCGCTGCCCTCTGTGGCGTCAATCCACTGCCCGCCAGTTCGGGCAAGGTGGTGCGGCACCGGCTGAACCGCAGCGGCAACCGCCAGGCCAACTGCGCCCTGCACCGCATCGTGATCTGCCGGCTGCAGCGGCATCAGCAGACCCGGGAGTACGTCGAACGACGCACGGCAGAAGGACGCTCGATGAAGGAGATCATCCGCTGCCTCAAGCGGTTCGTCGCCCGCGAGGTGTTCGGCATCCTGCGCGGCGGTCCCGCCGTTCGCACCGCAACGGCCTGATCGCCAGCAGGATTGCTCCAGTAGCCCAGGCTCCTGGCAGATCCGTTGCCTGCCGTGGGGCGGCAGGCAACGGATCTGCCAGAACGAGAGCCGGCCGGTGGTTCACTCCTCCACGGGGATCAGCACGTCGAGCACCTCGGACAGCAACGCCTGGCCAGGCTTCTCCGGCACGACCAGCACGACGGCTTTGGCCTCGCTCACGTCGCTGTCGTCGGCCATGGCCTCGCCATCGGCCTCCCAGGTCTCCAGTGCCGCATCCAGCCAGCGGGCCTTTGTCTCCAGGAAGGCGATGGCATCGTCGGGGCTCCAGCGGGCATCGTTGCCGCGACAGGGATAGCGCTGCAGGAGCTCGAGGATGCCGATCTCCTGCAGCTCCGGAGTGGCGGAGGGATCGCGCACGAGCACGGTGTCGGGATCGGTGGCGTTGTCGATCAGCTTCTGGTTGTCGCTGCGATCGTCGCCATCCTCCAGCTCCTGCCAATCCAAGAGATTCAGCGCCCTCTCCTGCACGGCCTGCACATCGACCACAGGAACCTGCCGTGCGGCGCTCCCTTGGCTGGGATCGTCGGCCAGGTGCAGCAAGCCATCAGCCGCTCTGCAGATCTGCTGCAGCGACAGCGATGAACCCAGGGCGGCCATCACACACTCAGCCAGCTCATCGAGGGAGAGATCAGGACCGTCCTCTGCCCTACGGACCTGGTCGATGGCCTCCCACAGCAGCAGCTCGCTGGAGGTGGTGACGGGTTCCACGGCGTGGCCAGCGCTGGTTCACGGCCATCGTGGCTGAGCTGGTCAGCACTGCCACCTCGATGGCGCTCAGCCGGAGCGTCCGGGGGCTTGACAGTCCATAGGAGTGTCTTGTGTTTGGAGGCATTGGCCTTCACCTTGGTGCCATCCAGCGCCACCTGTCCCAGGCTCACCATGCCGGCCTTCTGGCACAGGCGCAGGATCTGCACAAACAGCTCCTCCAGGGCTCCAAGATGGCGGCGGCGGAAGTCGCTGATGCGGCTGTGGTCCGGCTGCTGGTTGCCGGTCAGCACCCGGAAAGCCGCATCCTCATGGCAGGCCCGCTCGATCTTGCGAGACGAGGCCATGCCGATGCAGTAGGCATACAGCAACAGCAGCGTCAGCATCCTGGGGTCATACCCCTTCTCACCGCGGGCATCCTTCTGCCGGGCGGGAGACATGATCAGCGCAAAGTCCAGTTCCTCCACCAGCTCCAGCAGGAAGAACACCAGGTGATCGCTCGGCAGCCAGTCGATTGGCGACGGCGGCATCAAGCTGGTCTGTCCCGGAGTCCAGGGCCGGAAGGTCTTGGGCTTGCTCATACCCCATCTTATCGGCCAGATCCATTGCAGTCACTGGGATCTGGGCGATACACTCGGGCATGCAGAAGCGCAAGACCTTTCGCCCCTGGCAGCCGCAGCAGGCCACCCTGCTGCCGCCGTCACCGCGTGAGTGGCTCTCAGAAGACCACCAGGTGTATTTCCTGCTGGACCTGGTGGATGAGCTGGATCTCTCCGCGATCCTCGTACCCGCTCAGGCCAAGGACCCCCGCGGAGAGAAGGGATTCGATCCACGCATGATGACGATGCTGCTGCTTTACGCCTACTGCGTGGGCATCGTCTCCTCCAGGAAGATCGAGCGGGCCTGCTACGAGGATCTGGCATTCCGCGTGCTGACCGGCAACCAGCAGCCGGACCACAGCCGAATCAGCGAGTTCCGCCGGCGCAACCTTGATGCCCTCAAGGGCCTGTTTATTCAGATCCTGCGCCTGTGCCAGAAGGCGGGGATGGTGAGCCTGGGCCATGTGGCCCTCGATGGCACCAAGGTGCAGGCCAATGCCTCCAAGCACAAGGCGATGAGCCACGAGCGGATGCTCAGGGCGGAGAAGGAGCTCCAGAAGGAAATCAACGCCTTGATCCGCAAGGCCGAGATCCTGGATGCCCAGGAAG
The DNA here is from genome assembly GCF_015840915.1 of Synechococcus sp. CBW1002. Classification (NCBI taxonomy): domain Bacteria; kingdom Bacillati; phylum Cyanobacteriota; class Cyanophyceae; order Synechococcales; family Synechococcaceae; genus Synechococcus; species Synechococcus sp. CBW1002. The sequence continues at coordinate 1,429,737 of NZ_CP060398.1, forward strand.
ACCGGCGCTACGGCAAAGGAAACCTGGGCAGTGAACTTCCCGATGAGCTGCGCCACAAGCAGGGCCGCCTCGCAAAAATCCGTCAGGCCCGCAAGGAGATGGAGGCGGAAACCGCTGCAGCTGCAGCGCGGCAGCGGCAGGAGGAAGCCGAGAAGGCCAGAGCCAAAGCGACCGCAGCCGAGGAATCGGATGGATCGGCCCCTGAGCAGGCCGAGCTGAACAGGAAAGCGGAAGCCGCAGCGGCAAAGGCAGCAGCGGCGGGGGACAAAGCCATCGAGGCCGCCGAGAGCGCTGGCCTCGAGCCACCAGATCTGGAGCCACTCGCCTCTGACGCGATGCCCAGGCGTGGTCTGGCGAGAAAGGCTGACGGCACACCGACGGCCAAGACCCAACGGAATTTCACAGATTCCGACAGCCACCTCATGCAGTCCGGCGGCACCTACCTGCAGGGCTACAACTGCCAGCTGGCGGTCGACAGTGACCACCAGGTGATCGTGGCGGTGGGCGTCAGCAACCAGCCACCGGACGTGGAGCACCTGGAGCCCATGCTGGAGCGGATCGCCGCCAGCGCCGGTGAACTGCCGGACGTGATGACGATGGATGCGGGCTACTGGAGCGACGACAACGCAGGTCACTGTGAGGACCTTGGCATTGACGCCTACATCGCCACCGGCCGTCTGCCGCATGGGAAGCCGCCACCGCCACAGCGAGGACCGCTGCCCAGAGATGCCGACGCCAGAACCCGCATGGCCCGCAAGATCAGAAGCAAGAAGGGATCCAGGATCTACGCCCAGCGCAAAGCGATCGTGGAGCCGGTGAACGGCCAGATCAAGGAAGGCCGGGGCCTGCGGCGGTTTCTCTTGCGGGGCCTGGAGAAGGTCGATGGTGAATGGCATCTGATCGCTGCCACCCACAACCTGCTCAAGTTGTTCCGGTACAGGCGATCACAGCAGCAGCTCTGGGCAGCAGCGACGGGATGAGGGGTAGAGACCCTGGCAATGCCGCCAGGGCTGAGTCAACCTCGCCCCAATGAACCAGCTCAGCGGGAGAGGTAGACCTCAGAGCTCACCTCACCGGGATTCGTCGTGACCAGGGGCTCGCTGCTCTATTGGCAACAAACTCCTAGTGTGCCGTCCCGGAGATCTGCGAGCAAAGTCGCTGGAGCTTCTCCAGGATTGAATCCGCTGTGGCCGTCCAGTTGAACGGCGCCTTGGTCTTGTTGTAGGCCGCCACGAATTGCTCGATCTTGGAGATCAACTCCTTGACGCTGGAGAAGCTGCCGCGTCGGATCGCCCGCTGGGTGATGATCCCAAACCAACGCTCCACCTGGTTGATCCAGGAGGCGTAGGTCGGTGTGTAGTGCACGTGGAAGCGGGGCCGCTGCGCCAGCCAGGCCCTCACCTTGGCGTGCTTGTGGGTGCAGTAGTTGTCGACGATCAAGTGGACATCAAGCTCCTCGGGGACCGACTTCTCGATCTGGCGCAGGAACCCCAGGAACTCCTGATGCCTATGGCGGGGCTTGCATTGGGTGATCACCTCGCCTGTTGCCACATCCAGAGCAGCGAACAGCGTGGTGGTGCCGTGGCGGATGTAGTCGTGGGTGACGCCCTCCACGTAACCCAGGCCCATGGGCAACAGCGGCTGGGTGCGGTCCAGTGCCTGGATCTGCGTCTTCTCGTCGACGCAGAGCACCATCGCCTTATCCGGAGGGTTCAGGTACAGGCCGACGATGTCGCGGACCTTCTCCACAAAGAACGGGTCGGTGGAGAGCTTGAACGACTTCTGCCGGTGGGGCTGGACCGAGAAAGTCTGCAGCCAGCGGTGAACGGTGGTTTTGGAGATGCCGGTGGCAGCCGCGAGGGAGCGCGCAGACCACTGGGTGCTGCCATCGGTGGGCTTGGTCTGCAGTGCCCGGTTGATCACCTCCGCCACCGTGTCGTCCTCGTAGGTGCGAGGCCTACCCGGCCGCAGCTCGTCATGCAGGCCCTCCAGGCCCAGCTCCCGGTACCGCTTGCGCCACTTGCCAACGGTCATCCCCGTCAGCCCCATCCGTTTGGCGATGGCGGTGTTGGTCTCGCCGGCACCGCAGGCCAGCACGATCTGAGCGCGCTGCACGATCGAATGCGGCAACGACCGGGAATTTGCAAGGGCCCGCAACTGCTGAACCTCGTCCTCGCTGAGGACCAGCGGAGGCATCGGACGACCAAGCGCCACAAGGCACCTCGGGTGACACTCTCGATTCTAGCTGTTATTTCCGGGACGGCATACTAGCACCAGTTGGTTGCCCAGGGTCTTGCCCCAACGCATTGGCTGGATCGCTTCGGGATCGGGAGGCACGACCCAGTCGCGGCTGCCGCTCACCAGCAGCACACGGCCGCTCAATTCGCCGCCTGAGCCCCGGGGAAACAGCAGCGACACCGGCGGGCTGACAGCCCCCACGGCAATGACGCGGGGATCTCGGAGGGCGGCATTCTGTGCACCCTTCAGCCAGCTGCATTGCAGCGTCCAGCTCAGGTTTCGATCGGGATCATCCACGTTCGAGCAGCGTTGGCGCAGGCTGCTGTCGGTGGGCCTCACCCCGGCCACCTGCAGGGCCGTGGTCGCCCCCCAGGAATGGCCCAGCACCACGACCCGCTCGGCATCGACAGGCCTGGCGAAGCCCAGCCGACCCGCCAACACCGCATCGAGCACGCCGCTCAGATCCTGCGGGCGCAGGGCCAGCTCCTCGGGGCCCGGCGGCGGCGCCTGGCCCGCCAGCACCGCCTCCTGCTGGCTGCTGTCGCTACCGGGATGGCGAGGCAGCACCACGGTGTAGCCCCGTGAGGACAGCAGCGTTCCCCAGCCCTCGAAGCTGGTCGGCTTGTCCCACAGGCCGTGGGAGATGAGCACCAGACGGCCGTTGGCACCGCTGGCTGGCTCGATCACCATCACCTCCAGCGGCTGGGGCCGATGGGGAACCTGCAGGCTGGCCAGCCGCCGGTTCACAGCCACCCCAGGGCCGTTCGTCGTGCCAGCGGGCAGGGCGGCGGCGGTTGTGGTGGCGAGCAGCGCTTCAGCCTGCTGCCGTTGCCCCGCCATCCGGGTGACGATCTGACGGGCGCGGCCGAGATTGAGCGTCACCCGTTGACCGGGGATCGCCTGCATCAGGCTCAGCAGGGTGGGCTCGCCGTTCGCGGAGGCCCGCAGCAGGGCTTCATTCAGCGTCCGCCCGCTGAGGTCGGTCTTGCGCCCCTCCACCGTGCCGAGCGAGGCGATCACGAGCATGGCCTGCTCGAGCAGGGGCGAGCCCACCGAACCATCGGCCACCTGTTTCACGCTGAGGGGCACTGGCTGGAGCAACAGCTCCCTGAGCTGGCGACCTGCGGCGCCACCGGTGGCGCGATCCAGCTCGGCCAGATCACTGTTGCCCTGGCGCAAGGCCTCAGGGGACTGCAGTTCATCCAGGCGTACTGTGAAACGGGTCTCCAGCAGGGGGATCTCAATCACCACCTCTTCTAGGGCCCTAGCCGGGGCCGAAGCCATCAGGGTGGCGATCAGTGCGCTTCCAAGCCGTCCGGCCAGGCGTAAGTGGCAGTTCATCGTCTGTTCAGCATTGTTGGTGACTTTCGCTGCCGGGATTGCCGCTGGCCATGGTGACCCCGCCAGGGTTGCAGGCCCCAAGCCTGGCGGCCTGTGGGAGGCATCGATGAACAACGAGTCGTGCTCTTGAGCTTCCATGGGCATCAGTGCCAGGCTCGTCCCAGAAGTGCAATGTCTCTCCATGGCCGCATCAGCGGGAGCCCCGCTGGTGCGTCGGCTGCGGATCGAGCACGACGATCTGGGTTTTCTCGAGGAGACGGCACGGCTGCTGGGATTTCGCAGCCGCATGCTGCAGCTGGAGGCGGGCACCAACCCCAGCCACCCGCTGCGGCGGATCCGGAAACTGGCGGATCAGGCCCTCGATCGACTCAATCCCACCTTCTGTGCGCTCTACGCCGCAGAAGGCCGACCCTCGGTGCCGCCCGAGCAGTTGCTCCTGGCCTCGTTGCTGCAGGCGTTTTACGGCATCCGCTCGGAGCGGTTGCTGTTGGAGCAGCTCAACTACAACCTGCTGTTCCGTTGGTTTGTGGGGCTGAGCCCGGATGATCTGATCTGGCACCCCACCACATTCACCAAGAACAGGGAGCGGCTGCTCAATGACCAGGTGATGGGAACGTTCCTGAAGAAGCTGATGGCGGCTCCCGAGATCAAGCCCCTGCTCAGTGATGAGCACTTCTCCGTCGATGGCACGCTGCTGCAGGCCTGGGCGTCGCATGCATCTCTGGAGCGGATCGATGGGCAGGACGATCCACTGCCACCACCGTCAGGCCCCGGTGAGGGCTTTGGTGCTCCCAAAGGCGAAAAGAAGCGTGCCAAAGGCGACTTCCGCGGCATCAAGCTCAGCAACCAGACCCATCGCTCCAGCACCGATCCCGACGCGCTCCTGTGCCGGAAATCCAATGCCCACCCGGCACTTCCCAGCTACCGGGGGCATGTGCTGATGGACAACCGCAATGCCCTGATCGTGGACTGCAGGGTGACACAGGCCGTGGGCACTGGGGAGCGGGATGCCGCCAAAGACATGGCTGCTGCCATCCCCGGTGCCCACCAGAAAACCCTTGGTGCCGACAAGAACTACGACTGTGATGATCCTGGCAACCCCATCATCAGCAGATCTGACTCGAACTACGACCGGCCTGGCCAGCTCAGTGCCTTTCTGCGTGATCTGTCGATCTGCATTGATGGGGCCGATCAACGGAGAAGTGTCGTGACCTGATACGAGCCTGGTCAAGAGGCCCCATCACAGTCCTGTCCGACCTCCCCGCTGATCGCTTCTCCCCACCACCATCTGGCATCGATGGCATCAGCAACCCTGACACAGTCCGTTCATCAGCGGGCGCCTGATGTTGTGATCGGCGTCGACACCCACAAGGACATCCATGTGGCTGTGGCCCTGGCTCCCAACGGCGGCAGGCTCGGCGACTTCCGGATTCCCACAACCCGAAGGGGCTATGACGAGCTGATGACCTGGACTGAGCAATTCGGCTACACGCCGGTCTTTGCCGTCGAGGGCACCGGTTCTTTCGGAGCCGGGCTGTGCCGTGAGCTTGTCGATGCTGGCTACGAGGTCGTCGAGGTGAACCGCCCCGATCGCTCCACCAGGCGCCGCCTCGGCAAGAATGACGCCATCGATGCCGAGGCCGCTGCCCGAGCGTGGATCGCCGGCACGGCCACGGTGACACCCAAGGCAGGCGGCGAAAGGGTGGAAATGATCCGGATGCTCAAGTGCGCCAAGGATTCGGCCACCGGCAGCCGCACCCGGGCGATCAACCAGATCAAAGCGATTCTGGTGACCGCTCCGGCGGCCCTGCGCGAGCGGCTGGAGCCTCTGCACCGCAGCGCCCTGATCCGGGCCTGCTCGGCCCTGAGGCCAGGCCCGCTGGATGCTCCGCTGGCCGCCGCCAAACGGGCACTGCGAACCCTGGCTCGCCGGGTTCTGGCCCTGGAAGTGGAAATCGCAGGGTTGCGGGACGACCTTGATCAGCTCACCCAGGCTGTTTGTCCCGCTCTGCGCCAGACCTTTGGCGTGGGAGTCGACAACGCCGCCACTCTGCTCACCGCGACTGGGGATAACCCGGAGCGCCTGCGCAGCGACGCCAGTTTTGCAGCGCTCTGCGGCGTTAATCCCCTACCAGCAAGCTCTGGTAAGACCCACCGACATCGCCTGAATCGGGGCGGCAACCGTCAGGCCAATGCGGCACTGCACCGGATCGCGGTGGTGCGGCTGCGATGGGACGAGCAGACCCAGGCCTATGCCGAGCGTCGAACAGAGGAGGGGCTCTCGAAAGCGGAGATCCTCCGCTGCCTCAAGCGGTTCATTGCCCGCGAGGTGTTTCGAATCCTCATGGGTGGTCCAGCCGTGCGGTTGAAGAAGGCATGTGAGGTGGGTGCCTTTTATTGGACAGTTCCGGCCCCTGACATCGTTAACCCAGGACGGGTGGAACATGGTTCGGCCTCAGTGTAGACCGCGTGGGGAGTTTTGCCTCCAAGGGAACTGTGAGGTCTTGCATGGCAATACCGCCACAGGAAGCGGGCCAGGCTGATTTCAGCGTCCCAGCCATCGCTGTATGCCCGTAGGTAGACCTCCTCGTACTTGACAGTCCTCCACAGCCGTTCAACAAGGATGTTGTCGTAGCACCGCTTTCTGCCGGACCAGCTGATCTGGATCCGCTCCCCTTTGAGTCTGGCCACAAAGTCAGCGGACGTGAACTGACAGCCTTGATCGGAGTGGAAGATCTCTGGCCTACGGCCGCCTCCCAAGGCCATCTCCAGGGCCTCCAGACAGAACTTCGTGTCAAGGCTGTTGGAGAGCCTCCAGCTGAGCACATGCCTGGAATGGAGATCCATGATCGCCACCAGATAGAGGAACCCTTTCTGCAGAGGGATGTAGGTGATGTCGGTCGCCCAGACCTGATCCACCGACGTGACCTGCGTGAGGTCCACCAGGCAGGGGAACCGCACGGACGGATCACCTGGAACCGTCGTCCGGGGCTTCTGGTAGATCGCCCGTAATCCCATGCGCCGCATGAGGTTTCGCACTCGATCTCGGCTGATCGGGATACCATCTTGGGCCAGATAGTCCACCATCCGGCGGCTGCCGCTGCAGGGATCCTCCAGGTAGAGAGCATCGATCCTGGCCATGATCCGCAGCGTCGATACACGGACCGGTGTCGGCCGGTAGTACAGCGTGGATCGAGGCAGCCCCAGCAGCGCACACTGCCTGCTGATGCTGAGCTCGGGGTGGTCGTGATCGACCAGCTTGCGCAGTTCACGGGCATCAGAGCAGTTGAGACTTTTTTTTGAGCCACTCCAGCTCCATCTGCAGCCGTCCGATCTGCTGGAACAGCTCCGCCTCCTTGGCCTGCCCCTCCTCCTTGTCCTTGGTCTTCTTGCCTCGGGTGAAGAGCTCGCTGGCACCGTCCAGGAGCTGCCGCTTCCACTGGCTCACCTGGATCGGGTGGATGGCGTGGTCGGCGGCGATCTCCTGGATCGTCTTGCGGCCACTGATCGCCTCCATGGCGACCCTGGCCTTGAACTCGGGGCTGTGGGCGCGGCGCTTGCTCATCGGTGGGAGCCCCTTTCAGGGGCGGTACCCCGCCTCAGAGGTTAACGATGGGGCCTGTCCAGAAAAGCCAGACCACCTCAATGAGCCCCCAGGGGGCAACAGCCCAGGCTCCCGCCAACCAGCCCGCCCGCTCCTCCATTGCGGGCGGGCTGGTTGGCGGATGAAGAGCCGGCCGCCTCTCCGTCACGGCATTGGCGAAAAGCTGCGCCAGGGGGGTTGACGATCTATACGAGCATCACCCGGGGCTTTGTCGCCCAGATGCGGCGGCGTGGCGTGACACCGCACGTGGCGCAGAACACAGCTCGGCCTGGTGGTTCTGCGATCGATGTCCGCACCACTCGCCACAAGGGCTACGCCAAGTCGATCAACGCCCGCCGCGGCATCGAGAAGGTGTTTGGTTGGATCAAGCAGTGGGGCGGGCTGCGCCAATTCAAAGTGCGCGGCACTGAGAACGTCAATGCGGTGTTTGGCCTGCATGTGATCGCCTACAACCTGATCCGGCTGGGCAACCTGCTCAAGCCAGCGATGGCAGCGGCATGACCATGAAAAGGTCGTTGCCCCGAAGTGTGACCAGGCGGCAGGGATCAGACAGACCCAACAGAGCAAAACGCAAAACATCGTGCGTTCTGATCCGCTGATTTGCTGAACCCGGGCCCTTCCGGCGTGTGATCAGTTCTCCGGAAGGAAAAACGCGCCTCGTCAGACGGTTTTTCTGCAAACTCCTAAGAGATCAAAACGGCCCACACCTGGAACGTTCGGCCCCAGGCGCCAACGCCAGCAGCTTCGACCATCTACAGCCATTGGAATGTTGATTGGTTCAGGACCCTCGGGCACTGCTCGGGGGTTTTTGATTTCTCCCTATTGGCCATCCCCGCACCCCCGCTGCAGCACTTCCCGTCGCAGAGCATCAAGGTCGTTGGAGCGCGGATCCTGTGGAGCAAAGAGCAGCGCCCAGGCCAGAGGCACTTGCTGGCGATCAAGAGCCGAATCCACGGCACTCAACCAAGCCTTGGCATCACCACCGAGCCGAGTCACCAAGGACTGGTTGGCCTCCATCTCGCTGGCGCTGGCACCGGTGAGCTCGATCCGCGCAAAGTCACCGCCTGAGGCGCCGCGGGGCGGCGCCTATCAGCAAAGATGTCCGCTCAGGGTACTGATCTGAGTACCTCAGAAAGCCTACTCCGGATGGAGGATCATGGGCTTCGAGATCGGATGTTGATCGTCATCGCGCGTTGATCAGGAGCGCAGGCTTGAGCGGCCGGCCCCCGGTCGGAGGCTGAGGCCGGCCCGCCTCTTGCGGGCGGTCCAACCACAACCCCCTGGGGCCTGGGTTTCTGATCTTCAAGCAGCGACAGTGTCCTGCGGTCTGGGATGGTTGACCCGCACGACTGTTGGCTGAGCCCAATCGCGAGGTGGCCTGGCCCAGCGGCGTGGATGTTGCGCACGCGCCTGCTCATAGGTCTGCTGACGGACTCTGCAGATCGCGTCAGCTTCTCCGTAGTGACGTTGATTGGGCGTCACATACTTGATGCCGCTGTGACGATGCTCAGCGTTGTACCAGTCAACAAAACCATCGACCCAGGCACGCACTGAGAGAAGATCCCGGAAACGACGCACTGGATAGCTCTGGTGATATTTCATGGTTCGGAACCATGACTCAACGTAGGCGTTGTCATTGCTCACCCGCGGCCGCGAGAATGACAGGGAGATGCCGAGCTCGGCCAGCTTGGCGGCCAAGGTGTAGGAGCGCATGGGTGCTCCGTTATCGGCGTGCAGGATCGTGGTCGACCCCGAGCTGATCCCTTCATCACGGCAGACACGATCAAAGAAGTGCTTGGCCAGTTCGCCGCATTCACGATCGTGCACCTCAACGCCAAGGATGCGCCGGCTCCACACATCCATCACCATATAAAGGTAGTAGAATTGACCCTTCACAGGCCCCGGCAACAGGGTGATATCCCAGGCCAGCACTTGATGGATGCCCGTTGCCTCCAGCACGGGTGGCTCTCTTGGCTCCCGCGGTGGGCGGCTCCTGCCGCGATGATTTAACAGGCCTTCCTGGCGCATGATGCGGTAAATCGTTGACTCCGATCCCACGTAGACTCCCTCCTCGGCAAGGATCGCCACGATCTGACCAGGCGTGAGATCGGCAAAGCGTGGATCGTTGACAGTGGACAACACCTGTTGGCGCTCCTCCTCGCTGAAACGATGCATGACATGCCTGGACGCTCCCTTGCGTTGATCGCAGCTGAATCCCTGGGTCCGAATCATCAAGCCCCATCGCCTCAGCGTGCGTGTCGCCAGGCCGAAAAGATCAGCAATGGCCTTGGCCGAAAGGCCACGACTGATGCCTTCCTGTAGAAGCGCGACGATCGCACCGCGATCGCCAGACGGAATCAAGGATCCTCGTCCGGTTGAAAGATCTGGTTGAACTTTTTTGAGAGCATCAACAACGTCGCCGCTTCTGTCAGTGCTTTTTCTTTCTTCTGCAATTCACGCTCCAGCTGGCGATTCCGCCGGACCAGTTCCTGATTCTTGCGTTGCAGTTCCCGCTGATCAGCCATGCTCGGCGCGCTGGGGCCATTGGCATCCTCGGCGGCCTGGCGCCAACGGGCAACCTGCTTGGGGTACAGCCCCCGCTCCCTGCAGAACGACCCGAGCTCGCTTCCGTTCAGTCCTGCGGCCTGGATCACGGCTGCCAGCTTGTCGGCAGCGCTCCACTGCTCCGGCGGCCGGTTCGTGGCAGGCACCAGCTGGCCCTGCTTCTGCCACTGGCTCCGCCAGTTGTAGATGGTCTGCGCCGTGATCCCGGTGTCGCGGGCGATCTCAGCCACGCTCTCAAGGTTCGGAGGGCTCATCCGCAGGCGGACGGCTTCCCGCAGAGCGGCGTCATAGGGCGGTTGCATAGTCGTCGGTTGGGCCCCCAGGTGGACGGGTCAAACCGAGCGGACTTCTTTGCTGACACTGGGGGATGCACACCAATCACATTGTGACCAGCATGACGGGAAGCCCATGCCCGAAAGGACGCCAACGCAGCAGAAAGCGGGGCGGGCAATTCAGATGGCTCACGGAAGCAAAATAAATTTCCAAATGTTGTGCCAGTCAGATTTGAACGCCTGAACGGTCGCCTCCCTGGCGAGTTAAACAGATTGAGGCAGGCATCGGCGGGCCAAGGAGCAATGATCCGATTGGCCAACAGCAACTGATCCCGAACAAGTCGATGAACCAGCGGATGATTGAAGAGCAAATCAAAACCCATATTGGTCGCAAGAGATTGGCAGCTAAATGTCTGGCGCAAGATTCGCAGCACGTACCCGTTCAGGAGTCGGGACAGCTCGCAACGAACATCGGGCTTGCTGAACCCTTGACGGTGGCTTGATTCCTGGTTGCATCTCAGTAAGAGACTCCTTGCGATGACCACCCCACCGGCCGGGATTTCAGAAGCCGATTGGGCCGCCACCCCGGTGGGAGTGAAGGCTGGATTTCTTGAGCTGGTCAGTCAGTGCCAGAGGCAGCAACAGGAGATCGAGCAGCTCCGCATCCAGCTCACCGCCCTGGCGACCGAACTGGCCCATCTGCGCGAGCGGATCGGCCGCAGCTCCCGAAATTCTTCCAAGCCTCCCTCCAGTGATGGCCAGGGGTTTAAGCCGCCCGAACGACGCAAGGGCAGTGGCCGCAAGCGCGGCGGCCAGCCGGGCCATCCCGGATCTGGGCCGGAGCTGCTGCCGATCGAGCGGGTGGATGAGGTGGTCGAGCACCACCCCCAGGCCTGCCGCCGCTGCGGCACGTTGCTACAGGGTCAGGATCCCGAGCCCTTGAGGCACCAGGTGATCGAGATTCCACCGATCACGCCTCTGGTGATCGAGCACCGGCTGCACCGCCTGGTCTGCCCCTGCTGTACCACCAGCACCTGTGCCTCGTTACCGGCGGAGGTGGAAGTAAGCCATTACGGTCCCCGGCTCAGTGCTCTGGTGGGTCTGCTGGGTAGTGCCTTCCCGTTGAGTTTCAGCAAGACCCAGGCGCTGCTGGATCAGCTGCTGGGGGTACAGATCAGCCGGGGAGCGATGGCCACTATCCGCCAGCGCTTGAGTGCAGCACTGGAGCAGCCCATGCAGGAGGCCCTTGCGTTTGCCCGTCAGCAGTCGGTGGTCTATGTCGATGAAACCGGTGCCCCCACCGGTAATGCCGATGGGGGCAACCCCGATGGCCGGCGCGGCTGGGAGTGGGTCATGGTGACCGCCATGGGGGTGACAGTGTTCTTGCAGAGCCTGAGCCGCTCGGCTGCCGCCGCGATCGACCTGCTCGGGAATGCCTTTGGCGGAATTGTGGTGAGCGATCGCTTCTCCGCCTACAACCATCTCCCGCTGGAGCAGCGCCAGCTGTGCTGGGCGCACGTGATCCGCGATCTCACTGCCATCGCTGACCGTCAGGGCGCCAGCGGTGAGATTGGAGCGGAGCTGCTGGGCCTGCAGCAGCAGCTGTTTGCCCAGTGGCACCGCTACAAAGACGGAACGATCGACTGGTCCACGTTGCAGCAGGGCTGTCGGCCGATCCGCCAGGCGTTTGTGGGCACGCTGCAGCGGGTTGTGGAGCTGGGCTGCCAGCGCGGCGAGCGAACGCCGTGGGCCAAGACGGTGCGTACCTGCCATCAGTTGCTGCAAGTGAGCGATGGCCTCTGGACCTTCCTGGAGATTGAAGGGATCGAGCCCACCAACAACGCAGCCGAGCGTGCCCTGCGCCATTCGGTGATTCAGCGCAAGATCAGCCATGGCGTCCAATCCCGCCAGGGTGCAATCTGCCGCAGCAGGTTGCTCACGGTCACCACCAGCCTGCGGCAACAGGGCCGTGATATCTGGCAGTTCCTGGAGCAGGCCTTGATCGCCCATCATCGCGGCGGTGAGATGCCATCGCTGTTGCCGAATCCCTGAGCCGGCCGTCATCGATCGTGGTGTCTGTGGTTGCTCGTTGATCAACGATCAGGGGTGGAATGCTGCGCTGCTGCGTCACGGCCCCTGAACGGATACCGCAGCACATCATCCGAGTCAGTCTCAAGGGGAATCTGAGACACCAGCTGCCCGAGAAACTGATCACACTTGCCATCAACCAAATCAATTGACTGGCAAAAAGGATACAATGATTCCGAAGTAATGGCCCCACTCAAATGCAGGCCCAGCCCATGCCTAGCAGCATAATAAGTCTTGATTACCCAGCTCGCTCCGTGCAGGCCATTTGTCCCGACTAGAGTGGTACGCAGATACTGTTCTGGCCATGGCGCGCAACGGCATCCAGTTCCAGAAGGGCCTGTCTCTGCCTGAGTTCCAGCGGCTCTACGGCACAGAGGAGCAATGTGAGGCTGCTCTGGAGAAGGCTCGCTGGCCGGATGGGTTCCGGTGCCCTCGCTGCAATAGGCATGAGCATGGCCTGGTTTACGGCCGACGACTCAAGCGCTACCAATGCCGCAACTGCGGCCATCAGACAACACTCACGGCCGGCACGATCCTGCAGGCCACCAAGCTCCCTCTGACAAACTGGTTCCTGGCCTTTTATCTGATCGGCCAGGCCAAGAACGGGATCTCCTCGCTGGAATTGAGTCGTCACCTGGGCGTCAACTACGACACCGCCTGGCTGCTTCACAACAAGATCCTGCGGGCGATGAGCGAACGGGAGGAGGAGTATCTGCTGCGGGGAAAGATTCAGATAGATGATGCCTACCTCGGCGGAGAACGCACTGGCGGCAAGGTGGGTCGCGGATCAGAAAACAAGATTCCGATCGTGGCAGCCGTCTCGTTGAACGAGTCCGGCCATCCGATCCACGCAAAGATCGCGCCGGTGAATAGCTTCAGTTCAGAGGCGATCGCTAACTGGTCCTTGAATAATCTGACTCCCGGTAGCGATGTACTCTCCGATGGCCTGGCCTGCTTCCGCGCCGTGACCACGGCCAACTGCCACCACAAGGCGAATGTCACCACCGGCCAGCACCCCAACGACCTGCCGCAGTTCCGCTGGATCAACACCCTGCTGGGCAACCTAAAGACCAGCTTCAACGGCACCTTCCATGCCTTCAACTTTGACAAGTACGCCAAGCGCTACCTGGGCGGCTTCTGCTTCCGCTTCAATCGGCGCTTTGCCATGGCTGAGATGACCGAGCGCATCGCCAATGCAGTCTGCTGCTGCATGCCTTGCACGGAGCGGGATCTCAGGCTTGCGGAGGCTTATGGGTAATCAAGTAATAAGTTGAAATTGGGTCTGGATCGGGCCAAATCACTTCGAGAGGCTCTCCAATCATCCTGCCAACCCAATAGCAAGAGCACAAGCCTCGGATTCGGTCCGCGAATCCACCCGCGACCATCCTTCTGCCTCCAGATAGTCGTATCGTCGTAAAGCGCATCAGCCCATGCATTCAGGGCTCACAGTATCATGAGAGTTGATGAAGGAGATCAGGCTTTCTCGCAAATCAGCGAATACTCAACCCATCACAGCAGATAACAGCCAGCTAGAACAAAGCAAGGGCATGCTTAGCGAAGAAATCATTGCGCTGACCAGTCAGAAAACGCCAATCAGGCAGCATAGATCTCTCGCAAAATGTAAGCTTTCAGGGGGCGGGACAGCATACGGCGCACTTGGCCTCGGCCGAACCCATAACGATGTCCTGATTCCCGCCTGCATCCCAGGCTGAGACCACTTGGGTTGGGCGCCCCCTCCGGCTGGCAATTCCGACGCGGACTGGTTGTCGTGGCCAGCTAACGATCCGCAGGGGAACATCCACAAAGAAGCTTTCACCGGATCTGGGAAGATCATCCCAACGAAGCACTTGGAGAAGGACAGTGACAAAGCCATGACTGATCGGTAGACTGCCCATAGAGCGTGATGATCCCCAAAGGCCGTGGCAAAGCGCAAAAAGCACAAGCCAATGGAGATGAATCAGCAAGAAGCAACTCTTAACAGGAATGACAGCGCCGAGGCCAACACGCAGGCAGAGAGGCATCAAGCAGAAGCAATGATGCCCAGCGTCAGCATCTGTACAGTCACGCATCAGAGACAAGCTTATCTGACGCTTGTAGAACAGTGCATTCTCAACCAAACCTACCCACTTACCAAGATTGAATGGATAATCCTGGATGACTCCTCTGAAGACCACCCTGATTTCCATCCAATCGAGCAGAGCGGCCTAACGATCAACTATCAGAGGCTGCCAAAAAAGCTCAGGCTTGGGGAAAAAAGAAATCTCAGCCACACCTTCTGTCGCGGAGACATCATCATCTATTTCGATGATGACGATTACTATCCGCCCGAAAGAGTGGAACACGCTGTCAACCAATTGGAGCAGAGTGGATGCATGGTGGCCGGATCCACAGTGCTGCCCATTCTATTTCTGCCAGATGAAGAGCTGTGGGTCGAGGGACCCTATGACCCCAATCATGCAACCTCAGGAACGCTCGCATTCAGGCGAGCACTGCTGGAACAAACAAGCCATGACGATGAAGCCGTTTGCCTTGAAGAGAAGAGTTTTCTCAAGGACTATTCCATACCAATGGCCCAGCTGGAACCAAGATTCACAATAATCAGCATCTTCCATGGCGGCAATATCATTGACAAGCGAGAGTTGATTCAACAGGTAGAAAACACGCGCATTCAGCGTGTCCCCACACAAGACCCGAATCAAATCGGGTTGATCAGGCAGCTCGCCAAAGCTTATGGGAATGCAAATAGCAAGACATCGACTGAAATGACACAGCCAGGAGCAACAAGACCAGTTTCTTCCGCACAACAGCTGAGCCCGCCTATGGACGAGGAGAAACTCAGACTCCCAGCAAGATCCATCATTGAGCTTGATGATCAGGACATTCATTTTAAGGTAGTGATCCCATCGTTTAATGCCGAGAGGTACATAGAAGCCTGCATTCGGTCGCTTCAAGAGCAGAACCATAGAAATCTTGAAGCGATTATTATTGATGATGGATCAACCGACAACACGGCGGCAATCGCAAGTGCTGCAATCGAGGGGGATTCACGATTTCGAATAACCAGCAATACCACAAATAGTGGTAGCTCATTGCAAAGTTTTCTTCAAGGCACAAGATTGCTAAGGCCGTCTCTCGACGATGTATTAATTACGCTTGACGGTGATGACCAGTTGCTAGGGAAAGATGCACTACAGATCGTGGCATTTACTTATCAGAGCCAGCAATGCTTACTCACCTATGGAAGCTTCATTCGCGCCAGCGATCAACGACACATTGGTGGCGCTTACGACACTCGGACAGTGATCACAAACAGCTTTCGCCAAGCACCCTGGCGAGCATCGCACCTGCGCACTTTCAAGGCTGGCTTGCTGGAGCTACTTAGTATTGGCGACCTGAGCGATGAACATGGGAACATTATAAAACAGGCCGGGGATATTGCGTTGATGCATCCACTACTGGAGATTTCTGGGCACAGAGCTGTCCACATTCCCTCCGCGATTCATCTCTACAACGATCAGAACCCAATCAATGTGCACAAAGTTAATCATCAGAGTCAAGCCCAGACGTCCATACAGATTAGGCAGAGAGCATCCTATGCACATGCTCCATTTATCACCCTATACAGTCCACCAATCGGGAGTGGGCACAGCACTACCACTCAGCTGAGGACACCTCAAATGCCTGGCACTTGCAAGGCAACTCAAGATTTATCCATGATCTCAGTTACTATTCCCACCAAGGAAAGACCAAGGCACTTGATCAATATTATCCGATGTTTTCAGTCTCAGACATGGCCCAACAAAGAGCTGTTGATCTTGGATGACAGCCGAGAACGATGCGCTGAAGCCGAAGCAATCGCGCAGAGTGATTCGAGGATCTGCTATATCCACCAGCATCACCGAGATAGTATCGGCACTAAGCGAAAGAGACTCTGCGCTGCTGCCAAAGGCGAGTACATCGCTCATTTTGACGATGATGATTATTACGCACCTGATTATCTTGAGACAATGCTGAATAGCCTCTTGGCAGGCAGGTACGACTTCGTTAAGCTCCGAAGCTGGTGTTCGCTCCACGCGCCAACGAGGATTTACGGCTTTTGCAATACAGCCCTGCTAGACAGCTCCTGCTCCTATCGAATATCATCTTCCGGAATCGAAAGGTTTCCCAGGCTGTTTTCTAGCGAAGAAAAGGATCGATCGCTATACGGATATGGCTTTTCGTATTTTTATCGGAGCGATCTTCTCAATAAAGTCAACCACCCGGAAGACATCAACCACGGCGAAGACATCAAGCTTGCCATGGACTGCATATCAGCCGGGGCAAGCATTGGCCTTGTCGACGATTACAGGGGACTTGCTATTCACATTATTCATGGAGGCAATACCTCATCCTGCTTTGCTCAGCACTTGATCTTGGAGCAGAATCTCACCAAGATGACAAGCATTCTCCCTTTACCAAACACGTTTCTTTCTCTTTAGTGTCCACTGGATAACTATGCTTCCCTCAAGAGATGCGATGCATCTAATCAGGGCATCCTGAGAAAGGGGAAAGCGGCTGCGCCGCAATGGATCCGAGCAGTTTTCAACTATAGAATGTGCTCAATTCGGCTCGATATCGCCGAAAAGAGCAGCGTCCCGTGGAGTGGTGTAACTCAGAAGGTCCGTACCCGTTCAGGAGTCGGGACAGCTCGCAACGAACATCGGGCTTGCTGAACCCTTGACGGTGGCTTGATTCCTGGTTGCATCTCAGTAAGAGACTCCTTGCGATGACCACCCCACCGGCCGGGATTTCAGAAGCCGATTGGGCCGCCACCCCGGTGGGAGTGAAGGCTGGATTTCTTGAGCTGGTCAGTCAGTGCCAGAGGCAGCAACAGGAGATCGAGCAGCTCCGCATCCAGCTCACCGCCCTGGCGACCGAACTGGCCCATCTGCGCGAGCGGATCGGCCGCAGCTCCCGCAATTCTTCCAAGCCTCCCTCCAGTGATGGCCAGGGGTTTAAGCCGCCCGAACTGAGGTGGTCTGGCTTTTCTGGACAGGCCCCATCGTTAACCTCTGAGGCGGGGTACCGCCCCTGAAAGGGGCTCCCACCGATGAGCAAGCGCCGCACCCACAGCCCCGAGTTCAAGGCCAGGGTCGCCATGGAGGCGATCAGTGGCCGCAAGACGATCCAGGAGATCGCCGCCGACCACGCCATCCACCCGATCCAGGTGAGCCAGTGGAAGCGGCAGCTCCTGGACGGTGCCAGCGAGCTCTTCACCCGAGGCAAGAAGACCAAGGACAAGGAGGAGGGGCAGGCCAAGGAGGCGGAGCTGTTCCAGCAGATCGGACGGCTGCAGATGGAGCTGGAGTGGCTCAAAAAAAAGTCTCAACTGCTCTGATGCCCGTGAACTGCGCAAGCTGGTCGATCACGACCACCCCGAGCTCAGCATCAGCAGGCAGTGTGCGCTGCTGGGGCTGCCTCGATCCACGCTGTACTACCGGCCGACACCGGTCCGTGTATCGACGCTGCGGATCATGGCCAGGATCGATGCTCTCTACCTGGAGGATCCCTGCAGCGGCAGCCGCCGGATGGTGGACTATCTGGCCCAAGATGGTATCCCGATCAGCCGAGATCGAGTGCGAAACCTCATGCGGCGCATGGGATTACGGGCGATCTACCAGAAGCCCCGGACGACGGTTCCAGGTGATCCGTCCGTGCGGTTCCCCTACCTGGTGGACCTCACGCAGGTCACGTCGGTGGATCAGGTCTGGGCGACCGACATCACCTACATCCCTCTGCAGAAAGGGTTCCTCTATCTGGTGGCGATCATGGATCTCCATTCCAGGCATGTGCTCAGCTGGAGGCTCTCCAACAGCCTTGACACGAAGTTCTGTCTGGAGGCCCTGGAGATGGCCTTGGGAGGCGGCCGTAGGCCAGAGATCTTCCACTCCGATCAAGGCTGTCAGTTCACGTCCGCTGACTTTGTGGCCAGACTCAAAGGGGAGCGGATCCAGATCAGCTGGTCCGGCAGAAAGCGGTGCTACGACAACATCCTTGTTGAACGGCTGTGGAGGACTGTCAAGTACGAGGAGGTCTACCTACGGGCATACAGCGATGGCTGGGACGCTGAAATCAGCCTGGCCCGCTTCCTGTGGCGGTATTGCCATGTAAGACCTCACAGTTCCCTTGGAGGCAAAACTCCCCACGCGGTCTACACTGAGGCCGAACCATGTTCCACCCGTCCTGGGTTAACGATGTCAGGGGCCGGAACTGTCCAATAAAAGGCACCCACCTCAAACGACGCAAGGGCAGTGGCCGCAAGCGCGGCGGCCAGCCGGGCCATCCCGGATCTGGGCCGGAGCTGCTGCCGATCGAGCGGGTGGATGAGGTGGTCGAGCACCACCCCCAGGCCTGCCGCCGCTGCGGCACGTTGCTACAGGGTCAGGATCCCGAGCCCTTGAGGCACCAGGTGATCGAGATTCCACCGATCACGCCTCTGGTGATCGAGCACCGGCTGCACCGCCTGGTCTGCCCCTGCTGTTCCACCAGCACCTGTGCCTCGTTACCGGCGGAGGTGGAAGTAAGCCATTACGGTCCCCGGCTCAGTGCTCTGGTGGGTCTGCTGGGTAGTGCCTTCCCGTTGAGTTTCAGCAAGACCCAGGCGCTGCTGGATCAGCTGCTGGGGGTACAGATCAGCCGGGGAGCGATGGCCACTATCCGCCAGCGCTTGAGTGCAGCACTGGAGCAGCCCATGCAGGAGGCCCTTGCGTTTGCCCGTCAGCAGTCGGTGGTCTATGTCGATGAAACCGGTGCCCCCACCGGTAATGCCGATGGGGGCAACCCCGATGGCCGGCGCGGCTGGGAGTGGGTCATGGTGACCGCCATGGGGGTGACAGTGTTCTTGCAGAGCCTGAGCCGCTCGGCTGCCGCCGCGATCGACCTGCTCGGGAATGCCTTTGGCGGAATTGTGGTGAGCGATCGCTTCTCCGCCTACAACCATCTCCCGCTGGAGCAGCGCCAGCTGTGCTGGGCGCACGTGATCCGCGATCTCACTGCCATCGCTGACCGTCAGGGCGCCAGCGGTGAGATTGGAGCGGAGCTGCTGGGCCTGCAGCAGCAGCTGTTTGCCCAGTGGCACCGCTACAAAGACGGAACGATCGACTGGTCCACGTTGCAGCAGGGCTGTCGGCCGATCCGCCAGGCGTTTGTGGGCACGCTGCAGCGGGTTGTGGAGCTGGGCTGCCAGCGCGGCGAGCGAACGCCGTGGGCCAAGACGGTGCGTACCTGCCATCAGTTGCTGCAAGTGAGCGATGGCCTCTGGACCTTCCTGGAGATTGAAGGGATCGAGCCCACCAACAACGCAGCCGAGCGTGCCCTGCGCCATTCGGTGATTCAGCGCAAGATCAGCCATGGCGTCCAATCCCGCCAGGGTGCAATCTGCCGCAGCAGGTTGCTCACGGTCACCACCAGCCTGCGGCAACAGGGCCGTGATATCTGGCAGTTCCTGGAGCAGGCCTTGATCGCCCATCATCGTGGCGGTGAGATGCCATCGCTGTTGCCGAATCCCTGAGCCGGCCGTCATCGATCGTGGTGTCTGTGGTTGCTCGTTGATCAACGATCAGGGGTGGAATGCTGCGCTGCTGCGTCACGGCCCCTGAACGGATACCATCGCTTTTACGTTAGCGTCAAAGAGGCGATCAAAGCGCTCCTGTTCGGTACTATTCATTGAGCTGGCTTCCCGTTGGGAAGATGAAGGGAATCAGCGCATCAGTAGATGCGCATCCCTCAGTGTCTTCCCGGAATCAGTCGCCAGCCGCAACCCAGCGGGGACTGCTCAGCTCTCGCCCTGAGCATCACCCTGTGTCATTGAGGTGGTCTGGTTTTTCTGGACAGGGCCCATCGTTAACCTCTGAGGCGGGGCACCGCCCCTGAAAGGGGCTCCCACCGATGAGCAAACGCCGCACTCACAGCCCCGAGTTCAAGGCCAGGGTCGCCATGGAGGCGATCAGTGGCCGCAAGACGATCCAGGAGATCGCCGCTGATCACGCTATTCACCCAATCCAGGTGAGCCAGTGGAAGCGGCAGCTGCTGGACGGCGCCAGCGAGCTGTTCACCAGGGGCAAGAAGACCAAGGACAAGGACGAGGGGCAGGCCAAGGAAGCGGAGCTGTTCCAGCAGATCGGCCGGCTCCAGATGGAGCTGGAATGGCTCAAAAAAAAGTCTCAGCTGCTCTGATGCCCATGAACTGCGCAAGCTGGTCGATCACGACCACCCTGAGCTCAGTGTCAGCCGCCAATGTGCGCTGCTGGGGCTGCCTCGATCCACGCTGTACTACCAGCCCACACCGGCGCGGGAATCGACGCTGCGGATCATGGCCAGGATCGATACTCTCTACCTGGAGGATCCCTGCTGCGGCAGCCGCCGGATGGTGGGCTATCTGGCCAGAGATGGGATCCCGATCAGCCGTGACCGGGTGCGAAACCTCATGCGCCGCATGGGTTTACGGGCGATCTACCAGAAACCGCGCACGACGATTCCGGGTCATCCATCCGAGCGCTTCCCCTGCCTGGTGGATCTCAGCCTGGTCACGGCAGTGGATCAGGTCTGGGCCACTGATATCACCTACATCCCGCTTCAGAAAGGCTTTCTCTACCTGGTGGCGATCGTGGATCTCTTCTCCAGGAATGTTCTCAGCTGGAAACTCTCCAACAGCCTTGACACGGAATTCTGCCTGGAAGCCCTGGACGTGGCGCTGGGGGCTGGCCGCAAGCCACAGATCTTCCACTCCGACCCAGGATGCCAGTTCACCTCCACGGACTTCGTGGCAAGGCTGCAAGCCGAGAAAATCAGGATCAGCTGGTCCGGAAGGAAACGCTGCTATGACAACATCCTGGTGGAAAGGCTGTGGCGCACAGTCAAGTACGAGGAGGTGTACCTACGTGCCTACAGCGATGGCTGGGAGGCAGAAATCAGCCTGGCCCGCTTTCTGTGGAGGTACTGCCATGTAAGGCCCCACAGCTCTCTGGGAGGTCGAACTCCCCATGAGGTCTACACTGAGAACGAATCCTGTCCCTCCCGCCCAGGGTTAACGATGTCAGGGACCAAACCTGTCCAATAAAAGGCACCCACCTCACATCCCCGCAAGGCGCAGAGCCTTGAATCGACAAAAGTTGACTATGATTATTCTTGTAATCTGCCGCGAAGCGGCTTAGTTCAACTACTATTCGGAGAGAATCTCAAGATGCGAAGATAGAATCAATGAACTGTTGCAGACCTTGGTTGAGTCAACGGGCCAGGAGAACAAGCATTTCTTAGGTGACAAGAAGCTCTCAAGTGCGAAGCTTGACGGTCGAAATCGGGTTCGATCTCTGAACTTCAATCCCAGGCCACTGTGCGCTGCTCTTTGTGGCAGAGACATGATTGAGGTGGGTGCCTTTTATTGGACAGTTCCGGCCCCTGACATCGTTAACCCAGGACGGGTGGAACATGGTTCGGCCTCAGTGTAGACCGCGTGGGGAGTTTTGCCTCCAAGGGAACTGTGAGGTCTTACATGGCAATACCGCCACAGGAAGCGGGCCAGGCTGATTTCAGCGTCCCAGCCATCGCTGTATGCCCGTAGGTAGACCTCCTCGTACTTGACAGTCCTCCACAGCCGTTCAACAAGGATGTTGTCGTAGCACCGCTTTCTGCCGGACCAGCTGATCTGGATCCGCTCCCCTTTGAGTCTGGCCACAAAGTCAGCGGACGTGAACTGACAGCCTTGATCGGAGTGGAAGATCTCTGGCCTACGGCCGCCTCCCAAGGCCATCTCCAGGGCCTCCAGACAGAACTTCGTGTCAAGGCTGTTGGAGAGCCTCCAGCTGAGCACATGCCTGGAATGGAGATCCATGATCGCCACCAGATAGAGGAACCCTTTCTGCAGAGGGATGTAGGTGATGTCGGTCGCCCAGACCTGATCCACCGACGTGACCTGCGTGAGGTCCACCAGGCAGGGGAACCGCACGGACGGATCACCTGGAACCGTCGTCCGGGGCTTCTGGTAGATCGCCCGTAATCCCATGCGCCGCATGAGGTTTCGCACTCGATCTCGGCTGATCGGGATACCATCTTGGGCCAGATAGTCCACCATCCGGCGGCTGCCGCTGCAGGGATCCTCCAGGTAGAGAGCATCGATCCTGGCCATGATCCGCAGCGTCGATACACGGACCGGTGTCGGCCGGTAGTACAGCGTGGATCGAGGCAGCCCCAGCAGCGCACACTGCCTGCTGATGCTGAGCTCGGGGTGGTCGTGATCGACCAGCTTGCGCAGTTCACGGGCATCAGAGCAGTTGAGACTTTTTTTTGAGCCACTCCAGCTCCATCTGCAGCCGTCCGATCTGCTGGAACAGCTCCGCCTCCTTGGCCTGCCCCTCCTCCTTGTCCTTGGTCTTCTTGCCTCGGGTGAAGAGCTCGCTGGCACCGTCCAGGAGCTGCCGCTTCCACTGGCTCACCTGGATCGGGTGGATGGCGTGGTCGGCGGCGATCTCCTGGATCGTCTTGCGGCCACTGATCGCCTCCATGGCGACCCTGGCCTTGAACTCGGGGCTGTGGGTGCGGCGCTTGCTCATCGGTGGGAGCCCCTTTCAGGGGCGGTACCCCGCCTCAGAGGTTAACGATGGGGCCTGTCCAGAAAAGCCAGACCACCTCAGATGCAGCTACCTGGGGACTCCTGAAAAAGATTCTCGGCCCATCGGCGCCGGATTCGTCCGTTTGCTTCGCGTTAATCAGGCTGGCAAGCGCGGTGACATCAAGTCGGCCAGATCTCAAAAGCCTGGCTTGCAGATGCCCTCAGGCGCTCTGATCGCTGACCAGGCCATAAAAAAGCTGTAGATCCACCCAAAAAGAAGGACAAAAAAGAGGCGCAGCAGCCTCAAGACCTTTTCCGCGCACATCACGACAAAGGCCATCGAGATGGAGGATTCGGCACCAGCTGGTAGACGAGCCATGATCAGATCCAGGGAATACTTGCGCTTTCCAGAGCCAAAGACGCCTTCCACTTCATTGCGTCGAGCTTGATCAGATCGGAGCTGGTGCTTGTGTGCAGTGGTGACATCAGGATCCTTGGGCGGGCGACCCAATCGCTTGCCGGAGAGGCGAATACCGTTCCTCGTGCAGAAATGCCTATTCTTGGCCGTGATATAAATCCGGTCGGCGCAGATGCGCTCTGGGTAAGATCCTGTATCCAACTTGTATTTATCCGCCTGAGCGATCAGGTCTTCTCCTTCGTTGTAGGGGTTCCAGCTTATGCGGTGCAAGAACGGAAAGCCGTTTTGAACCGAAACACTGATTTTGGCTCCAAACTCCACCGCAGCACGTGCTTTGCCTCGCACCATTGGGCGGATATGGGTCTGCACAAGCTTCACCAGGCGGTCTGGAATGCTGTTGGTCTGAGAGACGAGCAGAAGGCCCTGTTGCCGCTCCAACTCGCTGCAGGCCAACAACTTCTGCCACCAATGCCTCTTAAGCTCGGAAAGCCTTGCCCCGCAGCCGATCAGAGCATCAATGGCCTTGAGATTCTGCCGTACATAGCCAAGCTGATGTTTAATGGCAGCCTTCACTTTGCGGCGACGTGGTCGTTTTTGCTTCGCCACTCTCAGGAAATGAGCACGAGCAAGGCCACGGTCGTAGCGAGGTCGATGTCTCCTGAATCCCGATGACTGACTGCACAGATCATCAATGACTCGCTCGGTCGTTGTGCGAGCCTCGTTGAGGAGCTTGAGGTCTCTGGGATAGGTGATGTCGGCTGGAGTGCAACTGGCATCAATCGTGAGAGTGCCCCAATTCTTTCCTTCTGGCCAGTCAGCAGGCTTGATCAACGCATCAAGTTCTAGCTGAGCGCCTCCTCCACTGGAATCACGATCATCATGGTCGTCATCGTCTGCTGCCTGAGCAAGTGCTTCTAGAAGGATCTCTTTGCCGCGCTGCACCACCAGCTCGTTGATACGGCGCAGATCCTCGTCAGAAAAACGCTTGCGAAAGTGCACCATCATCGAGGCATCAAACGGTGCCTTGGCTGTGTAGCCCGCAAAGCCGAGAAAGAACGAACAAGGATAGATCGTGCGCAGCCACGATCTTATCCGGTGTTGGACAAGCCCTTTGAGGCTTTAGACCAGTCGTCTACGGTAGATACGTCCCGCCTGAATTCAGGTCTGGTTCAGATTTACAACCAGGAGAATGGCCAGCAGCCTGGCTTCATGAGTGTTTCTGTTGCTTGTTTCGCATTGTACGACCACGGCAAAGCTGCGGCTGCATATCGTGATGCCGATCGCTCTCTACAGAGCCGCATGCGGATGCCTTCTGGCTATGAAACCATGAATATAATTTGCACTATGACTTCAGCTCAACACAACTGATGCTCAGGGATTCGGACCATCCTAGCGATCAGTGTCATCGCCTTCCCGCAAGACTGACAGAGAACCGGTGATCGTTGCAGGGGGAGCCGTGGCGACGGTATAGGAACCTTGAGCACAAGCTGCAACAGCTGAACCAGCCGCTTGCAGTTCGCATGCAGAATGCCAAAATCCCGCACGCGTCGAAACCGCCGTGGCAGTACGTGCCTCAGCAGCAGCCAGAGAAACTCGGCCCCTGGCATCGTGCGGATCTGCTCTTGGCCCCGGTTGTCCTTATAGCGGAAGCTGACCTCACCAGCGGTGTTTGCGATAATGTTCTTCTCTGGCAGAACGCCCCGATAGAGATAGCGACCCAGATAAACGAGGGCTTGCTCTCCGTGTCCGACATCCGTGCAGTCCACCACCCATTCATTCGGGAGCTGTTCTTCGCAGCGTAGACCCGCCACTCGTAGGGCCTCAAACCATTTGGCGCGGAAGACCCTCGCCAGATTGTTGGCCCAGAACAGGACGTTGCTCTTCTTCTCGCGCCACTCTCTACTCTGCTGGTTAATTGCGCCTGCGGGCACAATCAGATGGACATGGGGATGATAGTCGAGCCGGCGGTTATGAGTGTGCAGAACTGCATGGGCTCCAGTTCGGCCCTTCAGCCTTCGATCTCTTCTCGAGAACGAGTCAATAGTCTGCCATGCGGTTTTGAGCAGCAGATCATAGGTTTTGTGCTGATGATTCCAGAACTGAGGTGGTCTGGCTTTTCTGGACAGGCCCCATCGTTAACCTCTGAGGCGGGGTACCGCCCCTGAAAGGGGCTCCCACCGATGAGCAAGCGCCGCGCCCACAGCCCCGAGTTCAAGGCCAGGGTCGCCATGGAGGCGATCAGTGGCCGCAAGACGATCCAGGAGATCGCCGCCGACCACGCCATCCACCCGATCCAGGTGAGCCAGTGGAAGCGGCAGCTCCTGGACGGTGCCAGCGAGCTCTTCACCCGAGGCAAGAAGACCAAGGACAAGGAGGAGGGGCAGGCCAAGGAGGCGGAGCTGTTCCAGCAGATCGGACGGCTGCAGATGGAGCTGGAGTGGCTCAAAAAAAAGTCTCAACTGCTCTGATGCCCGTGAACTGCGCAAGCTGGTCGATCACGACCACCCCGAGCTCAGCATCAGCAGGCAGTGTGCGCTGCTGGGGCTGCCTCGATCCACGCTGTACTACCGGCCGACACCGGTCCGTGTATCGACGCTGCGGATCATGGCCAGGATCGATGCTCTCTACCTGGAGGATCCCTGCAGCGGCAGCCGCCGGATGGTGGACTATCTGGCCCAAGATGGTATCCCGATCAGCCGAGATCGAGTGCGAAACCTCATGCGGCGCATGGGATTACGGGCGATCTACCAGAAGCCCCGGACGACGGTTCCAGGTGATCCGTCCGTGCGGTTCCCCTGCCTGGTGGACCTCACGCAGGTCACGTCGGTGGATCAGGTCTGGGCGACCGACATCACCTACATCCCTCTGCAGAAAGGGTTCCTCTATCTGGTGGCGATCATGGATCTCCATTCCAGGCATGTGCTCAGCTGGAGGCTCTCCAACAGCCTTGACACGAAGTTCTGTCTGGAGGCCCTGGAGATGGCCTTGGGAGGCGGCCGTAGGCCAGAGATCTTCCACTCCGATCAAGGCTGTCAGTTCACGTCCGCTGACTTTGTGGCCAGACTCAAAGGGGAGCGGATCCAGATCAGCTGGTCCGGCAGAAAGCGGTGCTACGACAACATCCTTGTTGAACGGCTGTGGAGGACTGTCAAGTACGAGGAGGTCTACCTACGGGCATACAGCGATGGCTGGGACGCTGAAATCAGCCTGGCCCGCTTCCTGTGGCGGTATTGCCATGTAAGACCTCACAGTTCCCTTGGAGGCAAAACTCCCCACGCGGTCTACACTGAGGCCGAACCATGTTCCACCCGTCCTGGGTTAACGATGTCAGGGGCCGGAACTGTCCAATAAAAGGCACCCACCTCACACCGCAAGGCGTGCATCCCTCACTGTGAGCCGCCAGGACTCAGTACAAGCGGAAACAAATGCTTCTGCTCCTTCTCAGAGGCTTCAACCAGGTCACTGTCGCTTAAAAAGTGATGAGTAGGCTATACTTGGTCTTGATCTGCCGCGTAGCGGCTTCGTCCAACTGAATATAGGCGTTCTCTCTGATCTGATGGACTGTCTCTTCGTCGGTGAGCCCTAACTTCTGTTTGATGTAGAGAGCACCAAAGGCCATTCTCACTGATTTGGCTGGAGCGCCAATTGTGGCGCTGAATTGAGGGGCATAGGTTTCTTCCAGCTCATCCCATGGGATCAGCCCCTCCAGTTGAACCCAGCGATTCTCAGGATCAAGTGTGCCGCCAAATGGCAGGTGGAACTCCTTGATTGAGATCTGACCGTTATTGTGCCTCCGGTACATATGGAGCGATCAGGAGTAAAGGCAATCACGGATTGCCTGATTCACGGCTACTTTAGCGGTTTCTCATGCTTGAGACCAGCTGCGGCGCAATGGATCTGGATTTTTCAGGAGTCCCTACCTGGAATGGGCCATGGAACTCTTTTGACTGTGATTAGTGAGTGTGGGACTGATATGAGGCGATGGCCAACGGCCAAGCATTTCACGTCATGGCTTGGCCTGGCCCCGCGGAACAAGGTATCTGGTGGAAGGCTTCTGTCATCAGGTACAGCGGTGGGGAGCCAATCCTGCCCGGACTACTATTTGGATGGCCGCGCAAGTTTTGGCGCGTGCGCAGACATCTCTCGGTGGATTTCAAAGACGTTTAGCAGCGAGGATTGGTCGCCCAAAGGCAATCATTGCAACAGCACGCAAGTTGGCCGAACTCTATTACCGAGCATTACGCGATGGCATATCCCTTGTTGATCCTGGTCTGAGCCATTACGAAGCTGAGCAGCGGCAGATACAGATCAATGCCATAAAGAGACGAGCTCAGCGCCTTGGCCTAACGCTCACTCAAGCGTGAATAGAGCAAACATAGATTCCCGCCGCAACGCTGTGCTTCTTAGGAGTTTGCTGAAAAACCCGGCCATCTCTGCGAGAATGGGCCAGCTGTCCAGCCCAGATGCGAGGTCAACGGGAGCGCAGCGGCTCCCTGTTCTCCTACGTGTCGATTGAGGATCGGATCCCGGCCGGCCATCCGCTGCGGCGGATCCGCAAGCTGGCCGATCAGGCCCTCGATCGCCTCAATCCCACCTTCTGTGATCTGTACGCCGCAGAAGGCCGGCCATCAGTGCCGCCGGAGCAACTGCTGCTGGCCTCGTTGCTGCAGGCGTTCTACGGCATCCGCTCGGAGCGGTTGCTGCTCGAGCAGCTCCACTACAACCTGCTGTTCCGCTGGTTTGTGGGGCTGAGCCCAGATGATCCGATCTGGCATCCCACCACATTCACAAAAAACCGGGAGCGGCTGCTGAACGAGCAGGTGATGGGGAAGTTCCTGGAGAAGCTGATGGGTGCTCCGGAGGTCAAGCCGCTGCTCAGTGACGAGCACTTCTCCGTCGATGGCACCTTGCTGCAGGCCTGGGCCTCCCATGCCTCACTGGTGCGGATCGATGGGCAGGACGATCCGCCGCCACCGCCGTCAGGCCCTGGCGAGGGTTTTGGCGCTCCAAAGCCCGGCAAGAAGCGAGCGAAAGGGGATTTCCGAGGCATCAAGCTCAGCAACAAGACCCACCGCTCCGGCAGTGATCCCGACGCCTTGCTGGCCCGGAAATCCAACGCCCACCCGGCTCAACCGAGCTACCGGGGTCATGTGCTCATGGACAACCGCCATGCCCTGATCGTCGATTGCAAGGTCACGCAAGCCACGGGCACCGGGGAGCGGGATGCCGCCAAAGCCATGGCCGCGGATCGTCCCGGTGCCCACCAGAAAACCATCGGTGCCGACAAGCACTACGACACCAGGGGCTTTGTCGCCGAGATGCGCCGCATCGGCGTGACGCCGCACGTGGTGCAGAACACCGCCCGATCTGGTGGTTCCGCCATCGATGGCCGCACCACCCGCCACGTGGGCTACGCCAAGTCGATCCATGCCCGCCGCGGCATCGAGAAGGTGTTTGGCTGGATCAAACAGTGGGGAGGTCTGCGCCAGTTCAAGCTGCGCGGCACCGAGAAGGTGAGTGCGGTGTTCGGCCTGAATGTGATCGCCTACAACCTGATCCGCCTGGGCAACCTGCTCAAACCGGCGATGGCGGCGGCGTGAACAGGTGGTTGCCCAGAAGTGTGCCCAGACGGCAGTGATCAGGGAGCCCCAAAGGGGCAAAACACACCAAAAGGGGAGCTCTGAGCCGCTGAAACTCTGAAAACCAGACCGAAATGAGCTGCACCAGCTCTCAGGAGGGAAAAACGCTGCTTCTCAGGCGGTTTTTCCGCAAACTCTTAGGAAAGTCTCAGCTGCTCTGATGCCCATGAACTGCGCAAGCTGGTCGATCGCGACCACCCTGAGCTCAGTGTCATCCGCCAATGTGCGCTGCTGGGGCTGCCTCGATCCACGCTGTACTACCACCTCAGCTGAATGGCCCTTGACGGGGTTTTCAGCAAACTCCTAATCAAGAGAAGTCTTGACGACAATTAAGAATTCACTCTAAAATCACAAAGTGCAGCACCTTTGTGGCGACTGCTCCTCCAATCGCCTTCACCGCCCGTGACCTGCAATCTCTCAGTCCTAACGCGATTATATGATGGAGAAGCTCCTTATCTGCAAGGATTTATAGATTATCATCGGTCCATTGGAATCGAAAGCTTCTACTTTATTCTCGAACCAGGCCAATCGCTACTTTGCAGACAGATCTTGGTCGACAACCTAATTTCGCCATTGGACATTGATTCACAGAATATGACCGCGGCGCTTCCACGCATAGTCACTAAGTATTCGGCAATTATTGATGCTGACGAGTACCTCCATCCCGGCACTGTCAAGCTGTTGCTTTCGCATGATATTCAGACCCTTTCAATGCCTTGGGCCTTGACAGCAACGCTTGACTTTTCCAGAGTTGAAAGTCACAAGAAGCAGTTTATATTGTTTCCGCGCGGAAAAGAGATTGTCCGAGTTGCGGATGTCCAGGAAGTCAAGCCGCACACATCTACGATGTCCAGGCTGGGTTCACGCATCACCCTAAAGCAGGGCAAGAGTCTTCCACTAAGGCATTACTATTGCAGGGGTGTTGAAGACTTACTAGTGAAGTTCTCACTTTCTGGGGGGACATACTCAAGGCTTTATGGACTTAGTCAAAAGTCTGAGCAAGTCATTGAATCAATTCGCACTGGAAGAATCTGGGAAGAATTTGGCTCACATCAACCTTCAGGGACTCTGACTCGGATAGCGGCGACTGCCTTGGTCTTGGCCTTAATGCAAGGTACGACAGTTATTGATGACTTTCCCCTGCCAAAGGTCAATACAGCACTCTCCACTCTATTGCTCTCTAGGCTTGGAATAACTGAGGCTGATACGGAGATTGCCGTCAAAGCCGTTGACCAACTAAAAGATATATTCTATAGTGATACATTACTGGTTTTTAGGAGTATGTTTCATGAGTATTTTGCTGATTCGTGTGATGGAGTCAATCTTCAGGCTATGGCCCTTGCCCTTGTCAGGCAAGGCGATTCCCGACTAAGAATTTTAAGTAGGGCCTCCTGATCAAGTAAGAACCACACCCAGGGCAACAAAGTGGGGAGGCCCGGCTGAACTCTGAGTGTTGCTCAGGCTGCAGCCGGTTGATTGCTCAGGAGTCCATCCTCACCTCTTCGGATGGATTCAGTGCCGATGAGTAGCCAGGGCTAATTCAAAGTCTCACCATAGGTCCGGGGATGGCTGGCGCGTGGCCATCGCCAGCAATGCCGTGATGTTGTCGTACATCACCGCCTGCATCCCGGCACGCATCGCCCGACATCCGACCAGCCTCAGCAGGTTCATCGCTGCGGTTCGCAGCGTGGCCATCGCGCCGGCGCCATTGCCCGGAATCCAGTGCCAGCCCTCGATGCTCCAGCGGTCTCGCACCAGTTAGGGACTCCTGAAAAAGTCAGAACGACTGCGGCGCAACTTGTTTCAGTGACCGAGACCCGATGAACTGGGCTCGATCAAGGCAATTGACGATTGCTACAACTGCTGAACGCTGCAGATTGAGGTGGGTGCCTTTTATTGGACAGTTCCGGCCCCTGACATCGTTAACCCAGGACGGGTGGAACATGGTTCGGCCTCAGTGTAGACCGCGTGGGGAGTTTTGCCTCCAAGGGAACTGTGAGGTCTTACATGGCAATACCGCCACAGGAAGCGGGCCAGGCTGATTTCAGCGTCCCAGCCATCGCTGTATGCCCGTAGGTAGACCTCCTCGTACTTGACAGTCCTCCACAGCCGTTCAACAAGGATGTTGTCGTAGCACCGCTTTCTGCCGGACCAGCTGATCTGGATCCGCTCCCCTTTGAGTCTGGCCACAAAGTCAGCGGACGTGAACTGACAGCCTTGATCGGAGTGGAAGATCCCCCCAGTGTCAGCAAAGAAGTCCGCTCGGTTTGACCCGTCCACCTGGGGGCCCAACCGACGACTATGCAACCGCCCTATGACGCCGCTCTGCGGGAAGCCGTCCGCCTGCGGATGAGCCCTCCGAACCTTGAGAGCGTGGCTGAGATCGCCCGCGACACCGGGATCACGGCGCAGACCATCTACAACTGGCGGAGCCAGTGGCAGAAGCAGGGCCAGCTGGTGCCTGCCACGAACCGGCCGCCGGAGCAGTGGAGCGCTGCCGACAAGCTGGCAGCCGTGATCCAGGCCGCAGGACTGAACGGAAGCGAGCTCGGGTCGTTCTGCAGGGAGCGGGGGCTGTACCCCAAGCAGGTTGCCCGTTGGCGCCAGGCCGCCGAGGATGCCAATGGCCCCAGCGCGCCGAGCATGGCTGATCAGCGGGAACTGCAACGCAAGAATCAGGAACTGGTCCGGCGGAATCGCCAGCTGGAGCGTGAATTGCAGAAGAAAGAAAAAGCACTGACAGAAGCGGCGACGTTGTTGATGCTCTCAAAAAAGTTCAACCAGATCTTTCAACCGGACGAGGATCCTTGATTCCGTCTGGCGATCGCGGTGCGATCGTCGCGCTTCTACAGGAAGGCATCAGTCGTGGCCTTTCGGCCAAGGCCATTGCTGATCTTTTCGGCCTGGCGACACGCACGCTGAGGCGATGGGGCTTGATGATTCGGACCCAGGGATTCAGCTGCGATCAACGCAAGGGAGCGTCCAGGCATGTCATGCATCGTTTCAGCGAGGAGGAGCGCCAACAGGTGTTGTCCACTGTCAACGATCCACGCTTTGCCGATCTCACGCCTGGTCAGATCGTGGCGATCCTTGCCGAGGAGGGAGTCTACGTGGGATCGGAGTCAACGATTTACCGCATCATGCGCCAGGAAGGCCTGTTAAATCATCGCGGCAGGAGCCGCCCACCGCGGGAGCCAAGAGAGCCACCCGTGCTGGAGGCAACGGGCATCCATCAAGTGCTGGCCTGGGATATCACCCTGTTGCCGGGGCCTGTGAAGGGTCAATTCTACTACCTTTATATGGTGATGGATGTGTGGAGCCGGCGCATCCTTGGCGTTGAGGTGCACGATCGTGAATGCGGCGAACTGGCCAAGCACTTCTTTGATCGTGTCTGCCGTGATGAAGGGATCAGCTCGGGGTCGACCACGATCCTGCACGCCGATAACGGAGCACCCATGCGCTCCTACACCTTGGCCGCCAAGCTGGCCGAGCTCGGCATCTCCCTGTCATTCTCGCGGCCGCGGGTGAGCAATGACAACGCCTACGTTGAGTCATGGTTCCGAACCATGAAATATCACCAGAGCTATCCAGTGCGTCGTTTCCGGGATCTTCTCTCAGTGCGTGCCTGGGTCGATGGTTTTGTTGACTGGTACAACGCTGAGCATCGTCACAGCGGCATCAAGTATGTGACGCCCAATCAACGTCACTACGGAGAAGCTGACGCGATCTGCAGAGTCCGTCAGCAGACCTATGAGCAGGCGCGTGCGCAACATCCACGCCGCTGGGCCAGGCCACCTCGCGATTGGGCTCAGCCAACAGTCGTGCGGGTCAACCATCCCAGACCGCAGGACACTGTCGCTGCTTGAAGATCAGAAACCCAGGCCCCAGGGGGTTGTGGTTGGACCGCCCGCAAGAGGCGGGCCGGCCTCAGCCTCCGACCGGGGGCCGGCCGCTCAAGCCTGCGCTCCTGATCAACGCGCGATGACGATCAACATCCGATCTCGAAGCCCATGATCCTCCATCCGGAGTAGGCTTTCTGAGGTACTCAGATCAGTACCCTGAGCGGACATCTTTGCTGATGGGCGCCGACCGGCGGGATTCCATGGCGCTTGGCAACGGCTACCCCAGAGGGTTCCGGGGAGGCAGTGCAGCAGCCCCGGCGCGTCGACGCTCCGAACCGCCATGGTGACCACCATTGGCAGGCACCATGACCATAGGCTGGGTGATGGACAGCACGGGACTGTTTCAGTCAGGCCGCAGCCAGGCGGGGGCTCCGGCCACGTTGCTGATCCCGCGGGACTGGGCCAGCTTCCGCAGCTCCATCCTGGTGAGGGTGGCGAGGGCCAGGGCCTGCCCCCGGTTTCAGGAAAGATGTCACCCCTCTCATCCGTACATCCGGGGGCTTGAGGACATGACCAATGCGTCGTTACAGCGAGGCCGTCAAGGCTGATGTGAGAAGGCGGATGAGCCCGCCGCACAGGCAGAGCGTGGCCCGGATTTCAGAAGAGCTGGGCATCCACGTGATCACCCTCTACAAATGGAGGAAGACGTGGCGGTTGCAGGGAGAGGTGGTGCCGGCATCTCAGAAGGAACCAGATGGCTGGAGTGCTGCCGACAAGTTCACGGTGGTGCTGGAGACGGCCGGGTTGAACGCCACTGAGCTCAGTGCCTATTGCCGCGAGCGGGGGCTCTTTCCTGAGCAGGTGAGCCGCTGGCGTCAGACCGCTCAGGATGCCAACGCCAAGCCGGTGCTGACGATGGCCGAGCAAAAGGAGCTCGAAAGGCTCCGTGCCCAGGACCAGCGAGAGATCAAAGCACTCAAGAAGGAGCTGCAGCGCAAGGAGAAGGCCCTGGCGGAGGCGGCGGCCTTGCTGGTGCTGCGAAAAAAGTGGGATGCCTTCTGCTCGGAGGACGCGGAAGGTTGACCAGCGCCGCGCACCGGCGGAAGGTGATCGAGCTGATCGGCGAGGCGCATGCGGCTGGAGCCGGCCTGGTGAGCGCATGCGGTGAGATCGGCATCTGCCTGCGTACCCTCAAACGATGGCGGAAGGCCTTTCTGGGTGATGGGGACGGCGAGGACCGCCGTAAAGGAAGTCCTCGCCTGGTCGTTCACCGGCTGACGGAGGAGGAGCGCCAGCGGATCCTGCTGACGTGCAACCAACCGGAGTACGCCTCGCTTCCGCCCGGGCAGATCGTGCCAGCGCTGGCGGATCAGGGCCTCTATATCGCCTCCGAGAGCAGTTTCTACCGGGTGTTGCACCAGGCAGGGCAGTGTCACCGACGTGGGCGGGCCCGGTTGCCGCAGGAACCGCGCTCCGTGCCGCGCCTCAGGGCGGATGGCCCAAACCGGGTTTGGAGCTGGGACATCACCTATCTGCCGACCACAGTCCGGGGTGTGTGGCTTTACCTCTACCTAGTGGTCGACGTCTGGAGCCGCAAGGTGGTGGCCTGGGATATGGCTGAGGTGGAATCGGCTGAGATCGCGGCGGATCTGGTGCAGCGAGCCTGTCTCAAGGAGCGTTACCGCCGCCCAAGGGGATGTGGCGCCAACCAGTCCACCCCCCTGCCGCTGATCCTCCATGCCGACAACGGCAATGCCATGCGCGCCGCCACACTCGAGGCGCGGCTGGAGGAGTTGGGTGTCCTGCGGTCGTTCTCTCGGCCCAGGGTTTCGAATGACAATCCCTTCTCGGAAGCCTTGTTCCGCACGTTCAAGTACCGGCCCGACTACCCCAGTCGGCCGTTTACCAGCAAAGAAGAGGCGTGTGAGTGGGTGTCGGCGTTTGTCGACTGGTACAACCATCAACACCGCCACAGCGGCATCAAATTCGTGACGCCTCACCAGCGTCACAGCGGTGCCGCGAAGGCAATTTGCCAGCAGCGAGCCAATGTCTACGAGAAGGCCCGTCAGGCCCATCCAAGACGCTGGAGCCGAAGCACCCGCTGCTGGCGTCAACCCGAAGAAGTGTGGATCAACAAGCCACCAGAGGAACCCGATCCGATCCTCGCGCTACCCTTAACCGAGGCCGTCTAAATGGCAGCCAAGGAGTGACACCTTCCCTGAAAGTTACCGCCTGGGGCCCTAGTGTGCCGTCCCGCAAATAACAACTAGAATCCGGGGTGTCGCTAGAGGTGCTCCGTGGCACTAGGCCTCCCGATGAATCTACTGGTCCTCAGTGAGTGCCAACCAGAATTACATAGGATGCATGCATGGGTGCATGATCTGACAGAACAGAATGAACACCAGGTCGACGGCCGGTATCGACACCAATTCTGAAACATCGCAGACTGATGTGGCTGAATCACTCTGCTCGACTTGTGGCTTTTGCTGCAGCGGTGCTTTCTTCTATCGCACTGTAGTAACTGAGGAAGAGGTCTCTTGCCTCACATCTCTATCGGTACCAGCAAAGCCATATCGCCATAGCAAGTTCAGCATTATGCACCCATGCAGTGCACTCTCAGAATGCAAGTGCTCAATTTATAGCCAGAGGCCACAGGATTGTAGAGACTGGAGCTGCAAGCTTCTGATAGCGACAGAATCCGGAACCATTCCCTTTTCCAGCGCGAAGGCCATCATCGCCAATGGAAAGTCGCAAATCTCATCTCTGACCACTCGAATCAACTCCTTGTTGCCTCCAGAACGATCAGGCACGACGAACTTTTACCTATTGCTTCACAAGCTTACCGACTACGTTGAAGAGAGCATAATGAGTGGCAGGCCAGAGGGCGTCGGCCGTAAAGCACTTCAACTCATTGGGGCCACTAGAGATTACCTCGTTCTGATCAACGAGCACTTCAGGTCACCCAGTCTTCTTGGAAGGATCAACACTCTAATCGACTCAGTAGGCACAGCCAAGCCCGGAAAGTCTTAGTTCTGAGGTATTGATCTTCGGATGAACTCAGTTCAACCTGCTCGGGATCTATGGTTCGGGTACTCGTTCAGGGGGGGGGTGACTGATACGGCGACGACATCTTCGCTTCGGCGAATGCAACCCCCAAGCGGCAATCAGTCACGATGCCTAAATCCAGGCCACGGTGCACGGCGACGATTAGGTAGGCGGGGGGTCCGCGCAACTCCATCGGCGGGTCTCAAGGCGCGACAACAGGGCTCCGATCGCCAGCCGGAGCCCCTCGGTGCCCGCCCAACTGTCGTTGCGGATCAAGGCGCGGTACATGGACAAGCGAGCCCAGGGGCTCAGACAGCAGATCGCTGCTGATGCCGTTGGCATCTCGGTTCGCAGCGCTCAGCGCATCGATCGAGGTGAGTTGCAACCCCTGAGGTGGGTGCCTTTTATTGGACAGTTCCGGCCCCTGACATCGTTAACCCAGGACGGGTGGAACATGGTTCGGCCTCAGTGTAGACCGCGTGGGGAGTTTTGCCTCCAAGGGAACTGTGAGGTCTTACATGGCAATACCGCCACAGGAAGCGGGCCAGGCTGATTTCAGCGTCCCAGCCATCGCTGTATGCCCGTAGGTAGACCTCCTCGTACTTGACAGTCCTCCACAGCCGTTCAACAAGGATGTTGTCGTAGCACCGCTTTCTGCCGGACCAGCTGATCTGGATCCGCTCCCCTTTGAGTCTGGCCACAAAGTCAGCGGACGTGAACTGACAGCCTTGATCGGAGTGGAAGATCTCTGGCCTACGGCCGCCTCCCAAGGCCATCTCCAGGGCCTCCAGACAGAACTTCGTGTCAAGGCTGTTGGAGAGCCTCCAGCTGAGCACATGCCTGGAATGGAGATCCATGATCGCCACCAGATAGAGGAACCCTTTCTGCAGAGGGATGTAGGTGATGTCGGTCGCCCAGACCTGATCCACCGACGTGACCTGCGTGAGGTCCACCAGGCAGGGGAACCGCACGGACGGATCACCTGGAACCGTCGTCCGGGGCTTCTGGTAGATCGCCCGTAATCCCATGCGCCGCATGAGGTTTCGCACTCGATCTCGGCTGATCGGGATACCATCTTGGGCCAGATAGTCCACCATCCGGCGGCTGCCGCTGCAGGGATCCTCCAGGTAGAGAGCATCGATCCTGGCCATGATCCGCAGCGTCGATACACGGACCGGTGTCGGCCGGTAGTACAGCGTGGATCGAGGCAGCCCCAGCAGCGCACACTGCCTGCTGATGCTGAGCTCGGGGTGGTCGTGATCGACCAGCTTGCGCAGTTCACGGGCATCAGAGCAGTTGAGACTTTTTTTTGAGCCACTCCAGCTCCATCTGCAGCCGTCCGATCTGCTGGAACAGCTCCGCCTCCTTGGCCTGCCCCTCCTCCTTGTCCTTGGTCTTCTTGCCTCGGGTGAAGAGCTCGCTGGCACCGTCCAGGAGCTGCCGCTTCCACTGGCTCACCTGGATCGGGTGGATGGCGTGGTCGGCGGCGATCTCCTGGATCGTCTTGCGGCCACTGATCGCCTCCATGGCGACCCTGGCCTTGAACTCGGGGCTGTGGGTGCGGCGCTTGCTCATCGGTGGGAGCCCCTTTCAGGGGCGGTACCCCGCCTCAGAGGTTAACGATGGGGCCTGTCCAGAAAAGCCAGACCACCTCACCCAAGGCCACCACCAGCAGCCGGGTCGGACCTGGCGCACCCGTGCCGATCCCCTCGCGGACGTCTGGGACAGCGTCTTGGTGCCGATGTTGGAGCAGGCGCCCCAACTTGAGCCCCAGACCCTGCTGCTCCATCTGGAGCGGATTCACCCTGGCCAGGAGTGGCACCAGCGCAAGCGCACCCTGTAGCGGCGGGTGGAGCAGTGGCGGGCGCTACAGGGCCACACCAAGGAGGTGATGTTAACGAAGAACAGCGCCCGTGCTGCTCACCACTAGCTTGGAATCAGCAACGATGTTGATCGGCTCTGTAGGGGGAATGACTGTCAGTCTGAATCCGTTGATGGAATTGGGGAAGGTGAACCAGATTGACCGGCCTTCTTCCGCCGCCGATGAAGCCTTCAACGATGGATTGCCGATCAGAATGGCTGCATTCACCAGTTATGACAGCCGTGTGTTGCGTCGGCGCAGGCTCGAGGCTCAGCCTCACTGACACTCCACCGTCCGATCAATGCAGCTGCTCGCTGAGCCGCTGCAGACGCCCGCCGGTCTGGCTCGCTTCCTCCAGGAGCTCCTCCCAGTCGTCTGGCGGATGGCCACGGTCCACCATCGACTGGAACACCCGGTAGGCATCCGTCTTGCTGCCGTAGGCCCGCTTGGTATCTGTGTCGTTCACCCAGCCCAGCACGATCACCTTCGAGCGATTGTGAAAGCGAAAGAACAGACGGAACTGCTGAAAGAACTTGGCCCGGCGCCAGTGCCGATGCCCAGCGCCCAGGGTTGATCCCTGCTGGTACTCCTTGCGGCTGGGGTCCTGAGGAATGTCCTGGAGCATCAACCGTGCGATGGCAGCCAGGCGCTTGCTGGTGTTCTTACTGCGATATCCGAGGGGGTCCTTGCGTCGCATCATCTCGACCTCCGCGATCAGCGCCTCCAGCTGATCCAGGAACACCGGGTGTGCAACCACCAGCCACCCATGGGCCACCAGGGACGCTGCATCGGCCTTGCCCACGATCAGATGGTGTCGCCGCAGCCGATGTTTCCGAAGTCGGTATCGCAGCCGCCGGTCTCGTCGTCGTCCGGCAGCGGTGCATCGAGATCCAGCTCGATGCCTCCAACCAGATCCTGCAGGCGGGCGACCAGATCAGTAGCGATGGGCTTGAGGCGCTCGGGATGGCTGGCGATG
The DNA here is from genome assembly GCF_015840915.1 of Synechococcus sp. CBW1002. Classification (NCBI taxonomy): domain Bacteria; kingdom Bacillati; phylum Cyanobacteriota; class Cyanophyceae; order Synechococcales; family Synechococcaceae; genus Synechococcus; species Synechococcus sp. CBW1002. The sequence goes on from NZ_CP060398.1 coordinate 1,468,211, forward strand.
TCCTGCTCCAACAGCGCCAGGAAGGGAGCGAGGGCCGGATCGTCGTCGGGCTCTGGGCTGACCCGCTCCAGGACAACCTCGCCGTTGGAGCGGAAGGTGTAGCGGATGCGGTCGCGTTTGCGCAGCCCCAGGGCCCGCCGCACCGGCTGCGGAACGGTGGTCTGGTAACGATCGGTGAGCGTCGATTCCACCTCCTGCTGGGGAGCGTCCACGGCGGAAGCGGCCGCTGCAGACGAGGAAAGAGGAGCCATCGGGCCACCCAGCGGAACCAATACAAAGGTAATGCAGTTGCATTGCCTTTGCGAGTGGAGTGTGGCTCCAGCTCCCACCCGCCAGCGGCTTGAGCAGGCAGGGATCTCCTGCTGCCAAACGCCGTTGATCTGGCGGACTGCTGGTGTGGCCGCACAGACTCAAGATTGGGGCCATCGAAGAGATGCCCGATGGATGGGATCCCCCTGCTGTTGTTGGCCCTGGGCCTGATACTGCTGAGTGATCTGGTGGCGTTCGGGCTGCTGCTGCCTTCACTGCTGATCCGTACGGTTCTGGCCCGGCGCCATCCGGATGTGGTGTTCTGCGGAGCGGCGGATCGCAGGCGGCTGGCCCTCACCATCGACGATGGGCCGAGCGGGCCAGGTTCCGGGGCCTTGCTGGATCTGCTTCGGGAGCTGGATGTGCCGGCCACGTTCTTCCTGGTCGGCTCCCATCTGGAGCGCGATCCGCACTTTCCGCGCCGGGCCCTGCAGGAGGGCCACGACCTCGGCAACCACCTCTGGCGGGATGAGCGGACCGCCACCCTGGAGGAGCCGGGCTTTCTGCAGCAACTGCGCGACACCCAGCGGGCAATCGAGCGGGCCGCTCTGCCGGAACGGCTCACCTGGCGCTGGTGCCGACCCGGACAGGGATGGTTTCACCGGCCGATGGTGGAGTGGCTGCGCGGCCGCCGCTACCGCCTGGTGCTGGCCTCGATCTTCCCCTGGGATACCCTGCGGCCACCGCTGGGTTTCATGCGCTGGTTCGTGCGGATCAACGCCCATCCCGGCGGAATCCTGGTGCTGCACGACACGCCGGCCCTGAGTGGGCGAACCCTCCGAGCCCTGCGCCGGATCATTCCCGACCTGCAACGGCTCGGGTATACGTTCGTGCCGCTGGCGGAGCTGCTCGACGCGGAGTAACTGCGCCTAGAAGAAGGATCAGCGCAGAGCCTGAATTGCCACCTCATTCCAATAGACGTAAGTCTGGCGCCTGCCAGCGCAGCCGAGCAGCTGTGGAATGGAGAAGAGCACGGCTGTAGTACTGCAAGGGCAAAGACCGTTCGCCATGGCGGGCGATCAGCTCCACAGCCAGGTCCTCGATCGGTTGCGTGCGATCTGTTTTCTGCAGGAAGCCATGAATGATCCACACGTAGAACCGCGTGATCGTTTCGTGGTATCCCTGGCTTTCAGTATTTTCTATGCCGGTGGCTGCGTTGTAGATTCTGATTCCATCACGGAGTTTTTCGAGCGCCTCAACTGGAGACGCATGAAGCACATGCCACAGTCCAATCTTCAGATGGGCGTGGTGGGTCCACTCGCTTCTGGGCAAGGTGCAGGAGGTGAAGGATTGCACCAGCTCTTGCACGGGCTGCTCCATCAAGGTGTTCCATCGAGGTGTTCGTCGCTGCGCCAGGGCGGACCTGGACAAACCATGAACTTCCTTGAACAGAGTCTTGACATTCATGCCTGTGACTTGACGGCAGATGTTCAGCAGGTGGTTGCCCAAGAACTCCCAAATCACGAACGTCTTTAAGTGCGTACCAGTCCAGCCTTTGAACGCCTTCAGCGGAGGCCTGGACCAGCTCAATACCCTTGACAGTTCCAGCGCTCTTGTACCAGGGGTCTTCGCACAATGACGCAAAAGCCTGACGTGCTTCTTCCTGGGACTGAAAGGTCCCGACATTCACGATCCCCCAGGAATCGTGGGTATGAATCCTGAACATCAGAAGCTCACCGTGTTGCTCCCATTATCGTGGAACCACCCTCCGAGCTGCGCTACTCCGCATGCGTCCGGAGACCATGCACGACGACATAACGCATCGTTCTCGCCTGGTAGAGGAAGCAGCGGCAGGTGAAGCGTTTGTGATCGGCATGGCCCCCAGTGTCAGCAAACGAACCAGTACGCGCGTACGCCCTCGCGCCCGAAACACCCACGGCCAAGCCAGAGCGCCCTTGCCACTCTGGTCATGAGGACATCGGGCCATGGCCGATGACATCTTTGGAGGCCTGACCCCGAAAGCAAACGTGGCCTGGGATTCGAATTGCGCTCCCTGCCCTGGCGACGGCTCGACTGACCAATGAGTTAGTCGGCCGATCCCGATTAGGAATTTGCTGATTTTAGTGCGCGAATCCTGCCTGATGCCCTCCCGATCACCTAGTGAGTCCTTAAGCCATGGGAGAACCAATTTCAGCAGGCAAGCGCCGAGCTCGTCTGAAAGTCATTAACCCTCGTTCCGCTGGAATTGATGTCGGCAGTAGATTCCACGTTGTTGCTGTTCCTGTCGAGCTTGATCCGAATCCCGTCCGCAAGTTTTCAAGCTTCACAAAGGATCTAATCGCACTCGCCGAATGGCTGCTGGCAGTTGGAATTAGCACCATTGCCATGGAGTCCACTGGAATCTACTGGGTTCCGCTTTACGAGATTCTCTCTGGCAAAGGCATTGACGTCTTTCTTGTTAATGCCAGGCACGCCAAGAATGTTCCGGGCCGCAAGACGGATATCAACGATGCACAATGGCTTCAGCAGCTCCACAGCTACGGCCTGGTGAGAGCAAGCTTTCGTCCAGACCAAAAAATCACAGAACTACGCTCATATCTGCGGCAGCGTGATCAACTTGTTCGATACCGCTCGTCTCATCAGCAACACATCCAGAAGGCGCTGATGCTTATGAATCTTCAGCTTCATCATGTTGTCAGAGATATCAGCGGACTAACCGGTAGGCGAATCATCGATGCCATACTTTCAGGTGAGAGGGACCCCGAAAGACTCGCTTCTCTCCGAGACAGACGCTGCAAGGAGAGCGCGGCAACAATTGCGGCTGCTCTTGAGGGGAACTACCAAGACGATCACTTGTTCTCTTTGAAGATCGCAGTTGAGCTCTTTGACACCTATTCAGAGAAGATCAGGGCCTGCGAGCTTGCGGCACAATCATTGATGACAGAGCTTGCCGGCTCGGACTATCAAGATCCAGGCAGTCAACCTGGGGATTGGAAGATATGCGGACATGGCTTTGCATTTAACCCAACCCACCTAATTCAAGCCTTGTCAGGCCACAATCTTCTAAGGCTTCCGGGATTAGGACCAACAACAGTTCTCACGCTCATTAGTGAGTGTGGGTTGGACATGAAGCGCTGGCCCAGTGCCCAGCATTTTGTGTCATGGCTGGGACTCAGTCCTCAGAACAGGATCTCAGGGGGAAAGGTACTTTCTTCACGAACACGACAGGGCACTACGCGAGCAGGTAGTGCCTTTTGGATGGCTGCCGTACCGCTGGGAAGAACGAATACTGCACTGGGTGCTTTTCAACGTCGTCTGGCAGCACGTGCCGGAAAGAGTAAAGCATTAATTGCTACTGCCCGAAAGCTTGCCATTCTTTACTACAAGACGCTCCGTGATGGTTTGGTATATCAGGATCCCGGTGCTGCCGCATATCAGGAGGAATCAAGGGATCGTCAGATTCGTGGTCTCCAGCGACGCGCCATTGCCCTTGGTTTTCAACTTGTTGCCTCTGCTTGAGGTGTGGTCAGTCAGCCGAGATCCCTGTTGGCCGTTGGTGTTTCTTAGGAAGAAGTCCGCTCGGTTTGACCCGTCCACCTGGGGGCCCAACCGACGACTATGCAACCGCCCTATGACGCCGCTCTGCGGGAAGCCGTCCGCCTGCGGATGAGCCCTCCGAACCTTGAGAGCGTGGCTGAGATCGCCCGCGACACCGGGATCACGGCGCAGACCATCTACAACTGGCGGAGCCAGTGGCAGAAGCAGGGCCAGCTGGTGCCTGCCACGAACCGGCCGCCGGAGCAGTGGAGCGCTGCCGACAAGCTGGCAGCCGTGATCCAGGCCGCAGGACTGAACGGAAGCGAGCTCGGGTCGTTCTGCAGGGAGCGGGGGCTGTACCCCAAGCAGGTTGCCCGTTGGCGCCAGGCCGCCGAGGATGCCAATGGCCCCAGCGCGCCGAGCATGGCTGATCAGCGGGAACTGCAACGCAAGAATCAGGAACTGGTCCGGCGGAATCGCCAGCTGGAGCGTGAATTGCAGAAGAAAGAAAAAGCACTGACAGAAGCGGCGACGTTGTTGATGCTCTCAAAAAAGTTCAACCAGATCTTTCAACCGGACGAGGATCCTTGATTCCGTCTGGCGATCGCGGTGCGATCGTCGCGCTTCTACAGGAAGGCATCAGTCGTGGCCTTTCGGCCAAGGCCATTGCTGATCTTTTCGGCCTGGCGACACGCACGCTGAGGCGATGGGGCTTGATGATTCGGACCCAGGGATTCAGCTGCGATCAACGCAAGGGAGCGTCCAGGCATGTCATGCATCGTTTCAGCGAGGAGGAGCGCCAACAGGTGTTGTCCACTGTCAACGATCCACGCTTTGCCGATCTCACGCCTGGTCAGATCGTGGCGATCCTTGCCGAGGAGGGAGTCTACGTGGGATCGGAGTCAACGATTTACCGCATCATGCGCCAGGAAGGCCTGTTAAATCATCGCGGCAGGAGCCGCCCACCGCGGGAGCCAAGAGAGCCACCCGTGCTGGAGGCAACGGGCATCCATCAAGTGCTGGCCTGGGATATCACCCTGTTGCCGGGGCCTGTGAAGGGTCAATTCTACTACCTTTATATGGTGATGGATGTGTGGAGCCGGCGCATCCTTGGCGTTGAGGTGCACGATCGTGAATGCGGCGAACTGGCCAAGCACTTCTTTGATCGTGTCTGCCGTGATGAAGGGATCAGCTCGGGGTCGACCACGATCCTGCACGCCGATAACGGAGCACCCATGCGCTCCTACACCTTGGCCGCCAAGCTGGCCGAGCTCGGCATCTCCCTGTCATTCTCGCGGCCGCGGGTGAGCAATGACAACGCCTACGTTGAGTCATGGTTCCGAACCATGAAATATCACCAGAGCTATCCAGTGCGTCGTTTCCGGGATCTTCTCTCAGTGCGTGCCTGGGTCGATGGTTTTGTTGACTGGTACAACGCTGAGCATCGTCACAGCGGCATCAAGTATGTGACGCCCAATCAACGTCACTACGGAGAAGCTGACGCGATCTGCAGAGTCCGTCAGCAGACCTATGAGCAGGCGCGTGCGCAACATCCACGCCGCTGGGCCAGGCCACCTCGCGATTGGGCTCAGCCAACAGTCGTGCGGGTCAACCATCCCAGACCGCAGGACACTGTCGCTGCTTGAAGATCAGAAACCCAGGCCCCAGGGGGTTGTGGTTGGACCGCCCGCAAGAGGCGGGCCGGCCTCAGCCTCCGACCGGGGGCCGGCCGCTCAAGCCTGCGCTCCTGATCAACGCGCGATGACGATCAACATCCGATCTCGAAGCCCATGATCCTCCATCCGGAGTAGGCTTTCTGAGGTACTCAGATCAGTACCCTGAGCGGACATCTTTGCTGATAGGCGCCGATCTCTGGCCTACGGCCGCCTCCCAAGGCCATCTCCAGGGCCTCCAGACAGAACTTCGTGTCAAGGCTGTTGGAGAGCCTCCAGCTGAGCACATGCCTGGAATGGAGATCCATGATCGCCACCAGATAGAGGAACCCTTTCTGCAGAGGGATGTAGGTGATGTCGGTCGCCCAGACCTGATCCACCGACGTGACCTGCGTGAGGTCCACCAGGCAGGGGAACCGCACGGACGGATCACCTGGAACCGTCGTCCGGGGCTTCTGGTAGATCGCCCGTAATCCCATGCGCCGCATGAGGTTTCGCACTCGATCTCGGCTGATCGGGATACCATCTTGGGCCAGATAGTCCACCATCCGGCGGCTGCCGCTGCAGGGATCCTCCAGGTAGAGAGCATCGATCCTGGCCATGATCCGCAGCGTCGATACACGGACCGGTGTCGGCCGGTAGTACAGCGTGGATCGAGGCAGCCCCAGCAGCGCACACTGCCTGCTGATGCTGAGCTCGGGGTGGTCGTGATCGACCAGCTTGCGCAGTTCACGGGCATCAGAGCAGTTGAGACTTTTTTTTGAGCCACTCCAGCTCCATCTGCAGCCGTCCGATCTGCTGGAACAGCTCCGCCTCCTTGGCCTGCCCCTCCTCCTTGTCCTTGGTCTTCTTGCCTCGGGTGAAGAGCTCGCTGGCACCGTCCAGGAGCTGCCGCTTCCACTGGCTCACCTGGATCGGGTGGATGGCGTGGTCGGCGGCGATCTCCTGGATCGTCTTGCGGCCACTGATCGCCTCCATGGCGACCCTGGCCTTGAACTCGGGGCTGTGGGTGCGGCGCTTGCTCATCGGTGGGAGCCCCTTTCAGGGGCGGTACCCCGCCTCAGAGGTTAACGATGGGGCCTGTCCAGAAAAGCCAGACCACCTCAGATGTACCGAAAACACCATAACGGGCAGCTCTCAATCGAAGAGTTCCATGTCCCATTTGGCGGCACGTTGAGGTGGTCTGGTTTTCTGGACAGGTCCCATCGGGAGATGGGTGTGCTCAGATCCTTCTCCAGGCCAAGGGTCTCAAACGACAATCCCTACTCAGAATTCCTGTTCCGCACGGTCAAGTACCGGCCCGACTACCCCAGTAGGCCGCTTGCCAGCAAAGAGGGGGCGTGTGAGTGGGTGGCGGCGTTTGTCGACTGGTACAACCACCGGCACCGCCACAGCGGCATCAAATTCGTCACGCCTCATCAGCGTCACAGCGGTACTGCCACCGCAATGTGCCAGCAGCGAGCCGATGTCTACGAGAAGGCCCGCCCGGCGCCTATCAGCAAAGATGTCCGCTCAGGGTACTGATCTGAGTACCTCAGAAAGCCTACTCCGGATGGAGGATCATGGGCTTCGAGATCGGATGTTGATCGTCATCGCGCGTTGATCAGGAGCGCAGGCTTGAGCGGCCGGCCCCCGGTCGGAGGCTGAGGCCGGCCCGCCTCTTGCGGGCGGTCCAACCACAACCCCCTGGGGCCTGGGTTTCTGATCTTCAAGCAGCGACAGTGTCCTGCGGTCTGGGATGGTTGACCCGCACGACTGTTGGCTGAGCCCAATCGCGAGGTGGCCTGGCCCAGCGGCGTGGATGTTGCGCACGCGCCTGCTCATAGGTCTGCTGACGGACTCTGCAGATCGCGTCAGCTTCTCCGTAGTGACGTTGATTGGGCGTCACATACTTGATGCCGCTGTGACGATGCTCAGCGTTGTACCAGTCAACAAAACCATCGACCCAGGCACGCACTGAGAGAAGATCCCGGAAACGACGCACTGGATAGCTCTGGTGATATTTCATGGTTCGGAACCATGACTCAACGTAGGCGTTGTCATTGCTCACCCGCGGCCGCGAGAATGACAGGGAGATGCCGAGCTCGGCCAGCTTGGCGGCCAAGGTGTAGGAGCGCATGGGTGCTCCGTTATCGGCGTGCAGGATCGTGGTCGACCCCGAGCTGATCCCTTCATCACGGCAGACACGATCAAAGAAGTGCTTGGCCAGTTCGCCGCATTCACGATCGTGCACCTCAACACCAAGGATGCGCCGGCTCCACACATCCATCACCATATAAAGGTAGTAGAACTGACCCTTCACAGGCCCCGGCAACAGGGTGATATCCCAGGCCAGCACTTGATGGATGCCCGTTGCCTCCAGCACGGGTGGCTCTCTTGGCTCCCGCGGTGGGCGGCTCCTGCCGCGATGATTTAACAGGCCTTCCTGGCGCATGATGCGGTAAATCGTTGACTCCGATCCCACGTAGACTCCCTCCTCGGCAAGGATCGCCACGATCTGACCAGGCGTGAGATCGGCAAAGCGTGGATCGTTGACAGTGGACAACACCTGTTGGCGCTCCTCCTCGCTGAAACGATGCATGACATGCCTGGACGCTCCCTTGCGTTGATCGCAGCTGAATCCCTGGGTCCGAATCATCAAGCCCCATCGCCTCAGCGTGCGTGTCGCCAGGCCGAAAAGATCAGCAATGGCCTTGGCCGAAAGGCCACGACTGATGCCTTCCTGTAGAAGCGCGACGATCGCACCGCGATCGCCAGACGGAATCAAGGATCCTCGTCCGGTTGAAAGATCTGGTTGAACTTTTTTGAGAGCATCAACAACGTCGCCGCTTCTGTCAGTGCTTTTTCTTTCTTCTGCAATTCACGCTCCAGCTGGCGATTCCGCCGGACCAGTTCCTGATTCTTGCGTTGCAGTTCCCGCTGATCAGCCATGCTCGGCGCGCTGGGGCCATTGGCATCCTCGGCGGCCTGGCGCCAACGGGCAACCTGCTTGGGGTACAGCCCCCGCTCCCTGCAGAACGACCCGAGCTCGCTTCCGTTCAGTCCTGCGGCCTGGATCACGGCTGCCAGCTTGTCGGCAGCGCTCCACTGCTCCGGCGGCCGGTTCGTGGCAGGCACCAGCTGGCCCTGCTTCTGCCACTGGCTCCGCCAGTTGTAGATGGTCTGCGCCGTGATCCCGGTGTCGCGGGCGATCTCAGCCACGCTCTCAAGGTTCGGAGGGCTCATCCGCAGGCGGACGGCTTCCCGCAGAGCGGCGTCATAGGGCGGTTGCATAGTCGTCGGTTGGGCCCCCAGGTGGACGGGTCAAACCGAGCGGACTTCTTCCTAAGAAACACCAACGGCCAACAGGGATCTCGGCTGACTGACCACACCTCAAGCAGAGGCAACAAGTTGAAAACCAAGGGCAATGGCGCGTCGCTGGAGACCACGAATCTGACGATCCCTTGATTCCTCCTGATATGCGGCAGCACCGGGATCCTGATATACCAAACCATCACGGAGCGTCTTGTAGTAAAGAATGGCAAGCTTTCGGGCAGTAGCAATTAATGCTTTACTCTTTCCGGCACGTGCTGCCAGACGACGTTGAAAAGCACCCAGTGCAGTATTCGTTCTTCCCAGCGGTACGGCAGCCATCCAAAAGGCACTACCTGCTCGCGTAGTGCCCTGTCGTGTTCGTGAAGAAAGTACCTTTCCCCCTGAGATCCTGTTCTGAGGACTGAGTCCCAGCCATGACACAAAATGCTGGGCACTGGGCCAGCGCTTCATGTCCAACCCACACTCACTAATGAGCGTGAGAACTGTTGTTGGTCCTAATCCCGGAAGCCTTAGAAGATTGTGGCCTGACAAGGCTTGAATTAGGTGGGTTGGGTTAAATGCAAAGCCATGTCCGCATATCTTCCAATCCCCAGGTTGACTGCCTGGATCTTGATAGTCCGAGCCGGCAAGCTCTGTCATCAATGATTGTGCCGCAAGCTCGCAGGCCCTGATCTTCTCTGAATAGGTGTCAAAGAGCTCAACTGCGATCTTCAAAGAGAACAAGTGATCGTCTTGGTAGTTCCCCTCAAGAGCAGCCGCAATTGTTGCCGCGCTCTCCTTGCAGCGTCTGTCTCGGAGAGAAGCGAGTCTTTCGGGGTCCCTCTCACCTGAAAGTATGGCATCGATGATTCGCCTACCGGTTAGTCCGCTGATATCTCTGACAACATGATGAAGCTGAAGATTCATAAGCATCAGCGCCTTCTGGATGTGTTGCTGATGAGACGAGCGGTATCGAACAAGTTGATCACGCTGCCGCAGATATGAGCGTAGTTCTGTGATTTTTTGGTCTGGACGAAAGCTTGCTCTCACCAGGCCGTAGCTGTGGAGCTGCTGAAGCCATTGTGCATCGTTGATATCCGTCTTGCGGCCCGGAACATTCTTGGCGTGCCTGGCATTAACAAGAAAGACGTCAATGCCTTTGCCAGAGAGAATCTCGTAAAGCGGAACCCAGTAGATTCCAGTGGACTCCATGGCAATGGTGCTAATTCCAACTGCCAGCAGCCATTCGGCGAGTGCGATTAGATCCTTTGTGAAGCTTGAAAACTTGCGGACGGGATTCGGATCAAGCTCGACAGGAACAGCAACAACGTGGAATCTACTGCCGACATCAATTCCAGCGGAACGAGGGTTAATGACTTTCAGACGAGCTCGGCGCTTGCCTGCTGAAATTGGTTCTCCCATGGCTTAAGGACTCACTAGGTGATCGGGAGGGCATCAGGCAGGATTCGCGCACTAAAATCAGCAAATTCCTAATCGGGATCGGCCGACTAACTCATTGGTCAGTCGAGCCGTCGCCAGGGCAGGGAGCGCAATTCGAATCCCAGGCCACGTTTGCTTTCGGGGTCAGGCCTCCAAAGATGTCATCGGCCATGGCCCGATGTCCTCATGACCAGAGTGGCAAGGGCGCTCTGGCTTGGCCGTGGGTGTTTCGGGCGCGAGGGCGTACGCGCGTACTGGTTCGTTTGCTGACACTGGGGGGCCAGGCTCATCCAAGACGCTGGAGCCGATCCACTCGCTGCTGGCGCCAACCCGAAGACGTGTGGATCAACAAGCCACCAGAGGAACCAGATCCGATCCTCGCGCTACCCTTAATCGAGGCCGCCTGAATGGCAGCCAAGGAGTGACACCTTCCCTGAAAGTCACCGTCATTGGGGAAGATGCCGCGATCGTGCGGTTGGTGGGCAGTCAGCTGCTGGAGCAGCAGGAGGAATGGCAGCTGGAGCGCCGCCGCTTCTTCTCCGAGGCCACCATGGCCAAAATCCCCGAGCTCGAGGCAATGTTGGAGCCCACCGATGGTGATCCGGCCAAGCGGGCGGCAGTAGCCATGAGCTGAAACGCACCAACTCCTTCCTCGATCTACACGAATCCCCTCGATCGCTGAGTTGCACATTCAGCGATCAGGGTTCATAGTGGAACGATGGAGCTGCGCAATCAGCTCCCAAGCAGTCATCCCCTGACTGCTCCTGATCACCCTCCTGAAAGGGTCACAGGACCTCCTGAGTTACACCACTCGAAGGGGCGCTACCGCGGCCAGGGGCAGGGCTGCCTAAAAGTGTGATCAGCCCAAGCTCCCTCGGCTGGCCACGCCGCCAAGTGCCAGCATTCCCTTGATGTCGTAGGCCAACTCCCGCAGGCCTTGGCGGATCGAGCGGTAGCCGCCCCGCCGCAGCAAGTTCATCACGATGGTTCGCAGGAAGGCGAACACCGGGGCCCCGATCCGGTTGGCGTAGCGATGAGCGTCCTCACCCAGCTGGACGTCACGGGCCCAGTGCCATTCGTTCTCAATGCTCCAGCGCTGACGGATCAGGCGCAGCAGGGCTTGTGGCGTGGTGCGCACGCTGGTGAGGAACAGGTGGTGCCTGATCTTGCGCTTGCCCTTGCGGGTGAGGGTGCCTGTGATCACCTCAACGATCCAGGCGCTGCCGGGCCAGTTGGCTTTGATGTGCTCCGGTGCCTCTCTGGCTCGCAGTTCCCAGACGGTGTCGCGCCCGTGGCTCTTCTCGTGATCTGTTGCAGTGAAAGGGATGTGACGCTTTCCCTGGAACTGGCAGCCGATCTGGCGGTAGAGGGTCTTCTGGTTCGATTTGACGGTCAGGAGCACGTCGGCCCCCTGGGAGAGGCACCAGCGAAAAACGCCTGCGTCGTGTGCAGGGCATCCGCCTGGATCAACACGCCATCGAGATCCAGGCTGCTGAGCAGCTCTTTCAGCGCCGCACGCTCACTGGATTCGTGGGTGTCATAGGTCGTCTGGGCCAGGGCGACGCCAAGGGCCCGGGCGTACACCGTGACCTGGGCGACAAACCGGTGACTGCCGTCTTCTGTCTCCACGGCAGAGCCGCGCAGGGTCTTGCCATCACACACCAGCTGATCCAGACCCGTTGCCCCGCTTGGGACCTGGCTGATCATCCAGGCCTGCAGCACCTGGCCAAACTCCTGCAGGTGGGCCTTGTTGAACAGGTAGAGGAAGGTGGCATCGGAGGGCCAGCGCTTGAAATTCAGGCCCAGCGCCTGGTTGAGTGCCTCACGGTGCCGCCGGGCAAAGGCCTCCAGATCACGGGAGCTGCGGCAGCCGCTCAGGATCCCGAGCACAGCCACCAGCAGCAGGAACCACTGCGGGTAACGCACCCCGCGGCGGTAACGCCCATCCGGGATGGCCTTGAGGAAGCTGATCAGGTCATCCGGTGCGGGCTGATCGACTCCGGTGGAGCGGGTTTCGGGCATTGGGGGCACTGAGACCCGCCGACCAAACCCAATGCTGGCAGACCTGCCAAGAGCTACCAGGACAGACTTTTAGGCGACTCTGCGGCCAGGGGCGAAAGGTCTTGCGCTTCTGCATGCCCGAGTGTATCGCCCAGATCCATTGCAGTCACTGGGATCAGGGCAGATTGATGGGCGGCTGTGGAGAGACTGGGTGCTGATCTATGCGCGACAGGCTCCTGGTCCTCTAATGGCGAAGCTGAGACACTAGCTTGGCTTTCCATGCCGCTTGAGCATTCTAACGACGCACTGCACAAGAGTATAAATCAACTTATCTATGCTAGTCTCTTTCCATTTTGGCCGAAGAAGTGTCGATGCACCCTGATAGCCGCCGTGGCACACCGAGACAATTTAGACTGATTCGACCTCTCAGAGTGTCAGAGGCAAATGAGCCTTTCTCGAGCCCAGAAGACACCACAGCCACGACAAGGCAGACTGGCGAATGTCCGGACATCGTAATGGAAGATCATGAGTAGGGATAGATCACACCAGCAAACATCGCACCTCAGCCCCAGCAGGCAGCCAATCGACCCCGCAACAAATGTCGAAGAAATACCAAAGATCTCCGTCATTGTTCCAACAAGACACAGAGCCCACTCTCTGCCTCAGCTTCTAATGCTTTATGACCGACAAAGCTGGTCCAATAAGGAGATTCTAGTTCTAGATGACAGCGACAACCCTGACTCTGCTTTTCGTGACAAGACTGAGCATCGAAGTGATGCATTTTATTGGCATACGAGTAGGAGACTAAGCATCGGTGAGAAGCGCAACCTGCTTGCCAGTCGAAGCAACGGCGATATAATTGCGCACTTCGATGAAGACAATTATTACGCGGCGAATTATCTTGAGATGATGTGGAAGGCGATGAGCACCAGTGGCTGTGATGTCGTGAAGTTAGCCGGCTGGTTTTGTCTGCATGAGCCGAGCGGGAGACTTGGCTACTGGGATACAGCAGATCATGAATCCGATCATTTTAATTTCTGTGGCACCGAGCCAGTTGGCAAGAGACTTGAAAGATTTACAGCTGCAGCCTATCGTTCATTCCAAACAGGGCATGGTTTTTCATGCATGTACAGAAAGTCATGCTGGGAACAAACTCGATTTCCAGACCAAGAATTGGAAGAGGATTCGCATTTCGTCGAAAGAGTCTTACAGAGAAAAGGATCAGTCAGCTTTGTCCAAGATGATATTGGAATCTGCTTGCATATCATCCGCGCGAACACTGCTTCTCGATGCTTCCCTAATCGCCTTATATCCGAAAAAGAACTGAGGCACATCTTCCAAGGATACATTCTAACATCAGAAAAGACACGAAAGCAGGATGTCCGAGAAGACAGTATCATCGGCCATTCAACACCTGTTTCTGCAGCAGGCACTACAAGACAACAACAGAAGACAGTCACGCACAAATCAGAAAATCGAGTTGGCTCCAGTAGCAAGGGCTTCGCCTACACAGGTAGATCACACGAGCCAATGCAGTCAGCGGAACGACTTCGGCACAATAAGACAATGAAGAATTTTCCAGACGAAGGAAGCGAGGAAATCAAAGTTAGTCTATTTACTGTAGCACACAATCGATCGACCCTATTGCCGCTTCTTGAAAAATGCATTCTCAGTCAGACATATTCACGACTCCTTACAGAATGGGTAATCATTGATGACTCAGATCTTGATGGGCCCATCTTTTCGCCAACTCCAAATACGGGTCTCAAGACAAAGTTGATCCGACCCAAAAACAAGCAGCCCCAAGGCAGGGAAAGAAGTATTAGTTACGATCATTGCGATGGAGATATCATTATTCATATGGATGAAACTGCATATTATCCACCATCACGAGTTGAGCACGCAGTCAAGCGCCTCATGGACACTGACCACGACGTAGCTGGCGCAGACACTTTACCCATCATCAATATGCCGAAGCGAGAACTTTGGCTACTAGGCCCCTTCAACCACAACCAGGTCACTGCCAATACACTAGCCTTCAAACGGGCTGCCCTAAACAAAATCCGCGGGGACCAGCAGGATTCTGCGACTAATGAAGAAGAGTATATTTTGCAGAATCACTCATTTCCGTTGGCGCAGCTTGATCCGATCAAGACCATTGCCTGCGTTGAATATCAATCGAGTATATTCCCAAATGGAGAACTGACTCATGCTAGATATAGTCTCAAGCCGAAGAAAGCAGATGATAGCCTTTTGAAAGAAATTATTTCAAGCGCCAGACTTGAAGAGTACCAGATCTCACTAGCGACGAGCCGACAATTCGCCAAGAGTCAAGGCATGGATCAACTATTGAGTCCTAGGAAGACTCTTGCAGAGAGAACTATTCAGCCTGCGAGAGGATATAGCTCATCACAACGGTCTACAAGAGTTGCAGTTATCACTCCCTATCACAACGAGCCAACACCAATCTTGCGACGCTGTCATGAAAGCGTGCTGAGACAGAGTAGTTCTTGTAGTCACTTTTTCATTGCCGATGGCCCTGGCAATCCAGAGCTTGATAGCTGGGACTGCCGGCACATCATTCTTGGCAAAGGACATCGCGATAATGGCAATACTCCTCGAGGGATAGGCAGCCTCTGCGCAATGAACGAGGGCTATGATGCCATCGCTTACCTCGATGTCGACAATCTATACAAAGATGACCATATCAGGCTAGCACTTGCGCGCAGAGAAGAAACACAAGCGGATGTTATATTTACCTATCGACATGTATTTTTTCCAGACGGGCAAGTAATCCCAACTCTGCTAGAAGAAGATACAAACAAGGCGCATGTCGACACCAGTTGCATGGTACTCTTTCGACCTGCTTTCTCCGCACTTTCTATTTGGAGCGAGATGCCATCGAAATATGGGCCGATCTGCGATCGCGTTATGTTTCACCATCTAATTCATAATCATTCCTGTGCATGGCTAGAAGATGCGACAGTTCTATTTGAAAGCTGGTACCTCGGCCATTTTTATCTGATAGGTCGCTGTCCGCCAATCAACGCCAAGATCGTGCCGAGGCGCTCAGCACTAGAGTGGGAAGCTATAATTAGGCAATATAAACAACAATCACGCGGAGCAGCTTCATTTGCTGGGCCCATCATTCATGAGGCGCCAAGCATAGGTATTGCAGCAATCATGGGCCCAGCAAGATCCGGAACTTCAGTGCTGCAGCGAAGTCTTTGCCTTCACTATCCATTCGTAGGCATACCGGAGCACTCTTTAATTAGTCAGTATGCAGAGTTAGTTGGGCATGATCCAGAGGTCAGGCATGAAGGAAGCTACCTCCTCGAAAGATTTGACAGCATTGGAAAGAGTGATCCAAGGTTTGAATGGGTCCGTAAGCACGTTGTAGATCTCCGGCCCATAGTCTCCCCGCAAAAGAACTATAATCTGGCTGAGTTATATATCGCGGTTGTCGAATCAACTCTATCGAGAAGGGCTAAGGAGTTCATTGCCCGCACGGGATCGGGATTTGTCATAGACAAGACAATAACGTCAAGCGAATATGCACATCACTTGCTCAAGGCCGTTCCAAGTGTTAAGTGCATTCTCTCTATGCGCAACCCTATTGACCAAATTTGTGCGATGAGAAAGATCTCACAAGAAAAGCCAGGCTCATGGCAAGAGCCGCATCGCACAATTGACACCCTAGCATTTCAATATATAATACGAATTCTTAATCCCCTAATTGCAGCTCCGCCTAATCGACTTATTATCGTGAGTCACGAAGGATTTGTTCGTAATCGAGAGGAATCAATTCTTAAGATTGCCAGATTTCTTCTGGATTCTCGACAATTCGCAAACAATAGAAACGAGAATCAAGCGGCTATGCTACTGGAGTGCTTAGGCGATGCCAAGACTACTATCTATGAGGATGAGCTGAGGTCGATAGATGACAGCCTTGCTTTTGAGTTGACAGTAAATGATGAGCCATGGAAGAAGAATAGCCTTCAAAAAGCCATCAGCCATAGTGCACATTCCTATAATCTAACTGACTTCATGACGGCCGATGAATACGCCTATCTATACGCCCTTTTTCAGCCTTTGCATGAGCGGTACTGGAAGATAGTTGGCCCTAGCCACAAAGGAGGGATTGGCGTCAGAGTCCCTGATCTGGCAAGAGAGCACCAGGCATGGGTGGCCGCTCTTTGTTCTTCGCTAGAAGAACGAGTAAGGGATAATGTTGATCATATTTTTTAATATGTCTAGAGAAATCTGAGGGCTAGTTATTCCGTATGTTGGGTGAAGCTGCTACGCGGCAGATTCAATCCCCAGCAAACGAACCAGTACGCGCGTACGCCCTCGCGCCCGAAACACCCACGGCCAGGCCAGAGCGCCCTTGCCACTCTGGTCATGAGGACATCGGGCCATGGCCGATGACATCTTTGGAGGCCTGACCCCGAAAGCAAACGTAGCCTGGGATTCGAATTGCGTTCCCTGCCCTGGCGACGGCCCCCCGGTTTCAGGAAACGAACCAGTACAGCTCTGCACGCCCTCGCGGCCGAAACACCCATGGCCAATGCCAAAGCCCTTAGCCACACTGGTACTGGGGGACTCCTGAAAAATCCAGATCCATTGCGCCGCAGCTGGTCTCAAGCATGAGAAACCGCTAAAGTGGCCGTGAATCAGGCAATCCGTGATTGCCTTTACTCCTGATCGTTCCATATGTACCGGAGGCACAATAACGGTCAGATCTCAATCAAGGAGTTCCACCTGCCATTTGGCGGCACACTTGATCCCGAGAATCGCTGGGTTCAACTGGAGGGGCTGATCCCATGGGATGAGCTGGAAGAAACCTATGCCCCTCAATTCAGCGCCACAATTGGCGCTCCAGCCAAATCAGTGAGAATGGCCTTTGGTGCTCTCTACATCAAACAGAAGTTAGGGCTCACCGACGAAGAGACAGTCCATCAGATCAGAGAGAACGCCTATATTCAGTTCTTTCTCGGCTTTGCGGGCTACACAGCTAAGGCACCGTTTGATGCCTCGATGATGGTGCACTTTCGCAAGCGTTTTTCTGACGAGGATCTGCGCCGTATCAACGAGCTGGTGGTGCAGCGCGGCAAAGAGATCCTTCTGGAAGCACTTGCTCAGGCAGCAGACGATGACGACCATGATGATCGTGATTCCAGTGGAGGAGGCGCTCAGCTAGAACTTGATGCGTTGATCAAGCCTGCTGACTGGCCAGAAGGAAAGAATTGGGGCACTCTCACGATTGATGCCAGTTGCACTCCAGCCGACATCACCTATCCCAGAGACCTCAAGCTCCTCAACGAGGCTCGCACAACGACCGAGCGAGTCATTGATGATCTGTGCAGTCAGTCATCGGGATTCAGGAGACATCGACCTCGCTACGACCGTGGCCTTGCTCGTGCTCATTTCCTGAGAGTGGCGAAGCAAAAACGACCACGTCGCCGCAAAGTGAAGGCTGCCATTAAACATCAGCTTGGCTATGTGCGGCAGAATCTCAAGGCCATTGATGCTCTGATCGGCTGCGGGGCAAGGCTTTCCGAGCTTAAGAGGCATTGGTGGCAGAAGTTGTTGGCCTGCAGCGAGTTGGAGCGGCAACAGGGCCTTCTGCTCGCCTCTCAGACCAACAGCATTCCAGACCGCCTGGTGAATCTTGTGCAGACCCATATCCGCCCAATGGTGCGAGGCAAAGCACGTGCTGCGGTGGAGTTTGGAGCCAAAATCAGTGTTTCGGTTCAAAACGGCTTTCCGTTCTTGCACCGCATAAGCTGGAACCCCTACAACGAAGGAGAAGACCTTATCGCTCAGGCGGAAAAATACAAGCTGGATACAGGATCTTACCCAGAGCGAATCTGCGCCGACCGGATTTATATCACGGCCAAGAATAGGCATTTCTGCACGAGGAACGGTATTCGCCTCTCCGGCAAGCGATTGGGTCGCCCGCCCAAGGATCCTGATGTCACCACTGCACACAAGCACCAGCTCCGATCTGATCAAGCTCGACGCAATGAAGTGGAAGGCGTCTTTGGCTCTGGAAAGCGCAAGTATTCCCTGGATCTGATCATGGCTCGTCTACCAGCTGGTGCCGAATCCTCCATCTCGATGGCCTTTGTCGTGATGTGCGCGGAAAAGGTCTTGAGGCTGCTGCGCCTCTTTTTTGTCCTTCTTTTTGGGTGGATCTACAGCTTTTTTATGGCCTGGTCAGCGATCAGAGCGCCTGAGGGCATCTGCAAGCCATGCTTTTGAGATCTGGCCGACTTGATGTCACCGCGCTTGCCAGCCTGATTAACGCGAAGCAAACGGACGAATCCGGCGCCGATGGGCCGAGAATCTTTTTCAGGAGTCCCTACTGGGGAGGCCGGGCCGGCCGAGCAGAAGGAGCTCGAAAAGCTCCGAGCCCAGGACCAGCGGGAGATCAAAGCTCTCAAAATGGAGCTGCAGCGCAAGGAGAAGGCCCTGGCGGAGGCGGCGGCCTTGCTGATGCTGCGAAAAAAGTGGGAGGCCTTCTGCTCGGAGGACGAGGAAGGCTGACCAGCGCCGCGCACCGGCGGAAGGTATCCGGCGACAATCTGGTTGAAGCGGCCATCAACCTGATTGACACGGGACAAAACCAGGTTTGGAGCTGGGACATCACCTATCTGCCGACCACAGTGCGGGGTGTGTGGCTGTACCTCTACCTGGGGCCTCCTGAGAAAGTAAGAACCAGCCCCAGGTCAGCAAAGTGGGGTGAGGTGGTCTGGCTTTTCTGGACAGGCCCCATCGTTAACCTCTGAGGCGGGGTACCGCCCCTGAAAGGGGCTCCCACCGATGAGCAAGCGCCGCACCCACAGCCCCGAGTTCAAGGCCAGGGTCGCCATGGAGGCGATCAGTGGCCGCAAGACGATCCAGGAGATCGCCGCCGACCACGCCATCCACCCGATCCAGGTGAGCCAGTGGAAGCGGCAGCTCCTGGACGGTGCCAGCGAGCTCTTCACCCGAGGCAAGAAGACCAAGGACAAGGAGGAGGGGCAGGCCAAGGAGGCGGAGCTGTTCCAGCAGATCGGACGGCTGCAGATGGAGCTGGAGTGGCTCAAAAAAAAGTCTCAACTGCTCTGATGCCCGTGAACTGCGCAAGCTGGTCGATCACGACCACCCCGAGCTCAGCATCAGCAGGCAGTGTGCGCTGCTGGGGCTGCCTCGATCCACGCTGTACTACCGGCCGACACCGGTCCGTGTATCGACGCTGCGGATCATGGCCAGGATCGATGCTCTCTACCTGGAGGATCCCTGCAGCGGCAGCCGCCGGATGGTGGACTATCTGGCCCAAGATGGTATCCCGATCAGCCGAGATCGAGTGCGAAACTGAGGTGGGTGCCTTTTATTGGACAGTTCCGGCCCCTGACATCGTTAACCCAGGACGGGTGGAACATGGTTCGGCCTCAGTGTAGACCGCGTGGGGAGTTTTGCCTCCAAGGGAACTGTGAGGTCTTACATGGCAATACCGCCACAGGAAGCGGGCCAGGCTGATTTCAGCGTCCCAGCCATCGCTGTATGCCCGTAGGTAGACCTCCTCGTACTTGACAGTCCTCCACAGCCGTTCAACAAGGATGTTGTCGTAGCACCGCTTTCTGCCGGACCAGCTGATCTGGATCCGCTCCCCTTTGAGTCTGGCCACAAAGTCAGCGGACGTGAACTGACAGCCTTGATCGGAGTGGAAGATCTCTGGCCTACGGCCGCCTCCCAAGGCCATCTCCAGGGCCTCCAGACAGAACTTCGTGTCAAGGCTGTTGGAGAGCCTCCAGCTGAGCACATGCCTGGAATGGAGATCCATGATCGCCACCAGATAGAGGAACCCTTTCTGCAGAGGGATGTAGGTGATGTCGGTCGCCCAGACCTGATCCACCGACGTGACCTGCGTGAGGTCCACCAGGCAGGGGAACCGCACGGACGGATCACCTGGAACCGTCGTCCGGGGCTTCTGGTAGATCGCCCGTAATCCCATGCGCCGCATGAGGTTTCGCACTCGATCTCGGCTGATCGGGATACCATCTTGGGCCAGATAGTCCACCATCCGGCGGCTGCCGCTGCAGGGATCCTCCAGGTAGAGAGCATCGATCCTGGCCATGATCCGCAGCGTCGATACACGGACCGGTGTCGGCCGGTAGTACAGCGTGGATCGAGGCAGCCCCAGCAGCGCACACTGCCTGCTGATGCTGAGCTCGGGGTGGTCGTGATCGACCAGCTTGCGCAGTTCACGGGCATCAGAGCAGTTGAGACTTTTTTTTGAGCCACTCCAGCTCCATCTGCAGCCGTCCGATCTGCTGGAACAGCTCCGCCTCCTTGGCCTGCCCCTCCTCCTTGTCCTTGGTCTTCTTGCCTCGGGTGAAGAGCTCGCTGGCACCGTCCAGGAGCTGCCGCTTCCACTGGCTCACCTGGATCGGGTGGATGGCGTGGTCGGCGGCGATCTCCTGGATCGTCTTGCGGCCACTGATCGCCTCCATGGCGACCCTGGCCTTGAACTCGGGGCTGTGGGTGCGGCGCTTGCTCATCGGTGGGAGCCCCTTTCAGGGGCGGTACCCCGCCTCAGAGGTTAACGATGGGGCCTGTCCAGAAAAGCCAGACCACCTCACACATCAGGCCCATAGTTCGTGGCAAAGCCAGATGTAATGTCGAATTCGGAGCCAAGATCTCAATTTCAGTTACGGGTGATGGATTCACCTACCTAGATCGCCTGAGCTACGATCCCTACAATGAAGGAGAAGATCTAAAGGCTCAAGCAAGAGCCTATCGCCGTCGTCATGGTCATTATCCAGAAGTGATCTGTGCCGATCAGATCTATCGGACTCGAGCGAACCGCGCTTTCTGTCAGCGTCATGGGATTCGCCTGAGTGGACCTCGCCTTGGTCGGCCCAAGAGCGATCCTAAGCTTGTGGCAGAAGAGAAGAGACAGTGTCTTGATGATCAACGGCAACGTAACGCGGTAGAAGGCAAAATCGGACAGGGGAAGCGGCGATTTGGATTGGGTTTGATTCGTGAGAAGCTCGCTGCCACCCAAGGATCAGCCATTGCATTGGCTGTACTGGTAATGAACCTCGAGAAGCTGCTGGGGCTTCTTTTGGTTCTTTTTGCCCCCCCAGTGTCAGCAAAGAAGTCCGCTCGGTTTGACCCGTCCACCTGGGGGCCCAACCGACGACTATGCAACCGCCCTATGACGCCGCTCTGCGGGAAGCCGTCCGCCTGCGGATGAGCCCTCCGAACCTTGAGAGCGTGGCTGAGATCGCCCGCGACACCGGGATCACGGCGCAGACCATCTACAACTGGCGGAGCCAGTGGCAGAAGCAGGGCCAGCTGGTGCCTGCCACGAACCGGCCGCCGGAGCAGTGGAGCGCTGCCGACAAGCTGGCAGCCGTGATCCAGGCCGCAGGACTGAACGGAAGCGAGCTCGGGTCGTTCTGCAGGGAGCGGGGGCTGTACCCCAAGCAGGTTGCCCGTTGGCGCCAGGCCGCCGAGGATGCCAATGGCCCCAGCGCGCCGAGCATGGCTGATCAGCGGGAACTGCAACGCAAGAATCAGGAACTGGTCCGGCGGAATCGCCAGCTGGAGCGTGAATTGCAGAAGAAAGAAAAAGCACTGACAGAAGCGGCGACGTTGTTGATGCTCTCAAAAAAGTTCAACCAGATCTTTCAACCGGACGAGGATCCTTGATTCCGTCTGGCGATCGCGGTGCGATCGTCGCGCTTCTACAGGAAGGCATCAGTCGTGGCCTTTCGGCCAAGGCCATTGCTGATCTTTTCGGCCTGGCGACACGCACGCTGAGGCGATGGGGCTTGATGATTCGGACCCAGGGATTCAGCTGCGATCAACGCAAGGGAGCGTCCAGGCATGTCATGCATCGTTTCAGCGAGGAGGAGCGCCAACAGGTGTTGTCCACTGTCAACGATCCACGCTTTGCCGATCTCACGCCTGGTCAGATCGTGGCGATCCTTGCCGAGGAGGGAGTCTACGTGGGATCGGAGTCAACGATTTACCGCATCATGCGCCAGGAAGGCCTGTTAAATCATCGCGGCAGGAGCCGCCCACCGCGGGAGCCAAGAGAGCCACCCGTGCTGGAGGCAACGGGCATCCATCAAGTGCTGGCCTGGGATATCACCCTGTTGCCGGGGCCTGTGAAGGGTCAATTCTACTACCTTTATATGGTGATGGATGTGTGGAGCCGGCGCATCCTTGGCGTTGAGGTGCACGATCGTGAATGCGGCGAACTGGCCAAGCACTTCTTTGATCGTGTCTGCCGTGATGAAGGGATCAGCTCGGGGTCGACCACGATCCTGCACGCCGATAACGGAGCACCCATGCGCTCCTACACCTTGGCCGCCAAGCTGGCCGAGCTCGGCATCTCCCTGTCATTCTCGCGGCCGCGGGTGAGCAATGACAACGCCTACGTTGAGTCATGGTTCCGAACCATGAAATATCACCAGAGCTATCCAGTGCGTCGTTTCCGGGATCTTCTCTCAGTGCGTGCCTGGGTCGATGGTTTTGTTGACTGGTACAACGCTGAGCATCGTCACAGCGGCATCAAGTATGTGACGCCCAATCAACGTCACTACGGAGAAGCTGACGCGATCTGCAGAGTCCGTCAGCAGACCTATGAGCAGGCGCGTGCGCAACATCCACGCCGCTGGGCCAGGCCACCTCGCGATTGGGCTCAGCCAACAGTCGTGCGGGTCAACCATCCCAGACCGCAGGACACTGTCGCTGCTTGAAGATCAGAAACCCAGGCCCCAGGGGGTTGTGGTTGGACCGCCCGCAAGAGGCGGGCCGGCCTCAGCCTCCGACCGGGGGCCGGCCGCTCAAGCCTGCGCTCCTGATCAACGCGCGATGACGATCAACATCCGATCTCGAAGCCCATGATCCTCCATCCGGAGTAGGCTTTCTGAGGTACTCAGATCAGTACCCTGAGCGGACATCTTTGCTGATAGGCGCCGGCCTTCTTGTTTCAGCTACTGATCGGCACTGAATCCATCCGAAGAGGCGAGGAGCGGCTCCTGAGCAATCAACCGGCTGCAGCCTGAGCAACACTCAGTGTTGGGCCGGGGCCTCCCCACTTTGCTGACCTGGGGCTGGTTCTTACTTTCTCAGGAGGCCCTAAGTAGGCACCCAATTTAAATTCTAAACATCCAGCGCGATCATAGGCGACTTCGTAGCACCATCATATCTATACGAATACAATTGATCAAGATTGCGAGCATCGCAATGAATAGGGCTAGCCTTGCGCAGCGTTCTCGCAGTATCAGCACGAATCTCGATTAAACTCTGGGCAAATTGAAACATCTCTAGAGCTTTCAAGGTTTCAACAAGAAACAAAATAAATCCTTCGTCGGGAAATTCGTTGATTCTGCGACTATAGAGATACTCTCCGCTTAAACACATCTCCAGAAAGTCTGCGGCCAAAACAATCGTCGCCTTGGCCTCCAGAACAGTCAATCCATCTACAATTCGCTTTACCTCTAAAGGATCTTTGTAGGGATATCTCTTTAGTCGGCGCTGCCATTGCGAATAAATAGCAACTATATGGGCGGAGTCCGGCGCAAGTCTACTAATACTTGCGGCAACAGTCTTGCTGAACTCATTGTCTCCTCTAAGGGGAGAGGCTTGCAACAAAGAATGCATTAGCCCTGCGCAGATTATTTCAGTACTCACTCCGTGCCAAGCAAGAATTGAGGCCGCACCAATAAGATGATTCACGAATGGTCGACCACATGGTCTGTACCCACCATTCATAAATACAGTAGACAGCTCACAACACCTATCAATTCTTAGTCTCTCAATTTCCGTGAGGCCTAAACTCATAGCAAGAGCAAAAAGTTCGCTTCTTGAATTGGCCACATCACTTGCCTTGATCTTAGCGACGAATGCCCTTGACTCAGGTACTACGCCCTCTGTATTCAAAATCTGTCCCATTCGCTGATGGCGCTTGACAAAGCCACGGATACCCTCAAAGCAGTGTCCATCATCGACGAGATGCCAATATTCACAAAACTTGACCAGTGAGTGATCGGCCTTGGCTGGGTCCCATCGTTCAACAAAATATTTTCTATCCTGAATTCGAAGAGGTTGATAAGCACAGTAAGTGACAACTGACTTTGGCTCAAAATATGTCGCCATGCCATGCTTTTTGGCCATCAATGATGCATGTATATGCTCATGCACAGCGTAAATTCCATCAAAAAAGACATCAACAGTCTTTGCAAACTTAGTGCGCATAAAGAGGCAGTGATGCTCGCCAAAGTCAACCTCTTCTCTCAAAAGATGAGGCGCATGCTTTGAAAACGAAGAGTTTGAGAGCCTATGCTCCTCGTACAGGGATCTTGTGTGACCCAATCCTTGATACGACAGCCTTCCTCCTGCCATATGAATAGTATCGGTGGATGGGTCTCTGCCAATTAAATAAAGCGGGGCAACTATTGCTGCACTTGTGACCTCAGCGCAATCAATCAGATGTTCAATCCATCCCTCTGAAGGAATAACATCATTGTCAATAAATATCACATACTTTGATTTGATTCTTCCTATTACTCTTTTCCTGATCTGATTGGGCCACTTTCTTGTCTTGAAGTAGATTGCCTCGAGAACTCCCTCTTTATTGTACGGTTTTATCTGCTCCCGAACATATTTGGGCGTTGCACCATCTGCAAAAATCAGCTTGCAGCCTGGGGGCAGCGTCTTCAATGTCTCGATGATTGATCTGAGCGTGGTTTCATAGCGCTCTCTTACAGTCATAATCAATGTAACCCGCTCCATGAGCCGACGAAAAATATGCTGTTGCCTATACTATCTCGCCTGATCGGTTTTGCGCTTCCCTCGCTCGTTGATTGTTGCAATTATGCTTACTTACGCCTAGTGTGCCGTCCCGGAGATTTGCGAGCAAAGTCGCTTGAGCTTCTCCAGGATTGAATCTGCTGTCGCCGTCCAGTTGAACGGGGCCTTGGTCTTGTTGTAGGCCGCCACGAACTGCTCGATCTTGGCGATCAGCTCCTTGACGCTGGAGAAGCTGCCGCGCCGGATCGCCCGCTGGGTGATGATCCCGAACCAGCGCTCCACCTGGTTCAGCCAGGAGGCGTAGGTGGGTGTGTAGTGAACGTGGAAGCGGGGCCGTTGTGCCAGCCAGGCCCTCACCTTGGTGTGCTTCTGCGTGCAGTAGTTGTCCACGATCAGGTGGACATCAAGGTCCTCGGGGACGGACGTCTCGATCTGCCGCAGGAAGCCCAGGAACTCCTGATGCCGGTGCCGGGGCGTGCACTGGCTGATCACCTCACCGGTGGCCACGTCCAAGGCGGCGAACAGGGTGGTGGTGCCGTGGCGGATGTAGTCATGGGTGACGCCCTCGACGTAACCGAGGCCCATGGGCAGCAGCGGCTGAGTCCTGTCCAGAGCCTGGATCTGCGTCTTCTCGTCAACGCAGAGCACCATCGCCTTGTCAGGTGGATTCAGATAGAGGCCACTGATCGCCTCCATGGCGACCCTGGCCTTGAACTCGGGGCTGTGGGTACGGCGCTTGCTCATCGGTGGGAGCCCCTTTCAGGGGCGGTGCCCCGCCTCAGAGGTTAACGATGGGACCTGTCCAGAAAAGCCAGACCACCTCAAACTGCAACGTCATGCTCCGTCGAATCGGCACTGGTAACGCTGGAGCAGGCGCCCATAGACCAAGCCATGGTCATGACCACCGCAACGGGGACATCGGAAGCTATGGGGCTCAGCCATCACGAATACAAGTGACAGTTACTGCACGTCGTAGGGCAGCAGCGAATCCACACCCCATCCACCGCTTCGCCAGGATTGAAGCATCGCACTTCCACCATGCTGCTGCCCTGCCCTCTCTGTCCCCTGTCTGCCGCCAGGATCGCCGGGCTGCGGGCCACGGTGCTGCTGCTGCTCACCCTGCTGATCAAGGCCAGGATTCAGATCAAGGCGGCGTCGGCTCTGGGGGTGTTCCTGCTGGCCCTGCAGACGCTGGTGTTCCTGGTCGCCAGTGGCGCCCTGGGGGTGGCAGCCCTTGCTGCTGGAGTCGTTGCCTTCAGCCGGCGGCAAGCCCAGGCGGTGTGACGCGGTTGCCTCCTCACATTCAGTTGCTGCGGATCCGCCGTTGAGCAGAATCACCCCATGGAGCTCCGTGCCGATCTGAGCCAACGGGTGATGCTGGACACCACCAGCCTCCCCTGGACACCATCACCCCTGGCCGGAGTCGAGCGGCGCCTGCTCGATCGCCTTGGCGGCGAGGTGGCCCGCGCCACCTCAATCGTGCGCTACGCCCCCGGCAGCCACTTCGATCGCCACAGCCACGGCGGTGGCGAGGAGATTCTGGTGCTGCAGGGTACCTTCTCCGACGAGGCCGGCGACCATCCGGTCGGCACGTACCTGCGCAACCCCGCCGGCTCCAGCCATGCGCCCTTCAGCGCAGAGGGCTGCACGCTGCTGGTCAAGCTGCACCAGATGCACCCGGCCGATCAGCAGACCGTGGGGATCGCCACCCCCAGCCGCGACTGGCTGCCTGGCCTGGTGCCGGGGCTGGAGGTGATGCCCTTGCACGCCTACGGCTCGGAGCATGTGGCCCTGGTTCGCTGGGCGCCCGGCACGGTGTTCCAACCGCACGGCCATCCTGGTGGCGAGGAAATCCTGGTGCTGGAGGGCGTGTTTCAGGACGAACAGGGCACCTATCCGGCCGGCAGCTGGCTGCGCAATCCACCGGGCAGTGCGCATCGGCCCTGGAGTGACTCGGGCTGCACCATCTGGGTGAAGACAGGCCACCTGCCAGCCACCGTGGGACCGGACGGAGCCGCAGCCTGAGCGCCACCCTCAGTCGACGAAGCGTTGGTACAGCCAGCGGACGAAGCCGCCCACCACAGGCACCGGCGCAAAGGTCGGCCCCACGAAGTCGAAGTAGTCACGGTGGTCGATGATCTTGCCGGCGTCGTTCAGGTACAGGCGGGTTGTGCCGGGATAGATGAATTCGATGCCCTTGATCATCAGGCCCATCTCCCATTCGATGAACGCGGTCTTGCCCTGAATCGCGATCGCCCCTGCTGTGAGGTAAACGTCATCGCAGCGTTTCACCAGACCCTGCTGAGCCTCGATATACGACGCGATCCCCTGGCGCTCCTGGGTGGGGTCCTGAAAGTGCACATCATCGTCATAGAGGGCGCGCCATTGATCTTCTGCCGGGGCTGGTGTGCCGTAGGGCTTGGTGAACAGGGCTCGCAGGCTGGCTTCATCCATGGTGTTGCGTACGCGCAGGTGGTGGAGGCAAGAACCGGGGCCGGTATCAGCGGCCGAGGGGGGTGGTCAGCTGTTGGAGCAGGGATGCGTTGAGCTCGTTTTCACACGTGAGCCAGAGGATCGGCAGGATGCTGCCCCCCTGACTCCGCTGGGCCGAGCGCTCACACACTGAATGGCGGACGCTTCTCCAGCGCTCCAGCGGCAGGCTGCCGCCCAGCAGGGGCAACAGACGTTGATCGGCCTGGTCCCGCTCCTGCCAGAGACAGGCTGCCATCTCCTGGGTGTTGCCGTTGCAGTCGGGACGGAAGGGGAAGGCCTGGCGCCGCTGGATGGATTGCTGCAGGGTCTCCTGCTGCAGCGTCTCCTTCTGCTGCGGCGTGGTGAGCGGTTGCGCCCACCCAGCCAGTCCTGAGAACAGTGCGAAAGCGGCGATCAAACTGCCCGTTCGGTTGGCCCATGCCATGGGATCGTCCTGCCTCTGCCCTTGAGTCTGGCCCGGTGTGTGCTGGGGAAAGTTCTCCGCACAGCCGATCACCCGCGGCTTGTCCACGCCGAGAGCTGCATCGCCTGGGCCTTGTAAAAGGCCGGGTTTGCCAAGGCTATCCGGCGACAACCTGGTTGACGGGTCGCCAGGTCCTCCTCGTCGATGAAGCTGAGATCGAGCGGATGGGCGCCGCTGGTGGCGGTCTGAATCACGGTCTGCAGCCCCGCTGCCTGGGATCCTTCTGCAGCGGCAGGGCGATCAGGTTGCCGAAGCCGCCTTTCGGCAGGGTGTCCTGGTTGGGGAACAACCGGTCGTAGGAGCTCAACTACAGCTGACGCGTGGCATTGCAGGTGTGGCTGATCAGGGCCGCCCCCGGCTGGCGAGTCTCCAGCGCTGCCGGCACCGCCAGCTCCCGGCACGAGCGCAGAAAGGCCCGGGCGTCGTCACGCCAGTCCTGCTCGTCAAAGTCGACGGCCAGCAGGTGGCAATGGTCGTTGTCCAGCAGGGGGTAGAGGCCGATGGTGTGGTCTCCGGCCAGATGGCCGTAGATCGCTGCATCGCTCAGGGGCAGCAGCTCGCGGTGGTTGCAGTCGCGGCAGGAGATCCGTGGCTTCTCGCAGATGCCTGGCCGCCACTCATTGGCGCAGGCCGGTGCATAGCCCGAGCGCCCGCTGCTGTTGCTCTTCCAGCGCAGGGCATGCACGTCGTCGCGACCGCGGAACAGGCGCCGGAACAGCGCCACCTTCTCCTGCGTGGAACCGGGACCGTTGGCAGGTGCTGCCTCCAAAATCGGCACGGGTTCTGTTGGGGCAGGTCCGCCGGATCTCCAGGCGATGCCGTGGGCCTCCAGCAGCTCAATCAAGCGAGCGTTCTCCCGGCGCAGCTGATCCAGATCAGAGGGCATGGAGCCAGCCATAGGGCTTCAGCGCTGATCGGCCTGGCGGTAGACAGCATTGCGCTCCCGCTTGCCCACCGCCACAACCAGCACCAGCACCTCGTGGTCACGCACCTCGTAGACCAGGCGGAAGCCGGCGGAGCGGAGCTTGATCTTGTACCGATCACTGGAGTCCCGCAGCTTGCTGGCGGGAATTCGCGGGACAACCAGCCGCTCAGCCAGCTTCTTTTTGAACTGCTCGCGAATCCCCGCGCTCAGCTGTCGCCATTCACGCAGATCCTCGGGATGAAACGCCAGTTCAAAGGGCATCGAGGCTGACCCGCACCGGCTCCTGGCCGTCCGTCAGCCGGGCATCGGCGAGGCGACCCAGCTCCAGGTCGTCCACCAGATCCATCAGCTCTTCGTAGGCCCTGGCCGGCACGCAGTAGAAGGCCGGCTCGTTGCGGTTCAGCACTGCGACGGCCATCCCCTCTCCGGCTGCCACGGTGGCCATGGGGTTTTTCTTGTGCTCCGAGATGCTTACTGCTGTCTCAGCGAGAACGCGGTGGACCATCAGCGGAGCAGGAAGGCAATGCACCACATTCTAGGTCTCCAGTCAGGTCTCTGGACAGGTCGCTAGGCGGGTCTGGATCGAATGGGTGGCGCCCGGCTGATCTCCAGCGATTCTGGAGACCGTCCTGGGACATTTTTTCCCTGTTATTGCAGCGTCAGGCGATCGGTCGTTGATGCTGAAGCGGCTTGCCCTGATCACCTCCGGGCATGATGTTGGGCCGAATTCAGTTGGCAACCTCCGCCCAGTCGTGATTCCGGACGATCCAGTGCTGGGCGGACCATGAGTTCACCCCGCGCAGATGAATGCCTGACCAATCAATGGCGCAGTCGCGAGAGAAGCTTTGTGAGAAGGTCGATGTCACCCCTTGGCACTGCCGGTCATTGCCAAGCTCCGACTGGACTCCTGCCAGCCGATGGGAGAGAGGCCGCACGCTTGATCTTCGGCGCTTTTCAGTTCTTGACTAAAAGCGGGTGACCGGACTCGAACCGGCGACGTTCAGCTTGGGAAGCTTCTCGATTGATCGGCCGAACCGCTTGCGCCGCTGTGGGTCTCCTATGCCTTCAGGCTTGGACGTGAGAAGGTCTGTGAGAAGCTTTCGCTCAGACGCCTGCCATCGATAGCTGATCTGCAAGCAGCGCGTAGCCCATGGCCCGATAGCCCCGCAGCCGTCGCTCCCACATCCGTTGCGTGATCGGATGGCCGAGATCGACCCAGTCGATGATTCGCACGCTTGTCTTGCCGCTCTGTTGCCGATGCAGGCGGCCGGCGTATTGCTGCAGTGTGCCTTTCCAGGACACGGGCATCGCCAGCAGCAGAGTGTTGAGTGGCGGATGGTCGAATCCTTCTCCCACCAGACGGCCTGTGGCCAGGACGATGCGGGGTTCGTTGAGAGGCAACGCCTCCAGCGCGGCAAGGGTGGTGCTGCGCTGGCGTGCACTCAGCCGGCCATGCAAAAGGAATAGGTTCGGCACCTCCCCAGCCAGAGCGGTGGCGATCGTCGTGATGTGATCGGTGCGCTCGCTCAGGAGCAACAAACGGTGGCCGTCACCCCAGCAGGCGAGAGCCTCCTCCACGATCCGCTCGGTGCGGCGTGGGTCTTCCGCCAAGCGGCGCATCAGCTCCTGGATCGGCAGATCGGTTGGCAGCCCCTCGAGCTGATGGGTGCGGCTCACCAGTTCCAGGGTCTGGGGCGCTCCGGCAGGCCGCTGGGCGGTGTGGCGAATGGGGCCGCACTGCATGAACAGGATCGGCTGCAGACCGTCGCGGCGCACCAGGGTGGCCGACAGCCCCAGCACGTAGCGGGCCTTCACCTGGCGCAGGATGGCCTCAAAGGACGCCGCCGCGATGTGGTGGCATTCGTCGACAATCACCTGCCCGTAGCTCTGCACCAAGGGATTCACCTCGCCCTTGCGCACCAGCGACTGCATCACGGCGATGTCGAGTTGGCCGGTGGGCTTGGCTTTGCCTCCACCGATGCAACCGATCGCCTCGGGAGCGACATCCAGAAAGGTGTGGAGCCGCTCCTGCCATTGGCGCAGCAGATCCGCCCGATGCACCAGCACCAGGGTGTTCACACCCCGCCGGGCCAGGATCGCTGCCGCCACCACCGTTTTCCCGAAGGCCGTCGGTGCCTGCAGCACGCCGATGTCATGGCGCAGCATCGCTTCGACGGCGGCCTCCTGGTCAGCGCGCAGCTGGCCCGTGAACGCCATCTCCAGCGGTGAGCCGTTCTGACGTTCATCCACCAGCTCCCAGCTGATCCCCTGCTCCTGCAGCAGGGTCTGCACGGGTTCCAGGCAGCCCCGAGGCAGGGCAATGTGCTGAGGAAAGTTCTCGGCGCAGCCGATCACCCGCGGTTTGTCCCACACCGACAGTCGCATCGCCTGGGCCTTGAAGAAGGCCGGGTTGGCGAAGGCGGCGAGGCGAATCAGGCGATTGAGTAGTGGCTGCGGTAGGCCCAAGCGCTCCACATAGAGGCGATCAGCCAGGGTGAGCGTGAGGGAGGTGGGCAGCGGTCCCCTGAGCCGCGAAAGCGGCACCGCTGCCTTCCATGGAGTCGCCATGTCCTCCTCGTCGATGAACGCCAGATCGAGAGGATGGGCACCGCACGTGGCGCTCTGGATCAAGGTCTGCAGCCCCGCCACAGGCAACCTCTGCAGGGTTGCCAGATAGGCCCACTGATCGGGATAGGGATGCAGGTCGTCATTCACGAACACGCTGCAACCCCGCTGCCGGGCTTCCTTCTGCAGCGGCAGGGCGATCAGGTTGCCGAAGCCCCCCTTGGGCATGCTGTCCTGATTGGGGAAGAGCCGGTCGTAGGAGCTCAGCTGCAATTGATATGACGCAGCGCAGGTGTGGCTGATCAGGGCTGCCCCGAGTTGACGGGCCTCTCGGGCCGGTACCGCCTCCTCGAAGAACACCCACACGTGGGCGCCCTCTCCGGAACGGGAGATCTCCAGGGCCGCTGGCACGCCCAGCTGCCGGCAGGAGCCCAGAAAGGCCCGGGCGTCATCACGCCAGTCCTGCTCGTCAAAGTCGACGGCCAGCAGGTGGCAGTGGTCGTTCTCCAGCAGGGGGTAGAGGCCGATGGTGTGGTCTCCGGCCAGATGGCCGTAGATCGCCGCATCGCTGAGCGGCAATAGCTCCCGGTGGCTGCAGTCGCGGCACGCCACACGAGGCTTCTCGCAGATCCCCGGCTTCCATTCATTCGCACAGGCCGGCCCATACCCCGAGCGCCCGCTGCTGTTGCTCTGCCAGCGCAGGGCATGCACGTCGTCGCGACCGCGGAACAGGCGCCGGAACAGCGCCACCTTCTCCTGCGTAGAACTGGGGCCGTTGGCAGGTGCTGCCTGCGAAATCGGCGCGGGTTCCGTTGGGTCAGGGCCGCCGGATCGCCAGGCGATGCCGTGGGCCTCCAGAAGCCCAATCAAGAAGGCGTTCTCCCGGCGCAGCTGGTTCAGCTCGGAGGGACTGGAGTCAGCCACGGCATGCGCTCACTCAGGCGAACCCAATGCCCAGCACCCCCAGTAGCGCTCGCTCCAGCTCCGCCAGTTCGTCCCCGCCGAGGGTGGTGAGGGGGCCGTCGCCAAGGCGGGAGCGATCCAGGGAGCGGAGCTGATCCGCCATGGCGAAGGAGTCGCAGAGCAGGCGGTCGCGGGCACGGATCGGGACCCGCAGCGCCCGGGTGCCAGGCCGGTCCTGGGTGGTGAGCGGCACCACGATCACCGTGGCCAGGCCGGCCTGGGTGATCGGATCGGCCTGAAGGATCACGACGGGACGCAGCTTTCCCACCTCCGCGCCCTGGTTGGGATTCAGACGCGCCACCCAGATCTCACCCCGACGCATCAGCGCCACCACGGTTGGGGGCTCGGTTGGCCGGTCAGCTCCCGGGAGGTCGTCTCCTCCGCCAACGCCAGAGCCTCGCAGTCGGCCGGCAGGAAATCTGCCGCCACATCCAGGCTTTCAGCGCGGGCTGAAGGATCCCTCACCAGCGCTTCGGCGGCGGCGACGAGCCCGGCCATGAAGCGCTGCTGCTCCCGGCGGCGCAGCAGCTCCTCCAGTGCCTCGCGGATCAGCTCCGAGCGGGGCTGGCCGCAGTGGAGGGCTTCCTCGCCCAGTCTGCGCTCCAGGTCCTGGGGGAGCCGAAGACTGAAGGCCGGCATGCAACATGAACAGATGATCTGTCATCCATTCTGTCATGCACGGCGTGATGCGCGCGGCCGGGTCCGTCGGTCGGCTTCAGCGCTGATCGGCACGCTGGTCGACAACATTGTGCTCCCGCTTGCCCACCGCCACGACAAGGACGAGGAGCTCATGGTCACGCACCTCGTAGACCAGACGGTACCCGGCGGCCCGCAACTTGATCTTGTAGCGGTTGGAGGATCCACGCAATTTGCTCGCGGGGATCCTGGGCTCAGTCAGCCGCCCGGCCAACTTGTTCATGAACTGCTCCCGGATTCCTGGCGTCAGCTTCCGCCACTCCCGAAGGGCTTCCGGGTGAAAGGCCAGCTCAAAGAGCATCGAGGCTGACCCGCACAGGCTCCTGGCCGTCCGTCAGCCGGGCATCGGCGATGCGGCCCAGCTCCAGGTCGTCCACCAGATCCATCAGTTCTTCGTAAGCCCTGGCCGGCACGCAGTAGAAGGCCGGCTCGTTGCGGTTGAGCACCGCGACGGCCATTCCCTCTCCTGCCGCCACGGTGGCCATGGGGTTTTTCTTGTGTTCCGAGATGCTCACCGCTGTCTCGGTGAGTACGCGGTGGGCCATCACAGGGTCAGTCCGGGTCAGAACCGCATCTTGGGTCGCCAGTCAGGTCTCAGGTTCGGTCGATCCACGGCGACAACCCGGGGCGATCAAGGACGGTCAAATCAGGCCATGAAACGACCCGGAGGTGAGAAGCCCTGTGAGAAGGTTGAACCAATCGCGGCTATTACCTGTCATTCACAGTCAGCTTCTGGCGTGCTGCCAGCGAGTGCCAATCGAGATGATCGATTGAGGAACAACAAATTTTCAGGCCTGAACTGGTAAGCGGGTGACCGGACTCGAACCGGCGACGTTCAGCTTGGGAAGCTTCTCGATGGATTGGCCGAACTGCCTGCGCTGCGGTGAGTCTCGCAAGCCCTCAGGCTTGGATGTGAGAAGGTCCGTGAGAAGCTTTCGATGAGGTGATTGCCATTGATAGCTGATCTGCACGCAGCGCATAGCCCATGGCCCGATAGCCCCGCAGCCGCCGCTCCCACATCCGTTGCGGTACCGGATGGCCGAGATCAAGCCAGTCGATGATGCGCACGCTGGTTTTGCCAGCCTGCTGCCGATGCAGGCGGCCGGCGTATTGCTGCAATGTGCCCTGCCACGACACGGGCATGGCCAGCAGCAGCGTGTTGAGCGGCGGATGGTCGAAACCTTCACCCACCAGACGGCCGGTGGCCAGCACGATGCGGGGTGCATCAGGAGGTAACGCTTCCAGCGCGGCCAGGGTGGCGCTGCGCTGGCGTGCGCTCAGCCGCCCATGCAACAGGAACAGGTTTGCCACCCTGTCAGCCAGAGCGGCGGCGATCGTCGTGATGTGATCGGTGCGCTCGCTCAGGAGCAACAGATTGCGGCCGTCACCCCAGCAGGCGAGAGCCTCCTCCACGATCCGCTCGGTGCGGCGTGGGTCCTCCGCTAATCGGCGCATCAGCTCCTGGATCGGCAGATCGGTTGGCAGCCCCTCGAGCTGATGGGTGCGGCTCACCAGTTCCAGGGTCTGGGGCGCTCCGGCAGGCCGCTGGGCGGTGTGGCGAATGGGGCCGCACTGCATGAACAGGATCGGCTGCAGACCGTCGCGGCGCACCAGGGTGGCCGACAGCCCCAGCACGTAGCGGGCCTTCACCTGGCGCAGGATGGCCTCAAAGGACGCCGCCGCGATGTGGTGGCATTCGTCGACAATCACCTGCCCGTAGCTCTGCACCAAGGGATTCACCTCGCCCTTGCGCACCAGCGACTGCATCACGGCGATGTCGAGTTGGCCGGTGGGCTTGGCTTTGCCTCCACCGATGCAACCGATCGCCTCGGGAGCGACATCCAGAAAGGTGTGGAGCCGCTCCTGCCATTGGCGCAGCAGATCCGCCCGATGCACCAGCACCAGGGTGTTCACACCCCGCCGGGCCAGGATCGCTGCCGCCACCACCGTTTTCCCGAAGGCCGTCGGTGCCTGCAGCACGCCGATGTCATGGCGCAGCATCGCTTCGACGGCGGCCTCCTGGTCAGCGCGCAGCTGGCCCGTGAACGCCATCTCCAGCGGTGAGCCGTTCTGACGTTCATCCACCAGCTCCCAGCTGATCCCCTGCTCCTGCAGCAGGGTCTGCACGGGTTCCAGGCAGCCCCGAGGCAGGGCAATGTGCTGAGGAAAGTTCTCGGCGCAGCCGATCACCCGCGGTTTGTCCCACACCGACAGTCGCATCGCCTGGGCCTTGAAGAAGGCCGGGTTGGCGAAGGCGGCGAGGCGAATCAGGCGATTGAGTAGTGGCTGCGGTAGGCCCAAGCGCTCCACATAGAGGCGATCAGCCAGGGTGAGCGTGAGGGAGGTGGGCAGCGGTCCCCTGAGCCGCGAAAGCGGCACCGCTGCCTTCCATGGAGTCGCCATGTCCTCCTCGTCGATGAACGCCAGATCGAGAGGATGGGCACCGCACGTGGCGCTCTGGATCAAGGTCTGCAGCCCCGCCACAGGCAACCTCTGCAGGGTTGCCAGATAGGCCCACTGATCGGGATAGGGATGCAGGTCGTCATTCACGAACACGCTGCAACCCCGCTGCCGGGCTTCCTTCTGCAGCGGCAGGGCGATCAGGTTGCCGAAGCCCCCCTTGGGCATGCTGTCCTGATTGGGGAAGAGCCGGTCGTAGGAGCTCAGCTGCAATTGATATGACGCAGCGCAGGTGTGGCTGATCAGGGCTGCCCCGAGTTGACGGGCCTCTCGGGCCGGTACCGCCTCCTCGAAGAACACCCACACGTGGGCGCCCTCTCCGGAACGGGAGATCTCCAGGGCCGCTGGCACGCCCAGCTGCCGGCAGGAGCCCAGAAAGGCCCGGGCGTCATCACGCCAGTCCTGCTCGTCAAAGTCGACGGCCAGCAGGTGGCAGTGGTCGTTCTCCAGCAGGGGGTAGAGGCCGATGGTGTGGTCTCCGGCCAGATGGCCGTAGATCGCCGCATCGCTGAGCGGCAATAGCTCCCGGTGGCTGCAGTCGCGGCACGCCACACGAGGCTTCTCGCAGATCCCCGGCTTCCATTCATTCGCACAGGCCGGCCCATACCCCGAGCGCCCGCTGCTGTTGCTCTGCCAGCGCAGGGCATGCACGTCGTCGCGACCGCGGAACAGGCGCCGGAACAGCGCCACCTTCTCCCGCGTGGAACTGGGGCCGTTGGCAGGTGCTGCCTGCGAAATCGGCGCGGGTTCCGTTGGGGCAGGGCCGCCGGATCGCCAGGCGATGCCGTGGGCCTCCAGAAGCCCAATCAAGCGGGCGTTCTCCCGGCGCAGCTGATCCGGCTCGGGGTGCATCGAGTCGGCCATGAGGCAGGGCCTCAGCGCTGGGCAGTTTGTCGGTAGACAGCATTACGCTCCCGCTTGCCAACCGCCACAACCAGCACCAGCAGCTCGTGCTCACGCACCTCGTAGACGAGGCAGTACCCGGAGGCACGACATTTGATGTTGTAGCGGTTGGAGGATCTACGCAATTTGCTCGCGGGGATCCTGGGCTCAGTCAGCCCTGGCACCTGGCGGCATGGACATAGCGGCTAGCAGATCCTCTGGAACCCGGCCGTTGTCGACGTGGTGCGGGAGCTGGGCTGATGGAGAACCAGACGACCCCACCCCGTCTGGTCGTCACCGGGTCTGGGTGACGACCGCCGAGGCATGCGCTGCCCTGGGCATAAGCCGCGAAACACTCCGCCAGCTGCGGCTGCACCCAAGGCCGGGGGCCCCTGCAGTGGCAACTCGAGAACGTGGAAGCCAGGATCACCGGCTGGAGCCGGCGGCATCTACAGCCCAGAATGCCACAAGTCGGACGTAGAGTCATGTCTCTACAGGCGGCCGTGATCGGCCGCAGATGCTCCTTGACACAGTCCAGGCCTCAGGATCGCTCAGCTGATGCTGGCCAGCACTTCCCGCAGGCGATCCGCCGCTGGGGGAACAGCCTGGCGGTCAGGCTCCCGGCCGATTGCCTGCGTCAGGCCGGACTGCAGGAAGGCGATCAGATCGACATCGTCGTTGGAGCTGATGGCCGCCTGAGCCTGGAGCCTCTGCGCAAGCTGGATCGCTCTGTCCTGGCCGCTGATCTGCGCCAGCTTCAGGCCACCATGCCTCTCACCCCTTCGGTGATCGAGGAATGCCGCGGCGGTGAACGCTGGTGACGCTGAGCCCTCGATGATCTATCTCGACACCAGCGTGGTGGTGGCTCTGCTGACCCCGGAAGAACGCAGTGCCCAAGCGCTCGACTGGTTTGCGGAATCCCGCGACTTCCTGATCAGCAGCGACTGGCTGATCACCGAGACCCACAGCGCCCTGGGGATCAAGCAGCGCCATCACGGCCTCAGTTCTGAAGTACGCCAGGCCGCTGGGGAGCAGTTCGAGCGCCTGCTGCAGGGCGGTGTGGAACTTCGCTCCCTCGATCGCGACCGCTTTCATCAGTCGGTGGCCTCGCGCAGCCGCTGCACCCATCTGCCCAGCTTCGATAGCTGGATGCAGCAGGCTGCAGCTGCCCTCGGGATGATGTCAGCACTGGAGTAAATCAACAATACGAAGCGGAGCCTCCAGAGGAAACTCGAAGTCAGAGGGCAGCAAGACTGACCTGCAACGGCTCTTGCCCGTCCGCCAGGCGAGCATCAGCGAGGCGATTCAGCTCCACGTCTTCAACCAGCCCAGCTCTTCGGGCCACTCTGCATCTCGGCAATGAAACTTGGGCTTCCCCTGGAAGCCCGACAAGGAGAAGCCGAGCGAGATCACCGTTCGTCTCGAGTCAAGGTGCCTCAGTTTCAGCGGCGCCATGGCTCCCTGTCCGAGGGTCCCCGCATCGTCGATCAGAAAAAGCAGCACTTGGATGGCGCGGCCATCGGCAACGGCTCCAACGTGGTCGTCATATTCAACATCTACGGTTGGGACGGAGAGAAAGGCTGTGGCATGACCTTCCAGCTACGCGTCGTTCAGGTGTTTGAGTTCGTGCCCTACGAGCAGGACGATCCAGCCGATGGCTTCGATGAGCTCGATGGGTACAAGACGGGCAGTTCTCCCCAGCACACTTCCTCTTCATTCTCTTGCCGCTTGTCGATGTGGGTCTTTGGCGGATACCCACATCCTGAATAGATTGGCTTTTTGTGTCGATCTTAGGCCAAACCTTTCACCCCCAGCGATGGCTCCAGCCGATTGGTAACACCTAGGAAGCGAGTCTTCACGGCTTGATTCAGAAGCAACCCCTTCGATTCATTAAAGGCTCCAATGTGATCGCCGGCCAAGGAAGCAATAAGGCGGCTCAGGCCGCCTAAGTGACTTTCAGGATCAACAGGCTGTGAGAGGGCAGTCAAGCAACGGCTTGAAGCCGTTCGATGATCTGATGTCTAAGAACAAGGCTAGCATTTCTGACCTGTGCTTCGTCGATGGTGATTAACTGGCGATCACGCATCAACACACGGCCATTCACTAATAAATCGCAGACATCATTGGCCTTGGTGGCATAGACCAGAGCCGAATAGATACTACTTAGAGGAACCTGGTCGATCGCTTCCATTTCCAGCACAACGACATCCGCCCGCTTGCCCACTTCCAGAGAGCCGATCTGGGCTTCCAGATGCAGGGCTCTCGCCCCGCGGATCGTAGCGAGCTCAAACGCTTGCTGTGCGGAGACCACCTTGGGATCAGCCGTGATCAACTTGTGCAGCTTGGCTGCCGTGTCAATTTCCTCCCAGAGGCTAAGATCATTATTGGAGGCCGAGCCATCAGTGCCTAGTCCAACCGCCATATCCCGCGACAGCATCTGCGGTAGCGGTGCTACACCGGAGGCGAGCTTCATGTTCGACTGAGGGTTATGCACCACGCCGACGCCATGGTGGGCCAGCATATCGAGTTCATGGGCTTCTGCCCAGACGACATGAGCCGCCACCATGTGCTCGCTGAGCACCCCGAGGCGCGCCAGATGTTCCACGGGTCTGGCCCCCTTGAGCCGCAGGCTCTCTGAAACCTCATGGCGGCTTTCCGCCAGGTGAATGATCAGCGGGCAATCGCGTTCAAGGGCGAATCGGTGAGCCTCGATCAGATGCTCATCTCCCACGGTGTAGGGGGCATGCGGGGCGATCGCCGGAGTGATCAGGGCATGACCC
Organism: Synechococcus sp. CBW1002; assembly: GCF_015840915.1. Taxonomy (NCBI): domain Bacteria; kingdom Bacillati; phylum Cyanobacteriota; class Cyanophyceae; order Synechococcales; family Synechococcaceae; genus Synechococcus; species Synechococcus sp. CBW1002. Next base: position 1,507,445 of record NZ_CP060398.1, read on the forward strand.
TGCCAGCGCTCCACGAAGCGATGGATGGTGTTGAGCGCCGTGGCATGGTCGGCGGCGTCGGGAGCTGGGAAGTCAATCAGAGCTTGCCCAAGCAGACCGCGCAGCCCGGCGGCTGCCACCTCCTCGGCTACGGCCATTTCGTAGTAATACATGTCGCAGACGGTGGTGATACCGCCGCGAATCAGCTCAGCGAGTCCGAGGCGTGTGCCGCAGCGCACGAAGGCTTCATCCACGTTCATCGCTTCGGCAGGGAAGATCGTGTGTTGCAGCCAGTCGTCGAGGTCCTGGTCATCCGCCAGGCCACGGAACAGAGTCATCGGCAGATGGGCATGGCCATTGATCAGCCCTGGAATGACGGCGCGCCCGATGGCATCGATGCGCTGCTGGGGGCTGCAGCTCGCTTCGACGGATGCACGCTCCCCGACGGCAACGATTCTGCCTGCCTTAATGGCCACGGCCCCATCGGCAATGACGCGTCGATGAATATCCATGGTGACGACGATGCCACCTGAAATGAGGGTGTCGACGGATTGCTGATTACTCATGATCAGGAGCACCTTTAATCCAATTATAGACCTTATCGCGACCCATGGCTTGTTCTAGCAAAGCACGCACAAACGCAGCGCTGGCATAAGAGCAATAATCATGCCAGTCATCTTTTTTTCTGAATCAGCGAAATCGCAGACGCCTTTTACGACCAGTGGAATAATGGAGCGTGAATACGTGCTACACATCGAGGCGGCGAGTGCAAGACCATAAGACTCCATGTCGATGGCCAGCAGAGAATGCTCCTTGCATTTAAGCTGGTCGATATAGGATTTGTCTTTGATCACCTGTGGGCCGCAAGCCATCGAACCATAATGAATGATTGGTTTCGAATCAGATGGCATCGGGTGGCCAAAGTCTACCGGAATCTGCTCCTGCAGAACGTGAGTATCCGTGACCGACGTCAGAAAATCAAGAACCCATGGCGGTGTTGAGATGCGATTCTGCACCGGAATCAGTTCCCCATCCCTGAGCTGGCCACTGGAGTGCTCAAAACATTGGCTGACTATGACCAGATCTCCCAGATTCACGGATCCTCTGACGCCAGCACAGATGCCGGTCATCAAAGCCAATCTCGGCTTCCAAATGCACATAGCCTTGGTGGCGGTGATGGCCGCGCTGGTCAGCCCTTTTTCTTGCTGACGGAGTGCAACAATCCTTACCTTTCGCAGGGCTCGCTTCACATCGCAGACCATGTAGGATGTCCCGTGACGTGCTTGGCGTGTAAACTCAACTCCGAATATTCTCTGGAGCCACTTTAGCTCTTCATGCAGGCCAGTCATTATCAGGATGTCGGCACATTCTTGCGAAGGATCGTAATCCAGTTGTGAATCTACTTGCTTCGCGGGTGACATTGTTTTGCTTTGATGAGAGCACAGGATTGTGGTTGTAACGCCTAAAGGATATGCATTGCGGCAATCTTAAAATTTACGGTGTTCATCTTGGCAAGTCTTGCCGAGAATTCGTCTGCTGTCAGCTGCGTAGGTATGGCGTCGGCTTCGACAAAGTCCATGTAGCCGCCGACGACGCCATTCGGTTGGCTGTCGACCCGAGAGGTACGCGTTCTGAGACGTTGAGATCCGGGCGGCTGAGCAGAAGCCAACTGAGATCATGCACTACCGCGGCCGCATCGCGATCAGTCAACTAGACTTGACTCATTCAGCGGTGTCCGTGCCGGATGGTGGGTGCGTTTAATGTCCGGGTGCGCGCTAGCTTTCATTCATCTTTGCCGTATCTGATCTCCCTGTTGGTGGCGGTGGTCCTCAACCTGGGGCTGCGGCTGCGCATCATCGAGCATGTGCTGCGGGTTCAAGACAATAGCCACTGGTTGCTGCTGCTCATCCAGCGCAGCCTGTTGATGGTGTTTTCAGCCTTTTTTCTGGCGTTCTGTGGTCTAGTGCTGCTGCGTGTGCTCCCAGTCTGGCGCCGGGGAGCTGCTCTTGCCAGGCGTCAGCTGGGCCGGATGGTGCAGTTGGCCTCCGGAATGGCTGTTGCTAATCTGCTTTCCGAGAATCTGGCGATCTATCGGGTCAATCTGTCTTCCTATACGTTGCTGATGGATTCGTTGATGCTCTATTTGAGCATCTGCCTCATTTTTCTGTTCTGGTACTGGTTCGTCGATAATCTGCCGCGTCGTCGCGGTCTGCTTTGGGAGCAGCGGCATGCTGAGTCAGGGACACTCAGCATGCCTTACGGAATCGTGTTTCCAGAGGAAACTCTGGAGCGCGAGCTATCGCAGTCGGATCGGTGGCAGCCGGGCTTCGTGGACTACGCCTATTTCGCCATCTTGAGAAGCAATTGCTTTGGGCCTCCAGAGGGGCATCTGCTGGTGGGACGGTCAATCAAGCTACTCCAAATTGCGCATGGCATTGCTATGATTGTCGTGTTTATTGTGATTCTGGCCAGGGCAATTAATACGCTGGCTTGATGTAATTTCTATGGACTTCTTGTGGGCCCCTGTTTAACCGGTGTGATCAGGCGCCTCTGCTGCGCTTGCGGCCTCACCCCCCCCCCTGTGTCAGCTGAACAACCTGCTGAGACAGAGCACTAAGTTCCTCCAGATTCCCGATACACTCAATTTTATTCCTGGCAGTGATGCGTTTGAATCATCCCAAGCAGCTACCGGAGGGAATTGTTGTGCTGACCGGCGGCAGCCGTGGAATCGGTCATGAGCTCGTTAAGCTTTTCCTTGGCTCCGGACGGGGGGTGGTTGCGCTCTCGCGACAGCCTTGCGCCGATGCCGAGAATCTCATTCCACTGGGCGTGGACCTCAGCCACGAGGCAGGGCTTGGCGCTGCTGTAGAGCAGCTGAATCTCGCTCTTGATGGCCGACCGGTGGCGGCTCTTGTGAATGGAGCAGGAGTTGTTGAGCCGCTTGGAGCTCTTGTACGCCAGTCCGCGTCTGATTTGCTGCGGGCGCTCTGCCTTATGGCCGTGGCTCCGGCGCAGTTGGCTGCCGCTATTGCGCCTCTGATGTCTTCAGGCGGCCGGATTCTCAACTTGTCCAGTCGATCAGCGCAGTCCACCTTGCCGGGTCTGGGTGCCTACTGCATGAGTAAGCAGGCGCTGCATGCAGTCACAGAAAGCCTGCGGCATGATCTGGGTCCGGGGATCGTGGTGGCTGAGTTGATTCCTGGTGAGGTGGACACTGGCATGCAGGCTAGCCTGCGCGATCCGGATCCTGAAGAGTTCCCCCTCGCTCCCTTCTTTCGAGGCAACCGCATCAACCTGATTCCAAGTGATGTGGCGGCACAGTTCTGCTATTGGGTGTTGACTCAGACCACAGCAGAAGCGTTCAACCGAGCCCAGCCATGGTGCATCTACGAGAGAGAGTATCAGCCGCTTTGGCTGGCTGAGGGAGCAGACTTTCCCTATGCAGCTCCATGAACCGAAGGGTTTGATCGGGAGCCCGGAAATTGTGCGGCTCGCTAATGGCATGGTGCCTCTAACGATGGAGCCGTCACGATGTTGGGCGACGGTTTTCTGTCATCATTTCCAAGATATGCTTGATGAAGTTATGAGTCTACTTTGTGTTTTCCCAGGTTTTGTGTTCACATGCCGGGTAGGAGGCTTCACACTTGCTTCTTGCCAATCAGGTTGTCAGTAGCCTCTAGTGGGTGCTTCAGTCTCCTGGCTGGAGGCCTTCCTGATAACACGCGGTACCCCGAGCATGGCGGATCTCGGCCAGTCATCCGCTGTGGCTGATTTGCATGCTGGCTGATCAAGCCCTTGATCGGCATATTTCCACCTTCTGCCAGTTGTATACCTACGAGGGATGGCCCTCGGAGACGCCGGAGCAGTTGCTGCTGGCCTTGGGCCTCTGGATCTGGCGGGTGCGTCCCCCGGGTTTGTCTGCCCAGATCTTCGCCAGTCCCTCGAGCACTTGCTGCCAGGGTCGCGGCCGGTGAGCGCATCGTTCTGGCCCGTCATGGCAAGCCCATCGCCCAGCTGGTGCCCCTCGATCCCAGCCCGCGCCGGCAACTCGGATTCCTGCAGGGAAGCGTGGATGAGGCGTTCTCGGGCCCCCTGCCCGACGACGAGCTGGAGCGCTGGGGCTCATGAAGCTGCTGCTCGACACCCATGTGCTGCTCTGGGCTCTGTTGGAGCCTCAGAAGCTCTCCTTGGAGTTGCGCAACTCCCTGGAGGACAGTGACAACACGCTCGTCGTCAGCACCGCCTTCGCCTGGGAGATCGCGACCAAGTGCAGGCTGGGAAAACTGCAACACGCCCGTTCCGTCGTTGAGAATTACGCCATGGCCCTCCATCGTCTGGCGGATGTCGATCTGCCGCTCAGCTGTGCCGTGGCTCGGCGGGCCGGCCTCTGCGATGAGCCACTGCATCAACGGAAGCACCCACCAGATGTAGAGCTGTGTATCTACAGCGAGGGGATTCTGTGACTTCTTCCGGGCCTCAGGGCTCTTCCCCGGATCCAGGTAGGCACTTCCAGCAGGCGATCCGCCGCTGGGGCAACAGCCTGGCCGTTCGGCTCCCCACGGATTGCCTGCGTCAGGCCGGCCTGCGGGAAGGCGATCAGATCGAGATCGTGGTTGGCCCTGATGGCCGACTGAGCCTGGAGCCTCTGCGCAAGCTGGATCGCTCTGTCCTGGCCGCTGATCTGCGCCAGCTTCAGGCCACCATGCCTCTCACCCCTTCGGTGATCGAGGAATGCCGCGGCGGTGAACGCTGGTGACGCTGAGCCCTCGATGATCTATCTCGACACCAGCGTGGTGGTGGCTCTGCTGACCCCGGAAGAACGCAGTGCCCAAGCGCTCGACTGGTTTGCGGAATCCCGCGACTTCCTGATCAGCAGCGACTGGCTGATCACCGAGACCCACAGCGCCCTGGGGATCAAGCAGCGCCATCACGGCCTCAGTTCTGAAGTACGCCAGGCCGCTGGGGAGCAGTTCGAGCGCCTGCTGCAGGGCGGTGTGGAACTTCGCTCCCTCGATCGCGACCGCTTTCGCCAGGCAGCGGATCTGCTCCAGGATCCGGGGCTCGGCCTGCGCCCGGGTGACGCCTTGCATCTGGCGGTGGCGCTGCACAGCCGTTGCACCCATCTGGCCAGCTTCGATAGTCGGATGCAGCAAGCCGCGACTGCCCTCGGGATGAGGCCGGCACTGGAGTAAGCCAACAATCCGAGGCAGGGCCTGCAGAGGAAAGCCGACGTCAGAGGGCATCAAGGCTGACCTGCACCGGCTCGTGCCCATCCGCCAGGCGAGCATCAGCGAGGCGATTCAGCTTCAGCTCTTCCACCAGGTCCATCAGTTCCTCGTAGGTCTTGGCCGGCACGCAGTAGGGACTCCTGAACAATCCAGATCCATTGCGCCGCAGCTGGTCTCAAGCATGAGAAACCGCTAAAGTGGCCGTGAATCAGGCAATCCGTGATTGCCTTTACTCCTGATCGTTCCATATGTACCGGAGGCACAATAACGGTCAGATCTCAATCAAGGAGTTCCACCTGCCATTTGGCGGCACACTTGATCCCGAGAATCGCTGGGTTCAACTGGAGGGGCTGATCCCATGGGATGAGCTGGAAGAAACCTATGCCCCTCAATTCAGCGCCACAATTGGCGCTCCAGCCAAATCAGTGAGAATGGCCTTTGGTGCTCTCTACATCAAACAGAAGTTAGGGCTCACCGACGAAGAGACAGTCCATCAGATCAGAGAGAACGCCTATATTCAGTTCTTTCTCGGCTTTGCGGGCTACACAGCTAAGGCACCGTTTGATGCCTCGATGATGGTGCACTTTCGCAAGCGTTTTTCTGACGAGGATCTGCGCCGTATCAACGAGCTGGTGGTGCAGCGCGGCAAAGAGATCCTTCTGGAAGCACTTGCTCAGGCAGCAGACGATGACGACCATGATGATCGTGATTCCAGTGGAGGAGGCGCTCAGCTAGAACTTGATGCGTTGATCAAGCCTGCTGACTGGCCAGAAGGAAAGAATTGGGGCACTCTCACGATTGATGCCAGTTGCACTCCAGCCGACATCACCTATCCCAGAGACCTCAAGCTCCTCAACGAGGCTCGCACAACGACCGAGCGAGTCATTGATGATCTGTGCAGTCAGTCATCGGGATTCAGGAGACATCGACCTCGCTACGACCGTGGCCTTGCTCGTGCTCATTTCCTGAGAGTGGCGAAGCAAAAACGACCACGTCGCCGCAAAGTGAAGGCTGCCATTAAACATCAGCTTGGCTATGTGCGGCAGAATCTCAAGGCCATTGATGCTCTGATCGGCTGCGGGGCAAGGCTTTCCGAGCTTAAGAGGCATTGGTGGCAGAAGTTGTTGGCCTGCAGCGAGTTGGAGCGGCAACAGGGCCTTCTGCTCGCCTCTCAGACCAACAGCATTCCAGACCGCCTGGTGAATCTTGTGCAGACCCATATCCGCCCAATGGTGCGAGGCAAAGCACGTGCTGCGGTGGAGTTTGGAGCCAAAATCAGTGTTTCGGTTCAAAACGGCTTTCCGTTCTTGCACCGCATAAGCTGGAACCCCTACAACGAAGGAGAAGACCTTATCGCTCAGGCGGAAAAATACAAGCTGGATACAGGATCTTACCCAGAGCGAATCTGCGCCGACCGGATTTATATCACGGCCAAGAATAGGCATTTCTGCACGAGGAACGGTATTCGCCTCTCCGGCAAGCGATTGGGTCGCCCGCCCAAGGATCCTGATGTCACCACTGCACACAAGCACCAGCTCCGATCTGATCAAGCTCGACGCAATGAAGTGGAAGGCGTCTTTGGCTCTGGAAAGCGCAAGTATTCCCTGGATCTGATCATGGCTCGTCTACCAGCTGGTGCCGAATCCTCCATCTCGATGGCCTTTGTCGTGATGTGCGCGGAAAAGGTCTTGAGGCTGCTGCGCCTCTTTTTTGTCCTTCTTTTTGGGTGGATCTACAGCTTTTTTATGGCCTGGTCAGCGATCAGAGCGCCTGAGGGCATCTGCAAGCCATGCTTTTGAGATCTGGCCGACTTGATGTCACCGCGCTTGCCAGCCTGATTAACGCGAAGCAAACGGACGAATCCGGCGCCGATGGGCCGAGAATCTTTTTCAGGAGTCCCGCAGTAGAACGCTGGTTCGTTGCGGTTGAGCACAGCCACGGCCATCCCATCTCCCGCTGCCACGGTGGCCATGGGGTTCTTCTTGTGCGCCGAGATGCTCACGGCGATCTCGGTCAACACGCGATGCGCCATGGACAACCCAGCTCAGCTCTTCGGTCCAGTCTGAATCGCGGTATGGGGCCCTGAGCAACCCTCAGGGGCTGGGCCGGACTGGGCCCAGGCGTTCGAGAAGGCGGAGGCAGTGATCCTCATGCCGCCAGAAAACGCTGCTCCGCCTTGGCGAAGGCGTCATCGACCACGTCATCTCCGCACCAGCGGCTGTAAGCCGCCAGGTGGGTCTGCACGCTGTGGCCCATCGCCGCGGCCACGACCTTGGGTGGCAGGTCGCAGATCACGTGCGCCCGGTGGGCGTAGCCGTGACGGCAGGAGTAAGGAAGGAGTTTCTCGCCCTTGGCCTCGTAGTCCTGACGGAGCTTGTTCCAGAGAGGGCGTCGGTGCAGATACTGCCTGATGTCGTTTCCTGCGAAGCCCACTCGCATGGGTGGAAGCCGGTCGGGGGCGTACTGCTCGGCGAGTTGCCACTGGGTAGCCCAGTCATCACAGGGCAGCAGCCTCAGGGCGCGGGGTGCGGGGCTTGGTCTTGCCGCGTGAGGCCACCTTTTCATAGGTGCACCAGAGGCGGCCATCACGGAGCTGAAGGTGGTGCAGTTCCTCAGGGCGCAATCCGTAGGCCGCCATCAACTGGAAGTCAAAACGCCAGCGAGGATCAGGGAGTGCATCCACCAGAGCCAGGATGTCCTCCACCTGCAGGGGTGTTGTGATGGCTTGTGGGGTCCTGGAGCGCCCCACATAGGTCGCAAGATTCTGCGGGGGATCCCATTCCTCGCCCAGCCGCTCCTCCTCACGGGCCCAGCGCAGCAGGGCAGTGGTGCATTGCATCTGGATCTGGCGGGTGCGGCCTCCCGGTTTGTCCGCCCAGATCTTTGCCAGCCCCTCAAGCAACTGCTTGGCGTTCTGCGGTGGAGCGGGCATCGCCATGGCTCCCAGCACGTGCTTCATGTGGTGGCGATAGACCCGTTCCCAGGTCGAGCCCTTGATCTCACCGCTGATCAGCTTGTAGTCGCGAAAGGCTTCGATCAGCTCGGACCAGTCCTCGATCGAGAGGGCTGCGGCAGGAGCGCTGAGCTTTGAGCCACCACCAGTGCTGGTGGACAAGCCTAGGAGTTTGCGGAAAAACCGCCTGAGAAGTCGCGTTTTTCCCTCCTGAGACCTGGGCCGGAGCTCCTATCGGGCTGGTTTTCAGGGTTTCAGCGGCTCAGAGCTCCCCTTTTGGTGTGTTTTGCCGCATTGGGGCTCTCTGAGCGCGGCCGCCTGACCACACCTCTGGGCAACCCGCTGGTCACGCCGCCGCCATCGCCGGTTTGAGCAGGTTGCCCAGGCGGATCAGGTTGTAGGCGATCACATTCAGGCCGAACACCGCACTCACCTTCTCGGTGCCGCGCAGCTTGAACTGGCGCAGACCTCCCCACTGTTTGATCCAGCCAAACACCTTCTCGATGCCGCGGCGGGCATGGATCGACTTGGCGTAGCCCACGTGGCGGGTGGTGCGCCCATCGATGGCGGAACCACCAGGGCGGCTGGTGTTCTGAGCGACATGCGGTGTCACGGCGATGCGGCGCATCTCGGCGACAAAGCCCTTGGTGTCGTAGTTCTTGTCGGCGCCGATGGTCTTCTGGTGGGCACCGGGGACGGCAGCCGCCATCGCTTTGGCGGCATCCCTCTCCCCGGTGCCCGTCGCTTGTGTGACGCGGCAGTCGACGATCAGGGCATGGCGGTTGTCCATGAGCACGTGCCCCCGGTAGCTGGGGAGTGCGGGGTGGGCCTTGGACTTCCGGCACAGCAGCGCGTCTGGATCGACGCTGGAGCGATGGGTCTTGTTGCTGAGCTTGATGCCGCGGAAATCCCCTTTCGCTCGCTTCTTGCCGGGCTTTGGAGCGCCAAAACCCTCGCCAGGGCCTGACGGCGGTGGCGGCGGATCGTCCTGCCCATCGATCCGCTCCAGTGAGGCATGGGAGGCCCAGGCCTGCAGCAAGGTGCCATCGACGGAGAAGTGCTCGTCACTGAGCAGCGGCTTGACCTCCGGAGCACCCATCAGCTTCTCCAGGAACTTCCCCATCACCTGCTCGTTCAGCAGCCGCTCCCGGTTTTTTGTGAATGTGGTGGGATGCCAGATCGGATCATCTGGGCTCAGCCCCACAAACCAGCGGAACAGCAGGTTGTAGTGGAGCTGCTCGAGCAGCAACCGCTCCGAGCGGATGCCGTAGAACGCCTGCAGCAACGAGGCCAGCAGCAGTTGCTCCGGCGGCACTGATGGCCGGCCTTCTGCGGCGTACAGATCACAGAAGGTGGGATTGAGGCGATCGAGGGCCTGATCGGCCAGCTTGCGGATCCGCCGCAGCGGATGGCCGGCCGGGATCCGATCCTCAATCGACACGTAGGAGAACAGGGAGCCGCTGCGCTCCCGTTGACCTCGCATCTGGGCTGGACAGCTGGCCCATTCTCGCAGAGGTGGCCGGGTTTTTCAGCGAACTCCTAGTATGCCGTCCCGGAAATAACAGCTAGAATCGAGAGTGTCACCCGAGGTGCCTTGTGGCGCTTGGTCGTCCGATGCCTCCGCTGGTCCTCAGCGAGGACGAGGTTCAGCAGTTGCGGGCCCTTGCAAATTCCCGGTCGTTGCCGCATTCGATCGTGCAGCGCGCTCAGATCGTGCTGGCCTGCGGTGCCGGCGAGACCAACACCGCCATCGCCAAACGGATGGGGCTGACGGGGATGACCGTTGGCAAGTGGCGCAAGCGGTACCGGGAGCTGGGCCTGGAGGGCCTGCATGACGAGCTGCGGCCGGGTAGGCCTCGCACCTACGAGGACGACACGGTGGCGGAGGTGATCAACCGGGCACTGCAGACCAAGCCCACCGATGGCAGCACCCAGTGGTCTGCGCGCTCCCTCGCGGCTGCCACCGGCATCTCCAAAACCACCGTTCACCGCTGGCTGCAGACTTTCTCGGTCCAGCCCCACCGGCAGAAGTCGTTCAAGCTCTCCACCGACCCGTTCTTTGTGGAGAAGGTCCGCGACATCGTCGGCCTGTACCTGAACCCTCCGGATAAGGCGATGGTGCTCTGCGTCGACGAGAAGACGCAGATCCAGGCACTGGACCGCACCCAGCCGCTGTTGCCCATGGGCCTGGGTTACGTGGAGGGCGTCACCCACGACTACATCCGCCACGGCACCACCACGCTGTTCGCTGCTCTGGATGTGGCAACAGGCGAGGTGATCACCCAATGCAAGCCCCGCCATAGGCATCAGGAGTTCCTGGGGTTCCTGCGCCAGATCGAGAAGTCGGTCCCCGAGGAGCTTGATGTCCACTTGATCGTCGACAACTACTGCACCCACAAGCACGCCAAGGTGAGGGCCTGGCTGGCGCAGCGGCCCCGCTTCCACGTGCACTACACACCGACCTACGCCTCCTGGATCAACCAGGTGGAGCGTTGGTTTGGGATCATCACCCAGCGGGCGATCCGACGCGGCAGCTTCTCCAGCGTCAAGGAGTTGATCTCCAAGATCGAGCAATTCGTGGCGGCCTACAACAAGACCAAGGCGCCGTTCAACTGGACGGCCACAGCGGATTCAATCCTGGAGAAGCTCCAGCGACTTTGCTCGCAGATCTCCGGGACGGCACACTAGAGCTTCTGCAGCTGATCTCGCACCGGTTCCAGCATGGTGCGGCCGGTGGATGCGAGTTACGCAGAGATCCGGATCAACGCCCTTCTGAAATTCATTAAACACATAGACAACTGCATCCCGAATTTCATCGACCTGATCGCATTGCCATGGAATGGGGAGCACGGTTCGGAACGTCCCCTCCCATTCACGGGTCGGCGCCATGTGAGACGTTTGGTGAGATGTTTGGGCCTACACCCTGGCACGGCCTGTCAGGCGCGGTCAGCCGCTGGAATTCCTAAAGCCAGTGCCTGACTGGCTTCTCGGGAGATTTTCAAGGCCTGGACTAGAAGCGGGTGACCGGATTCGAACCGGCGACGTTCAGCTTGGGAAGCTTCTCGATTGATGGGCTGAACTGACTGTGCCGCAGTCAGTCTCATGCTCCTTCATCCTTGGATGTGAGAAGGTCTGTGAGAAGGTTTCGACCAGGCTCTTGCCATCGATAGCTGATCTGCAAGCTGCGCATAGTCCATGGCCCGATGGCCCCGCAGCCGTCGCTCCCACATCCGTTGCGGCACGGGGTGGCTGAGATCGAGCCAGCCGATGATGCGCGCGCTGGTTTTGTCAGCCTGCTGCCGCTGCATGAGCCCCAGGCCGGCGTTGGATCCTGCAGATCCAGGCCTGCACGCCCTCCAGCCCACCCATCCACGCCTGCCCCTCTCGGGCTGCGTGGGGGTCCTGATAGAGGGCGATCACGCTGCCATCGCCGCCCGCTCCGCTGAACTTCGCCCCCAGCGCTCCGCCCGCCTTCAACCCTTGCACGGCCCGCGCCAGGGCCGGGGCGTGCAAGGGCTGGCAGCAGCGCAGCCATGTGGTCATAGGCCTGCTGACAGCGATCCATCGCCCGCCCGAGGCCCGTGGCCTCGCCGCCACGCAGGGCCACCGCTCCTTGTTCGGCTTCAGCGGCAAAGGTGGCCAAGGCTGCCCGCACGGCCGCAACCGCCTGGGGATCCAGGTCTGACGCTGCCTGGCCGCGTGCGTGGTCTTGCAACGCCTGCAGGATGGCGTCTGTGTTTCGCGGTGCTGCAAAAGAGGCCACAACCAGATGCAGGGTCTGCGCCGGCTGGATCGTTGTGATCGACACGGCTCCGTCGTTCCCCCAGCGCAGCAGGATCGGTTCGCGCGACACGCAGGCGATCGGATCGAGGGGGCCACAGGCCACGCCGAGCAGATCCCGTTCCACATGGGTGGCCAGCGCCGCCAGCTCCCGACCCTCCAGGCGGCAGCCGGCGTGCCGGACCAGGGCATCCAGCACGGCCACACAGAACGCCGCCGATGACGACAACCCCCTCCCGGCGGGGAGATCGGCTTCCACCGTGAGCTGCACGGCAGGGATGGCAATCTGCCTTGCTCGCAGCGCTGCGGCGGCTGCCGGTACGAACCGCAGGGCACCTCCTGCGGGATCGACGCCGCCATCGATGGGCCAGTGCCCCTCCAGTGTCTGGCCCTCAAGCGTTGTCTTCAGGTGCAGGCCGCGTTCGGCGGGATTGGCGTTCACCCGGATGCCCTGCTCCAGGGGCACCGTCAGGCTGGCTCCTCCCCACCAGTCGCAGTGTTCACCCAGCAGGCAGGCACGACCAGGAACGCGAACGGTCTGCGACATCGTGCGGTTCTCCGGTTTCTCTGTGATAACCCTGGTCCATGCTCGTCGTGCCGGCGATGCCGCGGCCTTCCCCCGGTGAGGATGCCGCCTACCAGCGACATCCCATGGCCACCCTGCTCACCCACCGGCTGCAGCTGGTCACCGCCGGCCCGTTCCGCTGCCACGACATCACCGCCGCGCTTCAGGCCCTTGGTGGAGCGCGCCGATTTGGGTGACGGCCTGCTGGTGGCGGCCGGGCAGCACACCACCACCCGTCGGGTTTCGGCGGCACTGGTGGTGAACGAGAACGAGGAGCGGCTGCTGGCCGATATCGAACGCTTCTTCCTGGAGCTGGTTCCGGCCGATCGGCCCTGGCTGCACAACGATCTGCACCTGCGGCCCGACATCGCCCCGGATGAGCCGCGCAACGCCCACAGCCACCTGATCGCCCTGCTGTTGGGCAACCACCTCAGCCTGCCGGTGGTGGCGGGTCGGCTGGGGCTGGGGGGTTACCAGGCGGTGCTGTTGGTGGGGCTTGATGGCCCGCGCCAGCGGGAGGTACTGGTGCAGCTGTGGGGCTGAGCGCCAGGTTGTCCGGGCGGTGGCGTTTCGCCATGCTCGTCTCCGCTGCCAAGGGTTTCTCTCGGGCGAAGAGCGCCTCGATCCGTCGGGTTTCGGCCACCAGCTGCTCCTCCGGCCCCGGCGGCGGCGTGGCCACCGTGCGGGGAGTGGGCTCAGGGCCAATGCCGAAGCCTGCGATGCTCGATCGGGCGCGGCTGGCGATGGTGCCCAGATCCCCGGCCTCAGGCCTGCCAGGGTATCCGCGGCATGGAGCCGGTATCCGTCGCCTTCCCCACTGTGTGGAACGGTTGCATCGGGCGATCTCACCAGCGGGGCGGTTCAGGCTTGGTCCATCCCGCTTCCGTTCTCAATGGCGCCGATCCCGTCTCCCACGACCACTGCCGAAGCGTGGCTGAGTTCGTTCGCGGCTGCTTTGGCGGGTGGCGACCCCCAGGCCGTGGTGGCGCTGTTTGGCCCGGAATGCTTCTGGCGCGATCTGGTGGCGTTCACCTGGAACCTCCGCACCGAGGAGGGGCCCGAGGCCATCGCGGCCATGCTGGCGGCCCGCCTGGCGGATGTGGCGCCCCATGGCTTCCAGCTCAGGGGCGAGGCCAGCGAGGCCGGCGGCCGGGTGGAGGCCTGGTTCGGTTTCGAAACGCGGGTGGGGCGCTGCAGCGGCCACTTGCGCCTGCGCGATGGCCGCGCCTGGACCCTGTTCACCGCCCTCGATGAACTGAAGGGCCACGAGGAGCGGGTGCGCGAGCGGCGGCCGGCCGGCGCCCAGCACGGCGTCCATCCCGGGCGGCAGTCGTGGGCTGAGCGCCGCGAGGGGGAGCGGCAGGCCCTGGGAGTGACGGAGCAACCGGATGTGGTGATCGTGGGCGGCGGCCAGGCCGGCCTGAGCCTCGCCGCCCGTCTCCGTCACCTGGAGGTGTCGGCCCTGGTGCTGGAGAAGCAGCCCCGCCCGGGTGACCACTGGCGACGCCGTTACAAGAGCCTCTGTCTGCACGATCCCGTTCACTACTGCCATTTCCCCTATCTCCCTTTCCCCGAGGGCTGGCCCCTCTACACCCCCAAGGATCAGCTGGCCGACTGGATGGAGGCTTACGTGAGCGTGATGGGGCTGAACGTCTGGGGTGGTTCGCCGGTCCGCAGTGCCCGCTTCGATCCGGCTGAAGGTCGCTGGCAGGTGAGCACCGAGCGCGATGGCCAGCCGGTGGTGCTTCGCCCCCGCCACTTGGTGTTCGCTATGGGTGTGTCGGGCTATCCGCTGATGCCGTCGCTGCCGGGGGCGGAGAGCTTCGCCGGTGATCAGCACCACTCCAATGCCCATCCCGGCCCCGATGCCTACCGCGGTAAGCGCTGCGTGGTGGTGGGCTCCAACAACTCCGCCCACGACATCGCCGCCGCCCTCTGGGAAGCCGGAGCCGCCCAGGTGACGATGCTGCAGCGCAGCTCGACGCTGATCGCGCCGGTGCCTGCGCTGGAGAAGTACGGCTTCGCCGATGTCTATTCGGAGCGCACCGTGGCCCAGGGCATCACCGCCGAGCAATCGGACATGACGATCGCGTCCATTCCCTACAAGCTGCTGCCCCAGTGGCAGAAGCCGATCTACGACGCGATGCGCGTCGAGTACGCCGATCTCTATGCGCGCCTGGAGAAGGCCGGGTTCCTGCTCGATTTCGGTGCCGACGACTCCGGTGTGTTCATGAAGTTCCTGCGGCGGGGTTCGGGTTACTACCTCGATGTGGGCGCCTCGGAGCTGGTGGCCGATGGTCGCATCCAGCTGCGCAGTGGCGTGCAGATCGAACGGCTCACGCCCCAGACGGTGGTGCTCAATGACGGCAGTGAGCTGGAGGCCGATCTGGTGGTGTAGTATGCCACCGGCTATGGCTCGATGAACCGCTACCTGGCGGAGCTGATCTCACCGGAGGTCGCCGACAAGGTGGGCAAGGTGTGGGGGCTGGGCTCTGAGACGCCCAAGGATCCGGGCCCCTGGGAGGGGGAACTGCGCAACATGTGGAAGCCCACCCAGGTGGAGAACCTCTGGATCCACGGCGGCAACCTGCACCAATGCCGTCACTACTCCCTCTATCTGGCCCTGCAGCTCAAGGCGCGGCTGGCTGGGATCGATACGCCGGTGTACGGCCTGGCCCCCAGCTTCCATACGGCCTGACGAGAGCATCCCGGAGTCATGGCACTCGCAGCGGCGGCGCAGCCTGCGTCCCGAGGCTGCCGGGTCCCGGCACAGTGGGCATTGCGGCCCTTTGCCTGGAAGCAGGTTCGATGATCCAACCAGCATGCCCGCTCGGCTTCTACGCCGCGCTTCTGCCCGTTGCAGCCCTGGTCGTCAGCGGCGCTCCGGCCCTCAGCCAGCAGGTTCCCGTTGTGGCTCCAGGTCACGAACAGCTGGCACCGGCGCCGGGAGCTCCGACTGCCCAGGTGGGGGTGGCGGTCAGGCGCCTCGGCGGCCAGCCGCTCGATCACGACTTCCGCGCCCTGCTGGGGCGGGAGCTGCGCCTGCGGGAACTGACCATTGCCCCAGGAGGCAGCATCACCCTGCACCGCCATGACCAGCGCCCCGGGGTGGCCTACATCCTCGCGGGCCAGATGACGGAATGGCGTGGCCCCGGGTTCACCCCCAGGGTGATCGGCCCTGGAGAGGCGGTCTTCGAAGCCACCGGTGTCAGCCATTGGTGGCGCAATCAGGGCACCACCCCAGCCCGGGCTCTGGTGGTCGACATCGTTCCGGTCTCCGCACCCTGAGGCGGCAGGGGCACCAACCGGCGAATGCCAGGAGCATGGCGCTGATGGATGGTGCCGGATCTCCGCGGCTCTCTGTGATCGACGCTTCTGCGCCCTTGCGGGTCGGACTGCTCGGTGTCGGCCGCTTCGGCCAGCTCCACGCGGCGGTGTTGGCTGCTCTCCCAGAGGTGCAACTGGCGGCCATCGCCGATACCAACGTCGAACGGCGGTGCGAAGTGGCCGATCGGCATCGGGTGCCCAGGCGCTACAGCGCAGCCGAAGAGCTCCTCGCTGATCCGGATCTGGATGCCTTCGTGATCGTCACCCCCGATGAACAGCACAGCAGCCAGGGCCTTCAGGCCGTGGCCACTGGCCGGCCGGTGTTCATCGAAAAACCCCTGGCGGCCTCCTGGCAGGAGGCCGAGCAGCTGCGGCAGGCAGCGACTGCTTCCGGCAGCCTGCTGCAGACCGGCCTGATCCTGCGCTACGAGCTGCAGCATGCCCTGCTGCAGGAGCAGCTGGCGACGGGGGGCTTCGGTGAGCTGGTGTCGCTGCGGGCGAAGCGCAACTGCAGCGCCGCCTGGTTTGAGGGTGTGGCCGATCGGGCCCACACCGTGTTTGAAACCTTGATCCACGACATCGACCTGCTGCTCTGGTTCAGCGGCAGCCAGGCCAGCCGCGTGATGGCGATGGAGCGGCGCTTCGGGAGCCACCTTTCCCCTGAGGGCTGCTTCGCGCTGATCCAGTTCGCCAGCGGCTGCGTGGGGATTGTGGAAACCAGCTGGTTCGTGCCTGCCCAGGCCCCGGCCAACGTGATCACGGAGACGTGGCAGGGCACGATCGATGCCGAGCTGGCCGTGGTGGGAACGCGCCGCACCGCTCAGCTGCGCCTGCTGGATGGTCCCCTGCAGATCTGGGGCGAGCAGCGGCAGCACTGCCCCGACGGGCTGCTCTGGCCCCAGCGGCAGGGCCGGGTGCTGGGCGCCCTGCGGGAGGAACTGCGCGATTTCGTGACCGCAGCCCGCTCGGGCATCCCCTCGGCCACCGCTTCCCTGAGCCAGGCAATCGAGGGTCTGCGCATCGCCGAGGCGATCGTGGAGTCGGTACGCACCGGCCAGACGGTCACCCTGATGCCGCGCTGAGCGTCCGGAAGCCGGGGGCCTCAGCCAAGGGCCAGCACGGCTTGATGGGCGCGCTCCAGGTCGGCCGCGGCCTGAGGGTCAAGGACCTGCAGCAGCTCAAGCCCGTCTTGCCGATCCGTCCGGGGGCGGATGCCCGTGGCGCAGAGAGTGTCCTTGAACCACACGTTGCGCTCGATCTCACTGCCCGGCAGCACGAAGGCTTCAGGGATGTTCACGACGTTCCTCAGGCATTCGGGATCCCAGTCGCGGCTGCGAAAAGCCTGAATCCAGGGGATCGTCCGCGCCAGCGCGCTGAGCGTGGCATCCGGCTGCTCCAGCAGCGCGTCGAAATCCACCAGATTGGTGGAAGCGGGCAGCCGTTCGCGGGCAAGCCGCAGGTAGCGCTCCGTGTTGGCGTAGCTGATCTGGATGATGTCCAGGCCGTGCGCCCAGATCCGCTGGCCCGCCTGCTGGAGATCGTCCGCAGCGATGCTGTCGCCGGGCGCCTTGCCCACAAAGGCGAGCAGGCGCTGCCGATCGATCCGGTCGCCGCTGCTGCTGAAGCCGGCGGTTGCCCAGCGCTCCAGATCCTCCAGCGCGGGCCCCGGATCAGCGGCCTCGGGCCCTGCGGGCAGCAGCCTCCTCACCACCGCGGCGATCTCCCGGTTGGTGATGGTGCCGGCCGCGCTCAGAAAGTGAACGGTGCGGCGCAGCAGAAACGAGTGGAAACAGTCGCTGGGCCGCCTTGTGGTGAACAGCAGGCTGCCGCCGCTCTCCTGCACCAGCGTCAGCAGACGCAGAAACTCAGCTTCGTTGCGGTTGTAGGTGTGCTCCTTGACCGTGAGGATCAGGGGCGGTTGCTCGGTGGCTGGGATCCGGTGGCCGCCATCCCCTCCATCCAGGCTCTGCAGCAGAGCTTCCACATCGGCCAGCAGCCTCGTATCGAAGCCGGGGTCGTAGCGGCCCTCGGCGTCATGGATCCTGGGCTGGCACAGGCGCTGGGCCAGTTCGCGCTGCCGTTCGATCCAGCCGACCTCACAGCCGCCGGTGCGCATCTGCTGCCGCAGGCGCCACTGCAGCCAGGCCAGCTGGGCTGTGATCAGCAACAGCCGCTCCATATCCACGTCGCGGCGCGGATTATCCGCCTGGTCGTGACGACAGCCGGGCAGCACCCCGAGATTGCCGGGCTCATTCACCAGGCCGATCGCCTGGTGTCCTTCGGCCAAGTGGGCGCAGCCCAGGGCGATCAGCAGCATCGTGCCCCCCTGGCGGGGGTTGGAGGCCACCACGTTCAGCTGAATCCGCCGGTGGCGCAGGAAGGCCCTGAGCCGGGCGTGCAGTTCGGTCATTGACCCAGGCTCCAGGCTCGTCGCCGGGAACCCTAGAAATCAGCGAGTGCCTTCGGACCGCCGTCACGGCCAGGCCGTCACGCTGATGCCGCCCTGAGTCGTTCTGCCGATCCGCTTGACGGCAGCTGCCGGCTGCACCAGGTTCAACGGACCAGAGGGCTGATCACCATGACCTGTGCGCGCATCGTTACGCCCTCGCAACGGCCAGCGCCCAACCGGGTTGCAGGATTTGACATCCAGGCCCTGATTTCGGGAGACGAGGCCCAGGCGTTCGAGGCCTTTTACACCAGCGGCAACAATGGCACCGGACCGGCACCCCATTGCCATCCCTGGGATGAAACGTTCTTCGTCATCAGGGGGCCGGTGGTGTTCGGCCTGGGGCATCAGGAGCAGCCGATCGAAGCAGGCACGCTTCTGCATGTGCCGGGGGGTGAGCGGCACTGGTGGCGCTTCGAGGTGGAAGGAGAATTCCTTTCGTTCACCTCTGGCAGGCAGGCTGCGGCCATGTACCGGGACCTGGCGACCTTGCGAGCCGATGCCCCCAAGTCGGAGTATCGGGCCGTGGCCATTCGCCACGGCCAGCAGGCACGGCCTACCTGAGCATTCGTGAACGCCAAACCGCCCCCCTAGGTGCAGCGGCTGGGCAGCCACCACGAGGAGCTGCTTCTCGCCTGGCACCGGGAGCTGGTGCAGCGTGGCGTGCGCGACTATCCGCTCAGCGAGGCACGCCATGACCTGCAGCTGGCGGCGCTGCACAGCATCACCGCCGGCCTGGCGATGCATGGCTTCTCCTTGAACCCGGAGATGCTGATCCGGGCGGCGCTGCTCATGGACGATGCGATCCAGCGTCATGCCGCCTACGCCCTGGAGATCGAGGCCTGGCAAGCCCTGCCGGATCCCGCCGGTTTCCGCCTCGAGGGTTGAGGCGCAGACTTTTCCCGAACCACTGC
This sequence comes from Synechococcus sp. CBW1002, assembly GCF_015840915.1. NCBI lineage: Bacteria > Bacillati > Cyanobacteriota > Cyanophyceae > Synechococcales > Synechococcaceae > Synechococcus > Synechococcus sp. CBW1002. Next base: position 1,526,637 of record NZ_CP060398.1, read on the forward strand.
CTATCCCCGGGAGTGTCCATGGCTTTTGATGCCGATCCGAGTCCTGCTGGCGTGCTCCGGATTCCGGTGTGCACCGCCCCCGGCACCTTTGAGGTGTGGATGCGGCGCAGCGGCACCAGTCCCACCATCAAGCTGTTGCTGCTCGATGGCGGACCGGGCTGCACCTGTGAGACTTTCGAGGTGTTCGACAGTGTTCTGCCTCAGGCGGGCATTGAGCTCCATTGCTACGACCAGCTGGGTTCGCATCACAGCACCCACCTCAACCATCCCGATCTCTGAAAGAGCGAGCGCTTCGTTGATGAGGTGTGGAGCAGGTGCGCCAGGCCCTTGCCCTCGATGCAAGCAACTTCCTCCTGCTCAGCCACTCCTGGGTCGGCATCCTGGCCATCGAACATAAGCAGCAGCACCAGCAGCCGCTCGAGGGGTTAATCATCTCCGACATGGTCTGGGGCATGCCGGGGGCCAACCGCTACGCGGAGAGCGTTACCTCAACTTAGGTCGCTTACCAGACCTCGGGTTCGGTAGCAGCGTCCCGTGGAGTGGTGTAACTCAGGAGGAGCAGCCCCTGCGTAGCCGGGGCTGACGGCTCGCCTCCCTCAGTTCTCTGTTATGGCAATGGGTGGGCCGGTCTGTGACCCTGTTCGGAGCACTACCACCAAACCGAACACAGACCATGACCCTTTCCCATAGTGGCGCCTCCGAGCTGAGACAGCTCATGGAGGGCACCACCGCTGGCGCGTTGATCCCGGAGATCGTGCGTCGGGGCTTTCAGGACCTGCTGGAGGCCGAGGTTTCCGCGCTCACCGGAGCCCAACTCCACGAGCGTTGCCCCGATCAGCGCTCTACGCACCGCAACGGCTACCGCAGGCGACTGCTCACCACCCAGGTGGGCGACCTGACCCTGGCCATCCCAAAGCTGAGGCAGGGCAGCTTCTTGCCCGACTGGCTGGCGCCCCGACGGCGGATCGACAAGGCCCTCTACGCCGTGGTGATGGAGGCCTACACCGGCGGAATCTCCACCCGCAAAGTCGACGCCCTGGTGGAGGCTCTGGGCGGCGACTTTGCGGCATCTCCAAATCGGAAGTGAGTCGCATCTGCCAGGGCCTTGATGAGCAGGTCAAAGCCTTTCTGGGCCGGCCACTGGAGCATGCCAGCTTCCCCTACGTCTACCTCGACGCGACCTACCTTCACGGCCGTCTGGGCCGCAACCTGCAGGTGGTCTCCCGGGCGGTGGTGGTGGCGATCGGGATCAATGCCCTCGGCTACCGCGAGGTACTGGGAATCGCCGTGGGCGACAGCGAAGCCGAGGGCTTCTGGCGCCAGTTCCTGGGCTCACTCAAAGAGCGTGGCCTGACTGGCACGCGGCTGGTGATTTCGGATGCCCACCTGGGGCTGACAGCCGCGATCAAGCGCATGTTCCAGGGCAGCAGCTGGCAGCGGTGCCGAGTGCACTTCCTGCGCAACCTCCTGAGTCATGTCCCAAAGGTTGGCCAGGACATGGTGGCGGCGGCGATGAAAGCGGTGTTCGTGATCCAGAAGCCTGAGCAGGTCAGAGCCCACTGGCAGCAGGTCACCGAGATGCTGCGCAAGCAGTTCCCCGGCGCCGTGCCCGTGATGGAAGCCGCCCGGGACGACGTGCTGGCCTTCCTGCACTTCCCCCAGGAGCACTGGCGCAAGATCTGGAGTACCAACCCGCTCGAGCGCCTCAACAAGGAGATCAAACGCCGCACCAACGTGGTCGGCATCTTCCCCAATGACGCCGCGATCGTGCGGTTGGTGGGCAGTCAGCTGCTGGAGCAGCAGGAGGAATGGCAGCTGGAGCGCCGCCGCTTCTTCTCCGAGGCCACCATGGCCAAAATCCCCGAGCTCGAGGAAATGTTGAAGCCCACCGATGGTGATCCGGCCAAGCGGGCGGCAGTAGCCATGAGCTGAAACGCACCAACTCCTTCCTCGATCTACACGAATCCCCTCGATCGCTGAGTTGCACATTCAGCGATCAGGGTTCATAGTGGAACGATGGAGCTGCGCAATCAGCTCCCAAGCAGTCATCCCCTGACTGCTCCTGATCACCCTCCTGAAAGGGTCACAGGACCTCCTGAGTTACACCACTCGCAGGGGCGCTACCGGTTCGGTCGACCCACTGCTGCGATTCTGACCGATCAAGGACGGTCGATCAGGCCATGAAATGACCCAGCGGTGAGAAACCCTGTGAGAAGGTTTCGCCAATGGCGGGCATCCCATGTCATCCGCAGTCAAGATCTGGCATGCTGCCAGCCAATACCAAGCAAGATGATCGTCGGCGGGTCAGCAAATCTCAGGCCTGGACCAGAAGCGGGTGACCGGACTCGAACCGGCGACGTTCAGCTTGGGAAGCTTCTCGATTGATGTGTCAAACTGCCTGCACTGCAGTGAGTCTCATGTGCCCTCAGGCTTGGATGTGAGAAGGTCTGTGAGAAGGTTTGGTCCTTCTCCCTTGTTGTGAGAAGGCGCAGGTTGGAGCCGGCGGAAGTAGGGCTGAGAGGCGTGGGCGGGTCTGTGAATGGCATTCTCTTTGCGCATGGCCAGCAATCCTTCGTCTAGGGCATTCCTTTGCAAAGGCCGGGAGGTAGAAGCAAGGTCTGAAAGTTGAATCCAGAGGGCTCGAGAGATTGGGCCGGCTGAGATAACCATCGTCGAATCCCCTGCGGTTTCAGCAGTGCGTCCGGTCGTCAGCTGAGGTCTGTCGCTCCCGCCCGAGTGCCGATCGTCCCGGTCCATCAAAGACAGGGCTGCCTCACGACGAACACGTAGCCGGACTGGACGACGACCGCGTCGGTAGTGACGATGGTGGGCGAGGTAGGGCGCCTCTTCCGCCAGCCAGCGGTAGCGCCCTTTGGGTCGGTACTCAGCAAGGTGGGATTCCACGCGGAAGGCCCTGATGGCTGAGGTGGTCTGGCTTTTCTGGACAGGCCCCATCGTTAACCTCTGAGGCGGGGTACCGCCCCTGAAAGGGGCTCCCACCGATGAGCAAGCGCCGCACCCACAGCCCCGAGTTCAAGGCCAGGGTCGCCATGGAGGCGATCAGTGGCCGCAAGACGATCCAGGAGATCGCCGCCGACCACGCCATCCACCCGATCCAGGTGAGCCAGTGGAAGCGGCAGCTCCTGGACGGTGCCAGCGAGCTCTTCACCCGAGGCAAGAAGACCAAGGACAAGGAGGAGGGGCAGGCCAAGGAGGCGGAGCTGTTCCAGCAGATCGGACGGCTGCAGATGGAGCTGGAGTGGCTCAAAAAAAAGTCTCAACTGCTCTGATGCCCGTGAACTGCGCAAGCTGGTCGATCACGACCACCCCGAGCTCAGCATCAGCAGGCAGTGTGCGCTGCTGGGGCTGCCTCGATCCACGCTGTACTACCGGCCGACACTGAGGTGGTCTGGCTTTTCTGGACAGGCCCCATCGTTAACCTCTGAGGCGGGGTACCGCCCCTGAAAGGGGCTCCCACCGATGAGCAAGCGCCGCACCCACAGCCCCGAGTTCAAGGCCAGGGTCGCCATGGAGGCGATCAGTGGCCGCAAGACGATCCAGGAGATCGCCGCCGACCACGCCATCCACCCGATCCAGGTGAGCCAGTGGAAGCGGCAGCTCCTGGACGGTGCCAGCGAGCTCTTCACCCGAGGCAAGAAGACCAAGGACAAGGAGGAGGGGCAGGCCAAGGAGGCGGAGCTGTTCCAGCAGATCGGACGGCTGCAGATGGAGCTGGAGTGGCTCAAAAAAAAGTCTCAACTGCTCTGATGCCCGTGAACTGCGCAAGCTGGTCGATCACGACCACCCCGAGCTCAGCATCAGCAGGCAGTGTGCGCTGCTGGGGCTGCCTCGATCCACGCTGTACTACCGGCCGACACCGGTCCGTGTATCGACGCTGCGGATCATGGCCAGGATCGATGCTCTCTACCTGGAGGATCCCTGCAGCGGCAGCCGCCGGATGGTGGACTATCTGGCCCAAGATGGTATCCCGATCAGCCGAGATCGAGTGCGAAACCTCATGCGGCGCATGGGATTACGGGCGATCTACCAGAAGCCCCGGACGACGGTTCCAGGTGATCCGTCCGTGCGGTTCCCCTGCCTGGTGGACCTCACGCAGGTCACGTCGGTGGATCAGGTCTGGGCGACCGACATCACCTACATCCCTCTGCAGAAAGGGTTCCTCTATCTGGTGGCGATCATGGATCTCCATTCCAGGCATGTGCTCAGCTGGAGGCTCTCCAACAGCCTTGACACGAAGTTCTGTCTGGAGGCCCTGGAGATGGCCTTGGGAGGCGGCCGTAGGCCAGAGATCTTCCACTCCGATCAAGGCTGTCAGTTCACGTCCGCTGACTTTGTGGCCAGACTCAAAGGGGAGCGGATCCAGATCAGCTGGTCCGGCAGAAAGCGGTGCTACGACAACATCCTTGTTGAACGGCTGTGGAGGACTGTCAAGTACGAGGAGGTCTACCTACGGGCATACAGCGATGGCTGGGACGCTGAAATCAGCCTGGCCCGCTTCCTGTGGCGGTATTGCCATGTAAGACCTCACAGTTCCCTTGGAGGCAAAACTCCCCACGCGGTCTACACTGAGGCCGAACCATGTTCCACCCGTCCTGGGTTAACGATGTCAGGGGCCGGAACTGTCCAATAAAAGGCACCCACCTCACTGGTCAGCCTTCCGCGTCCTCCGAACAGAAGGCTTCCCACTTTTTTCGCAGCACCAGCAAGGCCGCCATCTCCGCCATGGCCTTCTCCTTGCGCTGGAGCTCTTTCTTGAGGGCTTTGATCTCCCGTTGATCCTGGGCTCGGAGCTTTTCCAGCTCCTTCTGCTCTTTCAAGGTGAGCACTGGCTTGTCATTGGCATCCTGGGCGGCCTGCCGCCAACGCTCCACCTGCTCAGGAAACAGTCCTCGCTCTCGGCAGTAAGCGCTGAGTTTTGTGGCGTTCAAGCCAGCCGTCTCCATCACCACCGTGAACTTGTCGGCAGCGCTCCAGCCCTCTGGTTCCTTCTCGGATGCCGGCACCACCTCTCCCTGCAACCGCCAGGCCTTCCTCCAGTTGTAGAGGGTGACGACATGGATGCCCAGCGCCACTGAGATCTGAGCCACGCTCTGCCTGTGAGGCGGACTCATCCGCCTCCTCACATCAGCTTTAACGGCCTCGCTGTAACGACGCATTGGTCATGTCCTCAAGCCCCCGGGTGTACTGATCACAAGGGTGACAACTTCCTGGCAGAGGCGGGGGGGGAGGGGGGGGGGGGTGTCCCGTGTCAATCAGGTTGATGGCTTGTGCCAATCAGGTTGACCGGTGAGCCGGTTGAATTTTGCTGCGGCACCAGGCCTGAAATCCTGATGGGGCCTCGATCGTGCCCATGGCTGTCGTGGCGCGTCAATCAAGTTGTGGTTCTGGCCTCAATCTCATGGCGAGAGGGCCAGTTTTCGTGTCGCCGCCTTGGTTTTGCCGGGCTGGGCCGGTGTTGCCGTTGATCGTGGCGGCCATGACGTCCGCGTCAATTACGTTGGCGGGTTGCTGGAATCCTTGGAAACCCTTGCGGCAGCTGCCTTCTGCCGGTAGCTCTCGCCCTTGATCCCGATGATGTGGCAGTGGTGCACCAACCGGTCCACCGCGGCCACGGTCATCGATCCGCTCGGGAAGATGTCGTCCCACTCCCGGAACGGCTGGTTGCTGGTCACCAGCAGGGATTTCCGCTCGTAGCGGTGGCAGATCAGCTCAAACAGCACCGAGGTCTCCAGTTCGCTGCGGCGCACGTAGGAGATGTCGTCGATCACCAGCAGGGCATAGCGATCGAGCTTCTGGAGCATCGCCGGCAGGTCGTAGGCCGCCTTGGCCTTCTGCAGCAGCTGCACCAGCGTGGTGGCCGGGAAGAAGCGGCAGGCCTGGTCCTGCGCCGCCATTGCCATCGTGATGGCAATGGCCAGGTGGGTCTTGCCCACACCGCTGGGACCAAACAGCAGCAGGTTCTCCGCCTGCAGGAGCCAGGTGGTCTGCCGCGTCAGGCCTTGGAGCTCCTGCCAGTGGTGGGGCTCGAGGTGCTGGTGGTCAAAGCCATCGAGACCTTTCTGCCACGGGAGATGGGCACCGCGCAGCAGGCGTTGCTGGCGGGCAATCTGCCGTTGTTCCAGTTCCTGCTCACAGAGGGCGTAGAGGAACTGGCCCGGGCTCCAGCCCTGGGCATCAGCCTGATCGGCCAGCGGCTGCCAGTGACTGCGGAAGCGCGCCAGTTTCAGCTGTTTGAGCAGGAGCGGCAGCGCCGCTTCCACCGCCGCAGAGCGCGGGCATGGGGACGAGGTGGTCATAGGTAGCCAGCAGGTGTTGGGGGATGGCGGGATCGGGGAGGCTCTGGCAACGGGGAGGAACGCGGAATCGCTGCTGCAGAGCCGACAGCGAAAGGGTCTGGCGGCGTTGGGCCTGCTCCAGGAAGGCGAGCACCAGCGCATAGGAGGCCACCCGCACCGCCACATACAGGGCCTCGACCATCAGCCGGGCAGCGGCGTCACGGTCACCGCCGACCAGGAGTTGCTGCCAGAAGTCCCACCAGCGGGAATCAGGAAAGAGGTAGCGCTGGTAGCGGCAATGGAGCAGGGCCCGGGGCTTGGCCCGCAGGGCGTCGATCAGGTGCTCCAGATCGATGCACCAGGCCCGCTTGCCACCAGAGGCGCCATAGAGGCGGGGGAGCTGGCAGACCCAGTCGCTGTCCAGGAACACCACCAGCCGGTCGTGGTGCAGCCGCACCATGACCTGGCGGCCGATCAGGGTGGGCGGCACGGAGTAGATCACCTGCCGCACCTCGATCGTGCTGGTGCTGCGCACCCGCACTGTGAGCAGCTCGTAGTCGGCAAAGCGGAAGGCCGGCAGGGGCCCCAGGTGCTCCAGCTCCTGCTCGTAACGCCACTGGCGGGGGGCGTTGAGGGCACGGAACACCTCAGCGAGCAGCTGGGCGTATTCGGCGGGCTCCTCGAAATCGGAGCTGCCGCGCAGGATCAGCTTCTGCTCCAGCCGACGTTTCACATGGCCGTGGGGCGCCTCGACGATGCCGTTCTCGTGAGCCACGCCGCGGTTATTGCGGCTGGCACTGAGGCCGTAGTGGGCGCAGAGCGCCTGGTGGCGGGGGGTGATGTCGAGGGCGTAGCTGCCATCCCGATTGCGGCTGGCGGCCGACAGTCGATCGGTGCGCAGCTCCTTGGGCACCCCACCGCAGGCGGCCAGGGCGTTCTGCAGCCCTTCTGAAAGGGCGACAAAGCTCTCGCCACCATGGATGAGTTGCCCATAAGCCCAGCCGCTCCAGGCCAGGCGGTAGTGGAACAGCAGGTGGGGAAATGGTTCGCCGCGCAGGGTGATCGCCACCCGTTTCAGCCGGGTGAAATCGCAGAAGCCGATCTCTCCAGGCTGGTAGGCCAGCGGGAACATCACCTCCGGCGCTGGACCGTGCAAGGCCTTCCACTGCTGCACCCGCCGCTGCAGGGTGCGTTTGAGCGAACTCCAGTCTTGATCTGGCTTCTGCTCCTGCAGGTGCTCCAGCAGGGTGGTGGGCGTCAGGGCTGGATGGCGCTCCAGAAGCGGCAGCAACAGGGGCTCCCAGACCTCAGCCAATGGATCGGGCCGCCGCCGGCCACGGGGCTTGGCGGCTTTGGGTTGGAGGCGGCCAGCATCAATGCGGTGGGCACTGCTCACCGAAATGCCCGCCGCTGCGGCAGCCACCTCCTGGCGGCTGCCGGCTCGTCGTTTGGACATGTACAGCGCAATCTGTTGAGCGGTGAGGGGAGCAGGCATGAGCCGGTGCCCTGCGCATGGCAACCGGATTCAGCAGAGCCCCTCAGGAGCGGTCAACCTGTTTGGCGCGCCCCTCAACCAGATTGTCGCCGGATAGGGGGGCGTCAGTACAGCAACAAACCCGTTGATATCATGCTGGCGACTGATGTGCACTCAACAGATCTTTGACACCCCGAGACAGACAATCACCTGCTCAACAAGTAGAGACTTAGGATTGCACCAAATCAACAACGTGCACTGATCCCATTCCAAGTCTCAAGAACCAGTCTATCAACTTAAGCCCCCCCATGAGCTTAAATCAAGATACTGTGTATTCATCATACTCAAATGCCAGTCTCGGTGACACCCTATAGTTGTCAAAGCTTCGTTCCAAGGGGAACACCAATTACTGGGTCAAAATGAAGATCTTTCTTGCACCCCAATTGAGGCACAAGCTCTGACCACAGTTAACTCACGAGTATCCGTTCAGGGGCCGTGACGCAGCCGCGCAGCATTCACCGCCCTTGATCGCTGATCACCAAGCGACCACAGACACCACGATCGATGACGGCCGGCTCAGGGATTCGGCAACAGCGATGGCATCTCACCGCCACGATGATGGGCGATCAAGGCCTGCTCCAGGAACTGCCAGATATCACGGCCCTGTTGCCGCAGGCTGGTGGTGACCGTGAGCAACCTGCTGCGGCAGATTGCACCCTGGCGGGATTGGACGCCATGGCTGATCTTGCGCTGAATCACCGAATGGCGCAGGGCACGCTCGGCTGCGTTGTTGGTGGGCTCGATCCCTTCAATCTCCAGGAAGGTCCAGAGGCCATCGCTCACTTGCAGCAACTGATGGCAGGTACGCACCGTCTTGGCCCACGGCGTTCGCTCGCCGCGCTGGCAGCCCAGCTCCACAACCCGCTGCAGCGTGCCCACAAACGCCTGGCGGATCGGCCGACAGCCCTGCTGCAACGTGGACCAGTCGATCGTTCCGTCTTTGTAGCGGTGCCACTGGGCAAACAGCTGCTGCTGCAGGCCCAGCAGCTCCGCTCCAATCTCACCGCTGGCGCCCTGACGGTCAGCGATGGCGGTGAGATCGCGGATCACGTGCGCCCAGCACAGCTGGCGCTGCTCCAGCGGGAGATGGTTGTAGGCGGAGAAGCGATCGCTCACCACAATTCCGCCAAAGGCATTCCCGAGCAGGTCGATCGCGGCGGCAGCCGAGCGGCTCAGGCTCTGCAAGAACACTGTCACCCCCATGGCGGTCACCATGACCCACTCCCAGCCGCGCCGGCCATCGGGGTTGCCCCCATCGGCATTACCGGTGGGGGCACCGGTTTCATCGACATAGACCACCGACTGCTGACGGGCAAACGCAAGGGCCTCCTGCATGGGCTGCTCCAGTGCTGCACTCAAGCGCTGGCGGATAGTGGCCATCGCTCCCCGGCTGATCTGTACCCCCAGCAGCTGATCCAGCAGCGCCTGGGTCTTGCTGAAACTCAACGGGAAGGCACTACCCAGCAGACCCACCAGAGCACTGAGCCGGGGACCGTAATGGCTTACTTCCACCTCCGCCGGTAACGAGGCACAGGTGCTGGTGGAACAGCAGGGGCAGACCAGGCGGTGCAGCCGGTGCTCGATCACCAGAGGCGTGATCGGTGGAATCTCGATCACCTGGTGCCTCAAGGGCTCGGGATCCTGACCCTGTAGCAACGTGCCGCAGCGGCGGCAGGCCTGGGGGTGGTGCTCGACCACCTCATCCACCCGCTCGATCGGCAGCAGCTCCGGCCCAGATCCGGGATGGCCCGGCTGGCCGCCGCGCTTGCGGCCACTGCCCTTGCGTCGTTCGGGCGGCCTAAACCCCTGGCCATCACTGGAGGGAGGCTTGGAAGAATTGCGGGAGCTGCGGCCGATCCGCTCGCGCAGATGGGCCAGTTCGGTCGCCAGGGCGGTGAGCTGGACGCGGAGCTGCACCATCTCCTCCTGTTGAGCCAGAATGAACTCCCTGGCACCAGCTGGCCACGACAACCAGTCCACCTCGGAAATGCCAGCAGGAGGGGCGCCCATCTCAAGCAGTCTCTGCCTGAGATGCAAACGGGAATCAGGACGCCGTCAAGGGTTCAGCAGAGACGATGTTCGCCGCGTGCTGTCCCGACCCCTGAATGCTTACACTCACGATTCCCAGATCAGACCACGGCAAAATCGAATCCTGGCCGAACAATCCAACGGAAGACCACCGGTGAGATGTGCAGACCTTACGGTCTGTTCTAATCGAGGATTACCGCCACGAATAGCAAGGAGTGGCTATACGTAGACGCATCAGAATAACTTTGAGTATGTCAGCAAAGACAAGTGCTAACGTCCCATTACTAACACTTGTCTAGGACTAGCTGTTGTCATGCGAGTATTGAGTCTGGACACCTATGGTGAGCAGTCGTGTGGTGTGGATTGAGGTGGGTGCCTTTTATTGGACAGTTCCGGCCCCTGACATCGTTAACCCAGGACGGGTGGAACATGGTTCGGCCTCAGTGTAGACCGCGTGGGGAGTTTTGCCTCCAAGGGAACTGTGAGGTCTTACATGGCAATACCGCCACAGGAAGCGGGCCAGGCTGATTTCAGCGTCCCAGCCATCGCTGTATGCCCGTAGGTAGACCTCCTCGTACTTGACAGTCCTCCACAGCCGTTCAACAAGGATGTTGTCGTAGCACCGCTTTCTGCCGGACCAGCTGATCTGGATCCGCTCCCCTTTGAGTCTGGCCACAAAGTCAGCGGACGTGAACTGACAGCCTTGATCGGAGTGGAAGATCTCTGGCCTACGGCCGCCTCCCAAGGCCATCTCCAGGGCCTCCAGACAGAACTTCGTGTCAAGGCTGTTGGAGAGCCTCCAGCTGAGCACATGCCTGGAATGGAGATCCATGATCGCCACCAGATAGAGGAACCCTTTCTGCAGAGGGATGTAGGTGATGTCGGTCGCCCAGACCTGATCCACCGACGTGACCTGCGTGAGGTCCACCAGGTAGGGGAACCGCACGGACGGATCACCTGGAACCGTCGTCCGGGGCTTCTGGTAGATCGCCCGTAATCCCATGCGCCGCATGAGGTTTCGCACTCGATCTCGGCTGATCGGGATACCATCTTGGGCCAGATAGTCCACCATCCGGCGGCTGCCGCTGCAGGGATCCTCCAGGTAGAGAGCATCGATCCTGGCCATGATCCGCAGCGTCGATACACGGACCGGTGTCGGCCGGTAGTACAGCGTGGATCGAGGCAGCCCCAGCAGCGCACACTGCCTGCTGATGCTGAGCTCGGGGTGGTCGTGATCGACCAGCTTGCGCAGTTCACGGGCATCAGAGCAGTTGAGACTTTTTTTTGAGCCACTCCAGCTCCATCTGCAGCCGTCCGATCTGCTGGAACAGCTCCGCCTCCTTGGCCTGCCCCTCCTCCTTGTCCTTGGTCTTCTTGCCTCGGGTGAAGAGCTCGCTGGCACCGTCCAGGAGCTGCCGCTTCCACTGGCTCACCTGGATCGGGTGGATGGCGTGGTCGGCGGCGATCTCCTGGATCGTCTTGCGGCCACTGATCGCCTCCATGGCGACCCTGGCCTTGAACTCGGGGCTGTGGGTGCGGCGCTTGCTCATCGGTGGGAGCCCCTTTCAGGGGCGGTACCCCGCCTCAGAGGTTAACGATGGGGCCTGTCCAGAAAAGCCAGACCACCTCAGATTGGGCAGTCAGACAGAGAGCTGAAGTCGTTCAATAATCTGTCGTCGAAGCACAAGCCCTTGTTCTCTTATCAGATCCTCATCGAGGGTGGTTAACTGGCGATCGCGCAAGAGGACACGTCCATCGACCATCAAATCGCAGACATCGTTGGCCTTCGTAGCATAGACCAGTGCCGAATAGATGCTTCGAAGGGGAATCTGGTCGATGGGATCCATCTGCAGCACGACAAGATCTGCACGCTTACCCACCTCCAGAGAGCCAATCATATGATCCATATGTAAGGCTCTTGCACCTCGAATCGTGGCGAGCTCAAACGCTTCCTGGGCTGAAACCACCTTGGGGTCGTAAGTGAATAGCTTATGCAACTTGGCAGCGGTGTCGATTTCCTCCCAGAGGCTTAGGTCGTTGTTTGAGGCTGATCCGTCGGTGCCGATACCGACACCCATATTGCGCGACAACATCTGCGGCAGCGGTGCTACCCCCGATGCGAGTTTCATATTCGATTGAGGGTTGTGCACTACACCAACGCCATAGTGTGCCAATAGATCGAGTTCATGGTCTTCAGCCCACACAACATGCGCCGCAACCATGTTCTCGCTGAGTACCCCAAGGCGCGCTAGATGTTCCACAGGTCTTAGACCTTTAAGTCGGATACTCTCCAACACCTCATGCCGACTCTCTGCAAGGTGGGTGATCAGCGGACAATTGTGTTCAATAGAGAAACGGTGTGCTGCAATCAGATGGTCATCCCCAACGGTGTAGGGACTCCTGAACAATCCAGATCCATTGCGCCGCAGCTGGTCTCAAGCATGAGAAACCGCTAAAGTGGCCGTGAATCAGGCAATCCGTGATTGCCTTTACTCCTGATCGTTCCATATGTACCGGAGGCACAATAACGGTCAGATCTCAATCAAGGAGTTCCACCTGCCATTTGGCGGCACACTTGATCCCGAGAATCGCTGGGTTCAACTGGAGGGGCTGATCCCATGGGATGAGCTGGAAGAAACCTATGCCCCTCAATTCAGCGCCACAATTGGCGCTCCAGCCAAATCAGTGAGAATGGCCTTTGGCGCTCTCTACATCAAACAGAAGTTAGGGCTCACCGACGAAGAGACAGTCCATCAGATCAGAGAGAACGCCTATATTCAGTTCTTTCTCGGCTTTGCGGGCTACACAGCTAAGGCACCGTTTGATGCCTCGATGATGGTGCACTTTCGCAAGCGTTTTTCTGACGAGGATCTGCGCCGTATCAACGAGCTGGTGGTGCAGCGCGGCAAAGAGATCCTTCTGGAAGCACTTGCTCAGGCAGCAGACGATGACGACCATGATGATCGTGATTCCAGTGGAGGAGGCGCTCAGCTAGAACTTGATGCGTTGATCAAGCCTGCTGACTGGCCAGAAGGAAAGAATTGGGGCACTCTCACGATTGATGCCAGTTGCACTCCAGCCGACATCACCTATCCCAGAGACCTCAAGCTCCTCAACGAGGCTCGCACAACGACCGAGCGAGTCATTGATGATCTGTGCAGTCAGTCATCGGGATTCAGGAGACATCGACCTCGCTACGACCGTGGCCTTGCTCGTGCTCATTTCCTGAGAGTGGCGAAGCAAAAACGACCACGTCGCCGCAAAGTGAAGGCTGCCATTAAACATCAGCTTGGCTATGTGCGGCAGAATCTCAAGGCCATTGATGCTCTGATCGGCTGCGGGGCAAGGCTTTCCGAGCTTAAGAGGCATTGGTGGCAGAAGTTGTTGGCCTGCAGCGAGTTGGAGCGGCAACAGGGCCTTCTGCTCGCCTCTCAGACCAACAGCATTCCAGACCGCCTGGTGAATCTTGTGCAGACCCATATCCGCCCAATGGTGCGAGGCAAAGCACGTGCTGCGGTGGAGTTTGGAGCCAAAATCAGTGTTTCGGTTCAAAACGGCTTTCCGTTCTTGCACCGCATAAGCTGGAACCCCTACAACGAAGGAGAAGACCTTATCGCTCAGGCGGAAAAATACAAGCTGGATACAGGATCTTACCCAGAGCGAATCTGCGCCGACCGGATTTATATCACGGCCAAGAATAGGCATTTCTGCACGAGGAACGGTATTCGCCTCTCCGGCAAGCGATTGGGTCGCCCGCCCAAGGATCCTGATGTCACCACTGCACACAAGCACCAGCTCCGATCTGATCAAGCTCGACGCAATGAAGTGGAAGGCGTCTTTGGCTCTGGAAAGCGCAAGTATTCCCTGGATCTGATCATGGCTCGTCTACCAGCTGGTGCCGAATCCTCCATCTCGATGGCCTTTGTCGTGATGTGCGCGGAAAAGGTCTTGAGGCTGCTGCGCCTCTTTTTTGTCCTTCTTTTTGGGTGGATCTACCAGGGTCGCCTAAAAGTCTGTCCTGGTAGCTCTTGGCAGGTCTGCCAGCATTGGGTTTGGTCGGCGGGTCTCAGTGCCCCCAATGCCCGAAACCCGCTCCACCGGAGTCGATCAGCCCGCACCGGATGACCTGATCAGCTTCCTCAAGGCCATCCCGGATGGGCGTTACCGCCGCGGGGTGCGTTACCCGCAGTGGTTCCTGCTGCTGGTGGCTGTGCTCGGGATCCTGAGCGGCTGCCGCAGCTCCCGTGATCTGGAGGCCTTTGCCCGGCGGCACCGTGAGGCACTCAACCAGGCGCTGGGCCTGAATTTCAAGCGCTGGCCCTCCGATGCCACCTTCCTCTACCTGTTCAACAAGGCCCACCTGCAGGAGTTTGGCCAGGTGCTGCAGGCCTGGATGATCAGCCAGGTCCCAAGCGGGGCAACGGGTCTGGATCAGCTGGTGTGTGATGGCAAGACCCTGCGCGGCTCTGCCGTGGAGACAGAAGACGGCAGTCACCGGTTTGTCGCCCAGGTCACGGTGTACGCCCGGGCCCTTGGCGTCGCCCTGGCCCAGACGACCTATGACACCCACGAATCCAGTGAGCGTGCGGCGCTGAAAGAGCTGCTCAGCAGCCTGGATCTCGATGGCGTGTTGATCCAGGCGGATGCCCTGCACACGACGCAGGCGTTTTTCGCTGGTGCCTCTCCCAGGGGGCCGACGTGCTCCTGACCGTCAAATCGAACCAGAAGACCCTCTACCGCCAGATCGGCTGCCAGTTCCAGGGAAAGCGTCACATCCCTTTCACTGCAACAGATCACGAGAAGCGCCACGGGCGCGACACCGTCTGGGAACTGCGAGCCAGAGAGGCACCGGAGCACATCAAAGCCAACTGGCCCGGCAGCGCCTGGATCGTTGAGGTGATCACAGGCACCCTCACCCGCAAGGGCAAGCGCAAGATCAGGCACCACCTGTTCCTCACCAGCGTGCGCACCACGCCACAAGCCCTGCTGCGCCTGATCCGTCAGCGCTGGAGCATTGAGAACGAATGGCACTGGGCCCGTGACGTCCAGCTGGGTGAGGACGCTCATCGCTACGCCAACCGGATCGGGGCCCCGGTGTTCGCCTTCCTGCGAACCATCGTGATGAACTTGCTGCGGCGGGGCGGCTACCGCTCGATCCGCCAAGGCCTGCGGGAGTTGGCCTACGACATCAAGGGAATGCTGGCACTTGGCGGCGTGGCCAGCCGAGGGAGCTTGGGCTGATCACACTTTTAGGCAGCCCTGGTGGATCTACAGCTTTTTTATGGCCTGGTCAGCGATCAGAGCGCCTGAGGGCATCTGCAAGCCATGCTTTTGAGATCTGGCCGACTTGATGTCACCGCGCTTGCCAGCCTGATTAACGCGAAGCAAACGGACGAATCCGGCGCCGATGGGCCGAGAATCTTTTTCAGGAGTCCCGGTGTAAGGGGCATGCGGAGCAATTGCTGGTATGATCAACTGGTGACCTTGCCAACGTTCCACAAAACGATGCAGAGTGTCCATAGCCGCGGTGTAGTCGGTACAATCCGGAGCAGGAAAATCGATAAGAACCTGACCAAGTAGACCACGTAATCCCGCGACCGCTATCTCTTCGGCTACTGCATACTCGTAGTAGTACATATCGCAAACGGTGGTGATACCACCTCGAATTAGCTCTGCGAGCCCAAGACGTGTGCCGCAGCGCACGAATGCTTCATCCACATTCATTGCCTCTGCAGGAAAGATCGTATGTTGTAGCCAGTCATCAAGATCCTCATCATCCGCCAATCCACGGAACAGAGTCATTGGAATATGAGCATGCCCATTAATCAGCCCAGGTATCACTGCACGCCCACTGGCATCGATACGATTCAGGGCCTCATAGGAAGACTGCAGCTCCTGACGATCTCCCACGTCTACTATACGGCCAGTCTTGATGGCAATAGCACCATCTCGAATGACGCGCCGATGATGGTCCATAGTGACGATGACACCCCCTAGAATTAGAGTATCGACTTGCACAGGATTTCTCAACAGTAGATTAGTCTTTTATCCAACTATAGACCCTGTCACGAGCAATCGCAATCTCTAGGAGCGAACGGATAAAGGCAGCACTGGAATAGGAGCAATAATCATGCCAGTCATCCGTTTTTTCAGAATCGGCAAAATCACAAACACCCTTGACTACCAAAGGAATTACAGGGCGCAAATAGGTACTACACATAGATGCGGCAAGTGCAAGCCCATACGATTCCATGTCGATAGCAAGAAGCGAATACTCTTTGGCTTTTAGTCTGTCAATGTAAGACTGATCCTTAATTACTTGCGGGCCACATGCCATTGCGCCGTAATGAATACGTGGCTCTGCCTCACTAGGCATTGGATGTCCAAAGCCAACACGAACCAATTCTTGCAACTCGTTAGAATCAGTAAGAGAAATCAAAAAATCCAGTGCCCATGGAGGTGGCGAAACCCGGTTCTGTACTGGAATGAATTCACCCTCCGATAACTGACCACTTGAGTGTTCGAAGCACTGACTGGCAACCACAAGATCACCAAGGTTGACCGAACCCTTGACACCTGCACAGATACCTGTCATCACAGCCAACTTTGGCTTCCATAGACACATTGCCTTGGTGGCAGTGATCGCAGAACTGGTCAGCCCCTTTTCCTGTTGTCGGAGCGCAACAATCGTCACACTGCGATTAGCATGGGCAACATTTGTCAGAAGGTATGAAGTTCCAAGGATTGCAATGCGCTGGAATTCACTGTCAAATACCTTCTTAAGCCATTGCAACTCCTCATGCAGTCCTGTCATCAACAGAATATCAGCGCTTATTGAGGGCGCGTGCTTGTCTTCGGACATTCTGAATTACCAAAATTGGATCGTTTTTAAAACCTTTAATGCGACGGACGCTCTTAAAGGGTAATGAGGCTTAACCATGAGGAGTGCACAAGCAAGGCCAAATATTTCTACAATAGTGACGACTAGTCATGTGCCGACAGAGCTGATAGAACCAAAGATAAAATGTAATAATATCGGCTCCAAACCAAAGAAGCGCTTGCTTGCACCATTCACAGACACGCCACCTTTGGAATTAGAATAAGAATTACTAAAATAAATTGTTTTGTCGCATCCGGTAGGAGCAGGTATTCGTACATATAAGTGCATTCGAACCGATGCCAAGTTTTTCAGATCTGAATCGAAATTATCTTGACATCATTCACTAGCAAGAATGAAGCGCATTCACGCGAAGAAGATGTGAAGAACTCGCGAATACCAACAGGCCGAATAAGGGTTTATGGCGTTATCGCGTTTTGCATTGTTCAAAGGCCATGTGGTAGAAATACCGCATTTTACTTCTACCCAAACTTTCAACTTCTGTCGCCATGACTGACCAATAAAGTGCTTCCATCACACGTGCCTCATGGTCTTGGGGCTGCATAGCCATTTAACAGCTCGAACTGTGTAAGTCTACTGGCTCATCTGATGAAACACCGACTTGATGCTTGATGAGTCTCCATCCCTGGGTTAGAATCATCTTGAAGCCAGCACCGGTGACACGCAATTATGTGATATGGCCTTCAGAGGGACAAGCTACACCAGTTCATCCGTTACCTTGACGCATGCGTAATTCTCTTCGCCGCGAGCTGTTGCACTTTGCTACTGATCTAGCAGCTCTGGTAGAGCGTTCTGAACCTGAACGCGGAATCGATCTATTGACTCGCAGCTACAAAACACCTGCGGCAGACGCCGCGCGCGCCTCACTTCGCAGCGATCCAGCAATAGCTGAGCTGATGAAAGAGCGCTACTGGGGGCATTGGCCGAGTCAATCTGAGTTTTTGACGCTACCTTCGGGCAGCCTGGGATATTCTTATGCGAGCTGTCTTGCCAGTGCCGGCGGAAGCATTCTACCCGACCCTGTTCTGCAAGACGGGAGTGAAGGCGATGATATTTGGCTTCACCAACGGATTAGACACTCACACGATGTCTGGCACGTGGTTTGCGGCTGCCCCCCCACGGTAGCTGGGGAAGCGGCGATAAGTGCAGTGAACGTTGTTCAATTGCGCTGGCCAGGCAGCGCCATGGTGATTGGCGCTCACCTAATGCAACACTGCATGACAGGCTCTGTTCAGGGTCAACTTGATGTCGGTCTTGCAATAAGCTATGGTCTTGAGCTCGGACGGATCTGCGCACCACTACTTGCACAACGCTGGGAGGAGGGCTGGGATGAATCTATTGAAGCTTGGCGAGAGCGACTTGGCATTGCGGATATAGTCGCCGCTTCTCCGTTCCACGATGATTTTTGCAATTAGCGTCTGCTGTGGACTGTTAAGCATATTTTATCCAACAGACCAACTGTTTCCCCGACTAACGTTGTTGACGAGATAATGTGCTGAATTCCTAAATCTCAAATACAAAATGAGTCAGGAGCGTGAGGTGGACTGGTTTTTCTGGACAGGTCCCATCGTTAATCTCTGAGGCGGGGTACCGCCCCTGAATGGGGCTCCCACCGATGAGCAAGCGACGCACCCATAGCCCAGAGTTCAAGGCCCGGGTCGCCATGGAGGCGATCAGTGGACGCAAGACGATCCAAGAGATCGCTGCCGATCACGCTGTTCATCCGATCCAGGTGAGCCAGTGGAAGCGGCAGCTGCTCGATGGCGCCAGCGAGCTGTTCACCCGGGGCAGGAAGAGCAAGGACAAGGAGGAAGGGCAGGCCAAGGAGGCTGAGTTGTTCCAGCAGATCGGCAGGCTGCAGATGGAGCTGGAGTGGCTCAAAAAAAATCTCAGCTGCTCTGACGCCCATGAACTGCGAAAGCTGGTCGATCACGACCATCCTGCGCTCAGCATCAGCCGCCAGTGTGCCCTGCTAGGCCTACCGCGATCCACGCTCTACTACCGACCGACTCCGGTTCCGGAATCAACGCTACGGATCATGGCCAGGATCGATTCCTTGTATCTGGAGGATCCCTGCAGCGGCAGCCGTCGGATGGTGGATTATCTGGCCCGAGTCCTTGTTCACATTGGCGTGGACTTTCATCCCGAAATACCAATGGTTGGCGTTATTCGTCTGGTGCATCTCCGGATCCGGCTTCCCTGCCTTATTCTTGGTTGAACTAGGCGCGCCGATGAGGTGGTATCGACGATCGTGCCTTGCCGCCTCGTCATGCAACGCGCACCGAGGTGGGCCTTCACGGTGTCAAAAACCTGCTCGCCTAGGCCATCCTTCTCCAGCAGATGGCGGAAGGTCAGGATCGTCGTTTCATCCGGAATCCGATCGCTGATCAGCTCGATACCGGCAATGTGACGCATGGTGGGTACCTCGATCAGGGCCTCCTCATTCGCCGGATCGCTTAGGGAATACCACTGCTGCAGCAAGTGAATGTGCAGCATCGTCGCCAGCGGGTAAGGAGGGCGGCCGCCCTTCTTGTCGCTTTGGGGTAGTGAGGCTCAATCAAATCGATCAGTGCCTGCCAGGGCACCACCGGCTCCATCTCAGAGAGAAACTTGTCACGCTGGGCTGCATCTTGGCCGTGGTCAGATCGCAATGCGAGAAGCTGAGCTGCTTGCCACCCATCAACTCTGTCCCGGCCTGCCATCACAGGGACATTGTCGCGTTTATCGCTCGGTCTTCCCAGACGCTCCTTAAGTGATAAGTATTCAAGGAATTAGTGCATCGTTAATAGAGGGACGATGGTTTCGCAAACTCTCCAGCCAGTCTGCAGCGCGAGGCACCCGTAGGTCATGCTATCGTATGTGTATTCTACGTGCTTCACATTCGTGAAAGCGTCATACTCAGCCGTATGGCTTGGGCTAATCTATTTGCTCACTTTAAATGACCATTTTTAGGATCACTAGACAATGCTAGGCTATTATAGCGCTAGAACTATTGGGATACTGTTTGGTGAGCAACGGTTAGAGAAATTTCAGAAGACCTTCTCTGTAGCTTGTTCGATTGTATTCATATTCTCAACGTCAGTTGCCCTCGGTATTCTTAGGTTCGATCAGCATTATAGTCACCCCATTCATCTTCTCCTCCGCCATACAGTAGCTACATCCCTGATCTTGCTCTCATGTTTTGCTATTCTATGTACACTCGTCTACGTTAGGCGAAGCAAAGCCACGATCTATAGCGTCTCACCTTTACTTCTTACACCAATAGCTTTTGTGATCTATTCACTGGATCTGGTTAGCTATAATACAGATATTAGCGGTTCATTCACGCTTATATATGCAATCTGCCGACTACTCAACTGCGTCCTATTAGCCTATTCTTTGGCGGTTATTAGAAGAAATACCCGATGCGTTGCCCTTGTTCTAACTGTAGAGCTTATTCTGGCGATTATATTGCTTACTATTCACAATAAGAGCATGATTTATGAGATATCATTAATTATATGGGCTAGCATGATTCAGTTTAGCATCTCTCTGGTAGTGGGTGCGAGCCATCAAAATAGGAAGGAAAAGCCAATAGATTCTAAGTTTGTCGCCAACCGTGAGGAATACGGCAGTTCATGTGAAATAGTTAAGATCCGTGCCTGGCTTCCGAACAATGAAGATACTTGCTCACATATAGTTCTTCCAGTGATTGGACGTTATTCGTTTGCCTATTCACTCAGAAGGCGAGACTTTCATGTAGGACATATAACTTTCGAAACCAACAGTTTTTATGCTAGTATCTATCCTGATAAGAATTCATGGCTGGCAGAGGAGAAGAGACCAACTAGTAAAACTATAGGAAGCTCTCATCGCATGTTTTATCCAGGAGTATGGCAGTCTCTTGATTATGATATTCAACAACGCGGGGCTGCTTACAACGTCTGCGTTGTTGATGCCTTTAACCCCGATCATCTCATCTCTGTGTGGCATACTCTAAAGAAGGACTCTTCCTATTCTCTCTATAGTCGAAATTGTGCAATTGTTACCGTAAGACTATTTGAAGAGTGCATTCGTGATTCACTGAGTGAGATACCATTCACTATCGGAATTCTTAGGACGTACTTATCGTCATATTTTTGGAGTGCTATCATCGCAAAACAACGCTCAGAGCTTTTCACTTGGTCACCTGGCCTTGCTTATGACTACATTCGTAGCCTCAGTTTGTTAGTCGCACGTCTTACGAAATAGTTACCACTGCAGACTCTGCAAGTTGCCTGTTTTCGCATTGTAAGATTCATAAATGATGCTCTTTTATGTCTCCATATTGTCATCATCTCTATAGGGACTCCTGAAAAAGATTCTCGGCCCATCGACGCCGGATTCGTCCGTTTGCTTCGCGTTAATCAGGCTGGCAAGCGCGGTGACATCAAGTCGGCCAGATCTCAAAAGCATGGCTTGCAGATGCCCTCAGGCGCTCTGATCGCTGACCAGGCCATAAAAAAGCTGTAGATCCACCCAAAAAGAAGGACAAAAAAGAGGCGCAGCAGCCTCAAGACCTTTTCCGCGCACATCACGACAAAGGCCATCGAGATGGAGGATTCGGCACCAGCTGGTAGACGAGCCATGATCAGATCCAGGGAATACTTGCGCTTTCCAGAGCCAAAGACGCCTTCCACTTCATTGCGTCGAGCTTGATCAGATCGGAGCTGGTGCTTGTGTGCAGTGGTGACATCAGGATCCTTGGGCGGGCGACCCAATCGCTTGCCGGAGAGGCGAATACCGTTCCTCGTGCAGAAATGCCTATTCTTGGCCGTGATATAAATCCGGTCGGCGCAGATTCGCTCTGGGTAAGATCCTGTATCCAGCTTGTATTTTTCCGCCTGAGCGATAAGGTCTTCTCCTTCGTTGTAGGGGTTCCAGCTTATGCGGTGCAAGAACGGAAAGCCGTTTTGAACCGAAACACTGATTTTGGCTCCAAACTCCACCGCAGCACGTGCTTTGCCTCGCACCATTGGGCGGATATGGGTCTGCACAAGATTCACCAGGCGGTCTGGAATGCTGTTGGTCTGAGAGGCGAGCAGAAGGCCCTGTTGCCGCTCCAACTCGCTGCAGGCCAACAACTTCTGCCACCAATGCCTCTTAAGCTCGGAAAGCCTTGCCCCGCAGCCGATCAGAGCATCAATGGCCTTGAGATTCTGCCGCACATAGCCAAGCTGATGTTTAATGGCAGCCTTCACTTTGCGGCGACGTGGTCGTTTTTGCTTCGCCACTCTCAGGAAATGAGCACGAGCAAGGCCACGGTCGTAGCGAGGTCGATGTCTCCTGAATCCCGATGACTGACTGCACAGATCATCAATGACTCGCTCGGTCGTTGTGCGAGCCTCGTTGAGGAGCTTGAGGTCTCTGGGATAGGTGATGTCGGCTGGAGTGCAACTGGCATCAATCGTGAGAGTGCCCCAATTCTTTCCTTCTGGCCAGTCAGCAGGCTTGATCAACGCATCAAGTTCTAGCTGAGCACCTCCTCCACTGGAATCACGATCATCATGGTCGTCATCGTCTGCTGCCTGAGCAAGTGCTTCCAGAAGGATCTCTTTGCCGCGCTGCACCACCAGCTCGTTGATACGGCGCAGATCCTCGTCAGAAAAACGCTTGCGAAAGTGCACCATCATCGAGGCATCAAACGGTGCCTTAGCTGTGTAGCCCGCAAAGCCGAGAAAGAACTGAATATAGGCGTTCTCTCTGATCTGATGGACTGTCTCTTCGTCGGTGAGCCCTAACTTCTGTTTGATGTAGAGAGCACCAAAGGCCATTCTCACTGATTTGGCTGGAGCGCCAATTGTGGCGCTGAATTGAGGGGCATAGGTTTCTTCCAGCTCATCCCACCCCCAGTGTCAGCAAACGAACCAGTACGCGCGTACGCCCTCGCGCCCGAAACACCCACGGCCAAGCCAGAGCGCCCTTGCCACTCTGGTCATGAGGACATCGGGCCATGGCCGATGACATCTTTGGAGGCCTGACCCCGAAAGCAAACGTGGCCTGGGATTCGAATTGCGCTCCCTGCCCTGGCGACGGCTCGACTGACCAATGAGTTAGTCGGCCGATCCCGATTAGGAATTTGCTGATTTTAGTGCGCGAATCCTGCCTGATGCCCTCCCGATCACCTAGTGAGTCCTTAAGCCATGGGAGAACCAATTTCAGCAGGCAAGCGCCGAGCTCGTCTGAAAGTCATTAACCCTCGTTCCGCTGGAATTGATGTCGGCAGTAGATTCCACGTTGTTGCTGTTCCTGTCGAGCTTGATCCGAATCCCGTCCGCAAGTTTTCAAGCTTCACAAAGGATCTAATCGCACTCGCCGAATGGCTGCTGGCAGTTGGAATTAGCACCATTGCCATGGAGTCCACTGGAATCTACTGGGTTCCGCTTTACGAGATTCTCTCTGGCAAAGGCATTGACGTCTTTCTTGTTAATGCCAGGCACGCCAAGAATGTTCCGGGCCGCAAGACGGATATCAACGATGCACAATGGCTTCAGCAGCTCCACAGCTACGGCCTGGTGAGAGCAAGCTTTCGTCCAGACCAAAAAATCACAGAACTACGCTCATATCTGCGGCAGCGTGATCAACTTGTTCGATACCGCTCGTCTCATCAGCAACACATCCAGAAGGCGCTGATGCTTATGAATCTTCAGCTTCATCATGTTGTCAGAGATATCAGCGGACTAACCGGTAGGCGAATCATCGATGCCATACTTTCAGGTGAGAGGGACCCCGAAAGACTCGCTTCTCTCCGAGACAGACGCTGCAAGGAGAGCGCGGCAACAATTGCGGCTGCTCTTGAGGGGAACTACCAAGACGATCACTTGTTCTCTTTGAAGATCGCAGTTGAGCTCTTTGACACCTATTCAGAGAAGATCAGGGCCTGCGAGCTTGCGGCACAATCATTGATGACAGAGCTTGCCGGCTCGGACTATCAAGATCCAGGCAGTCAACCTGGGGATTGGAAGATATGCGGACATGGCTTTGCATTTAACCCAACCCACCTAATTCAAGCCTTGTCAGGCCACAATCTTCTAAGGCTTCCGGGATTAGGACCAACAACAGTTCTCACGCTCATTAGTGAGTGTGGGTTGGACATGAAGCGCTGGCCCAGTGCCCAGCATTTTGTGTCATGGCTGGGACTCAGTCCTCAGAACAGGATCTCAGGGGGAAAGGTACTTTCTTCACGAACACGACAGGGCACTACGCGAGCAGGTAGTGCCTTTTGGATGGCTGCCGTACCGCTGGGAAGAACGAATACTGCACTGGGTGCTTTTCAACGTCGTCTGGCAGCACGTGCCGGAAAGAGTAAAGCATTAATTGCTACTGCCCGAAAGCTTGCCATTCTTTACTACAAGACGCTCCGTGATGGTTTGGTATATCAGGATCCCGGTGCTGCCGCATATCAGGAGGAATCAAGGGATCGTCAGATTCGTGGTCTCCAGCGACGCGCCATTGCCCTTGGTTTTCAACTTGTTGCCTCTGCTTGAGGTGTGGTCAGTCAGCCGAGATCCCTGTTGGCCGTTGGTGTTTCTTAGGAAGAAGTCCGCTCGGTTTGACCCGTCCACCTGGGGGCCCAACCGACGACTATGCAACCGCCCTATGACGCCGCTCTGCGGGAAGCCGTCCGCCTGCGGATGAGCCCTCCGAACCTTGAGAGCGTGGCTGAGATCGCCCGCGACACCGGGATCACGGCGCAGACCATCTACAACTGGCGGAGCCAGTGGCAGAAGCAGGGCCAGCTGGTGCCTGCCACGAACCGGCCGCCGGAGCAGTGGAGCGCTGCCGACAAGCTGGCAGCCGTGATCCAGGCCGCAGGACTGAACGGAAGCGAGCTCGGGTCGTTCTGCAGGGAGCGGGGGCTGTACCCCAAGCAGGTTGCCCGTTGGCGCCAGGCCGCCGAGGATGCCAATGGCCCCAGCGCGCCGAGCATGGCTGATCAGCGGGAACTGCAACGCAAGAATCAGGAACTGGTCCGGCGGAATCGCCAGCTGGAGCGTGAATTGCAGAAGAAAGAAAAAGCACTGACAGAAGCGGCGACGTTGTTGATGCTCTCAAAAAAGTTCAACCAGATCTTTCAACCGGACGAGGATCCTTGATTCCGTCTGGCGATCGCGGTGCGATCGTCGCGCTTCTACAGGAAGGCATCAGTCGTGGCCTTTCGGCCAAGGCCATTGCTGATCTTTTCGGCCTGGCGACACGCACGCTGAGGCGATGGGGCTTGATGATTCGGACCCAGGGATTCAGCTGCGATCAACGCAAGGGAGCGTCCAGGCATGTCATGCATCGTTTCAGCGAGGAGGAGCGCCAACAGGTGTTGTCCACTGTCAACGATCCACGCTTTGCCGATCTCACGCCTGGTCAGATCGTGGCGATCCTTGCCGAGGAGGGAGTCTACGTGGGATCGGAGTCAACGATTTACCGCATCATGCGCCAGGAAGGCCTGTTAAATCATCGCGGCAGGAGCCGCCCACCGCGGGAGCCAAGAGAGCCACCCGTGCTGGAGGCAACGGGCATCCATCAAGTGCTGGCCTGGGATATCACCCTGTTGCCGGGGCCTGTGAAGGGTCAATTCTACTACCTTTATATGGTGATGGATGGTAAGCATTCAGGGGTCGGGACAGCACGCGGCGAACATCGTCTCTGCTGAACCCTTGACGGCGTCCTGATTCCCGTTTGCATCTCAGGCAGAGACTGCTTGAGATGGGCGCCCCTCCTGCTGGCATTTCCGAGGTGGACTGGTTGTCGTGGCCAGCTGGTGCCAGGGAGTTCATCCTGGCTCAACAGGAGGAGATGGTGCAGCTCCGCGTCCAGCTCACCGCCCTGGCGACCGAACTGGCCCATCTGCGCGAGCGGATCGGCCGCAGCTCCCGCAATTCTTCCAAGCCTCCCTCCAGTGATGGCCAGGGGTTTAGGCCGCCCGAACGACGCAAGGGCAGTGGCCGCAAGCGCGGCGGCCAGCCGGGCCATCCCGGATCTGGGCCGGAGCTGCTGCCGATCGAGCGGGTGGATGAGGTGGTCGAGCACCACCCCCAGGCCTGCCGCCGCTGCGGCACGTTGCTACAGGGTCAGGATCCCGAGCCCTTGAGGCACCAGGTGATCGAGATTCCACCGATCACGCCTCTGGTGATCGAGCACCGGCTGCACCGCCTGGTCTGCCCCTGCTGTTCCACCAGCACCTGTGCCTCGTTACCGGCGGAGGTGGAAGTAAGCCATTACGGTCCCCGGCTCAGTGCTCTGGTGGGTCTGCTGGGTAGTGCCTTCCCGTTGAGTTTCAGCAAGACCCAGGCGCTGCTGGATCAGCTGCTGGGGGTACAGATCAGCCGGGGAGCGATGGCCACTATCCGCCAGCGCTTGAGTGCAGCACTGGAGCAGCCCATGCAGGAGGCCCTTGCGTTTGCCCGTCAGCAGTCGGTGGTCTATGTCGATGAAACCGGTGCCCCCACCGGTAATGCCGATGGGGGCAACCCCGATGGCCGGCGCGGCTGGGAGTGGGTCATGGTGACCGCCATGGGGGTGACAGTGTTCTTGCAGAGCCTGAGCCGCTCGGCTGCCGCCGCGATCGACCTGCTCGGGAATGCCTTTGGCGGAATTGTGGTGAGCGATCGCTTCTCCGCCTACAACCATCTCCCGCTGGAGCAGCGCCAGCTGTGCTGGGCGCACGTGATCCGCGATCTCACTGCCATCGCTGACCGTCAGGGCGCCAGCGGTGAGATTGGAGCGGAGCTGCTGGGCCTGCAGCAGCAGCTGTTTGCCCAGTGGCACCGCTACAAAGACGGAACGATCGACTGGTCCACGTTGCAGCAGGGCTGTCGGCCGATCCGCCAGGCGTTTGTGGGCACGCTGCAGCGGGTTGTGGAGCTGGGCTGCCAGCGCGGCGAGCGAACGCCGTGGGCCAAGACGGTGCGTACCTGCCATCAGTTGCTGCAAGTGAGCGATGGCCTCTGGACCTTCCTGGAGATTGAAGGGATCGAGCCCACCAACAACGCAGCCGAGCGTGCCCTGCGCCATTCGGTGATTCAGCGCAAGATCAGCCATGGCGTCCAATCCCGCCAGGGTGCAATCTGCCGCAGCAGGTTGCTCACGGTCACCACCAGCCTGCGGCAACAGGGCCGTGATATCTGGCAGTTCCTGGAGCAGGCCTTGATCGCCCATCATCGTGGCGGTGAGATGCCATCGCTGTTGCCGAATCCCTGAGCCGGCCGTCATCGATCGTGGTGTCTGTGGTCGCTTGGTGATCAGCGATCAAGGGCGGTGAATGCTGCGCGGCTGCGTCACGGCCCCTGAACGGATACGATGGATGTGTGGAGCCGGCGCATCCTTGGCGTTGAGGTGCACGATCGTGAATGCGGCGAACTGGCCAAGCACTTCTTTGATCGTGTCTGCCGTGATGAAGGGATCAGCTCGGGGTCGACCACGATCCTGCACGCCGATAACGGAGCACCCATGCGCTCCTACACCTTGGCCGCCAAGCTGGCCGAGCTCGGCATCTCCCTGTCATTCTCGCGGCCGCGGGTGAGCAATGACAACGCCTACGTTGAGTCATGGTTCCGAACCATGAAATATCACCAGAGCTATCCAGTGCGTCGTTTCCGGGATCTTCTCTCAGTGCGTGCCTGGGTCGATGGTTTTGTTGACTGGTACAACGCTGAGCATCGTCACAGCGGCATCAAGTATGTGACGCCCAATCAACGTCACTACGGAGAAGCTGACGCGATCTGCAGAGTCCGTCAGCAGACCTATGAGCAGGCGCGTGCGCAACATCCACGCCGCTGGGCCAGGCCACCTCGCGATTGGGCTCAGCCAACAGTCGTGCGGGTCAACCATCCCAGACCGCAGGACACTGTCGCTGCTTGAAGATCAGAAACCCAGGCCCCAGGGGGTTGTGGTTGGACCGCCCGCAAGAGGCGGGCCGGCCTCAGCCTCCGACCGGGGGCCGGCCGCTCAAGCCTGCGCTCCTGATCAACGCGCGATGACGATCAACATCCGATCTCGAAGCCCATGATCCTCCATCCGGAGTAGGCTTTCTGAGGTACTCAGATCAGTACCCTGAGCGGACATCTTTGCTGATAGGCGCCGCCATGGGATCAGCCCCTCCAGTTGAACCCAGCGATTTGAGGTGGTCTGGCTTTTCTGGACAGGCCCCATCGTTAACCTCTGAGGCGGGGTACCGCCCCTGAAAGGGGCTCCCACCGATGAGCAAGCGCCGCGCCCACAGCCCCGAGTTCAAGGCCAGGGTCGCCATGGAGGCGATCAGTGGCCGCAAGACGATCCAGGAGATCGCCGCCGACCACGCCATCCACCCGATCCAGGTGAGCCAGTGGAAGCGGCAGCTCCTGGACGGTGCCAGCGAGCTCTTCACCCGAGGCAAGAAGACCAAGGACAAGGAGGAGGGGCAGGCCAAGGAGGCGGAGCTGTTCCAGCAGATCGGACGGCTGCAGATGGAGCTGGAGTGGCTCAAAAAAAAGTCTCAACTGCTCTGATGCCCGTGAACTGCGCAAGCTGGTCGATCACGACCACCCCGAGCTCAGCATCAGCAGCAGGGTCGCCTAAAAGTCTGTCCTGGTAGCTCTTGGCAGGTCTGCCAGCATTGGGTTTGGTCGGCGGGTCTCAGTGCCCCCAATGCCCGAAACCCGCTCCACCGGAGTCGATCAGCCCGCACCGGATGACCTGATCAGCTTCCTCAAGGCCATCCCGGATGGGCGTTACCGCCGCGGGGTGCGTTACCCGCAGTGGTTCCTGCTGCTGGTGGCTGTGCTCGGGATCCTGAGCGGCTGCCGCAGCTCCCGTGATCTGGAGGCCTTTGCCCGGCGGCACCGTGAGGCACTCAACCAGGCGCTGGGCCTGAATTTCAAGCGCTGGCCCTCCGATGCCACCTTCCTCTACCTGTTCAACAAGGCCCACCTGCAGGAGTTTGGCCAGGTGCTGCAGGCCTGGATGATCAGCCAGGTCCCAAGCGGGGCAACGGGTCTGGATCAGCTGGTGTGTGATGGCAAGACCCTGCGCGGCTCTGCCGTGGAGACAGAAGACGGCAGTCACCGGTTTGTCGCCCAGGTCACGGTGTACGCCCGGGCCCTTGGCGTCGCCCTGGCCCAGACGACCTATGACACCCACGAATCCAGTGAGCGTGCGGCGCTGAAAGAGCTGCTCAGCAGCCTGGATCTCGATGGCGTGTTGATCCAGGCGGATGCCCTGCACACGACGCAGGCGTTTTTCGCTGGTGCCTCTCCCAGGGGGCCGACGTGCTCCTGACCGTCAAATCGAACCAGAAGACCCTCTACCGCCAGATCGGCTGCCAGTTCCAGGGAAAGCGTCACATCCCTTTCACTGCAACAGATCACGAGAAGCGCCACGGGCGCGACACCGTCTGGGAACTGCGAGCCAGAGAGGCACCGGAGCACATCAAAGCCAACTGGCCCGGCAGCGCCTGGATCGTTGAGGTGATCACAGGCACCCTCACCCGCAAGGGCAAGCGCAAGATCAGGCACCACCTGTTCCTCACCAGCGTGCGCACCACGCCACAAGCCCTGCTGCGCCTGATCCGTCAGCGCTGGAGCATTGAGAACGAATGGCACTGGGCCCGTGACGTCCAGCTGGGTGAGGACGCTCATCGCTACGCCAACCGGATCGGGGCCCCGGTGTTCGCCTTCCTGCGAACCATCGTGATGAACTTGCTGCGGCGGGGCGGCTACCGCTCGATCCGCCAAGGCCTGCGGGAGTTGGCCTACGACATCAAGGGAATGCTGGCACTTGGCGGCGTGGCCAGCCGAGGGAGCTTGGGCTGATCACACTTTTAGGCAGCCCTGGCATCAGCAGGCAGTGTGCGCTGCTGGGGCTGCCTCGATCCACGCTGTACTACCGGCCGACACCGGTCCGTGTATCGACGCTGCGGATCATGGCCAGGATCGATGCTCTCTACCTGGAGGATCCCTGCAGCGGCAGCCGCCGGATGGTGGACTATCTGGCCCAAGATGGTATCCCGATCAGCCGAGATCGAGTGCGAAACCTCATGCGGCGCATGGGATTACGGGCGATCTACCAGAAGCCCCGGACGACGGTTCCAGGTGATCCGTCCGTGCGGTTCCCCTGCCTGGTGGACCTCACGCAGGTCACGTCGGTGGATCAGGTCTGGGCGACCGACATCACCTACATCCCTCTGCAGAAAGGGTTCCTCTATCTGGTGGCGATCATGGATCTCCATTCCAGGCATGTGCTCAGCTGGAGGCTCTCCAACAGCCTTGACACGAAGTTCTGTCTGGAGGCCCTGGAGATGGCCTTGGGAGGCGGCCGTAGGCCAGAGATCTTCCACTCCGATCAAGGCTGTCAGTTCACGTCCGCTGACTTTGTGGCCAGACTCAAAGGGGAGCGGATCCAGATCAGCTGGTCCGGCAGAAAGCGGTGCTACGACAACATCCTTGTTGAACGGCTGTGGAGGACTGTCAAGTACGAGGAGGTCTACCTACGGGCATACAGCGATGGCTGGGACGCTGAAATCAGCCTGGCCCGCTTCCTGTGGCGGTATTGCCATGTAAGACCTCACAGTTCCCTTGGAGGCAAAACTCCCCACGCGGTCTACACTGAGGCCGAACCATGTTCCACCCGTCCTGGGTTAACGATGTCAGGGGCCGGAACTGTCCAATAAAAGGCACCCACCTCAATTCTCGGGATCAAGTGTGCCGCCAAATGGCAGGTGGAACTCCTTGATTGAGATCTGACCGTTATTGTGCCTCCGGTACATATGGAACGATCAGGAGTAAAGGCAATCACGGATTGCCTGATTCACGGCCACTTTAGCGGTTTCTCATGCTTGAGACCAGCTGCGGCGCAATGGATCTGGATTGTTCAGGAGTCCCTCTATATTGCAATGATGTGACGTCCGACTATTCAGGCCTAACAGATGAGCCTTGCTTTCGCAGGAGAGTCCTTGATAGCCAGGATTCTTCGGCTTGTGCCAATGAATCTAGTTGTATACACACGCTGATGCTATAAATGGATGTGTGTAAGGCGTCCAGCATTGTTTAGGCTCTGAAGATTCAGCAATTAGCGTACATTCTATAACTGGCACACGCACGCATTGCGTTCTCGTGTTTGAGCCACAGAAATGCTTCGCGAAGCAATAAAGGAAAGCAAAATAAACCTATCCTGGCACTTTCAAGCGGATAGCCGTCCTCGATTGATGGGAGAGATTTCTGGTGTGAGTGGGAATACCTCACCCGTAATCTATTTAAGTGCTCATATGTCAACAATCAAACTATAGAGTCATAGTAGTATTCGATCCATTTGGAATTCACAGATGAAGCAAGGGTGAGCACCTTGTTGGTCCCAGAATGTAAGCCTCGAATGCTGAAAGCATGTAGGGACTCCTGAAAAAGATTCTCGGCCCATCGGCGCCGGATTCGTCCGTTTGCTTCGCGTTAATCAGGCTGGCAAGCGCGGTGACATCAAGTCGGCCAGATCTCAAAAGCCTGGCCTGCAGATGCCCTCAGGCGCTCTGATCGCTGACCAGGCCATAAAAAAGCTGTAGATCCACCCAAAAAGAAGGACAAAAAAGAGGCGCAGCAGCCTCAAGACCTTTTCCGCGCACATCACGACAAAGGCCATCGAGATGGAGGATTCGGCACCAGCTGGTAGACGAGCCATGATCAGATCCAGGGAATACTTGCGCTTTCCAGAGCCAAAGACGCCTTCCACTTCATTGCGTCGAGCTTGATCAGATCGGAGCTGGTGCTTGTGTGCAGTGGTGACATCAGGATCCTTGGGCGGGCGACCCAATCGCTTGCCGGAGAGGCGAATACCGTTCCTCGTGCAGAAATGCCTATTCTTGGCCGTGATATAAATCCGGTCGGCGCAGATTCGCTCTGGGTAAGATCCTGTATCCAGCTTGTATTTTTCCGCCTGAGCGATAAGGTCTTCTCCTTCGTTGTAGGGGTTCCAGCTTATGCGGTGCAAGAACGGAAAGCCGTTTTGAACCGAAACACTGATTTTGGCTCCAAACTCCACCGCAGCACGTGCTTTGCCTCGCACCATTGGGCGGATATGGGTCTGCACAAGATTCACCAGGCGGTCTGGAATGCTGTTGGTCTGAGAGGCGAGCAGAAGGCCCTGTTGCCGCTCCAACTCGCTGCAGGCCAACAACTTCTGCCACCAATGCCTCTTAAGCTCGGAAAGCCTTGCCCCGCAGCCGATCAGAGCATCAATGGCCTTGAGATTCTGCCGCACATAGCCAAGCTGATGTTTAATGGCAGCCTTCACTTTGCGGCGACGTGGTCGTTTTTGCTTCGCCACTCTCAGGAAATGAGCACGAGCAAGGCCACGGTCGTAGCGAGGTCGATGTCTCCTGAATCCCGATGACTGACTGCACAGATCATCAATGACTCGCTCGGTCGTTGTGCGAGCCTCGTTGAGGAGCTTGAGGTCTCTGGGATAGGTGATGTCGGCTGGAGTGCAACTGGCATCAATCGTGAGAGTGCCCCAATTCTTTCCTTCTGGCCAGTCAGCAGGCTTGATCAACGCATCAAGTTCTAGCTGAGCGCCTCCTCCACTGGAATCACGATCATCATGGTCGTCATCGTCTGCTGCCTGAGCAAGTGCTTCCAGAAGGATCTCTTTGCCGCGCTGCACCACCAGCTCGTTGATAAGGCGCAGATCCTCGTCAGAGAAACGCTTGCGAAAGTGCACCATCATCGAGGCATCAAACGGTGCCTTGGCTGTGTAGCCCGCAAAGCCGAGAAAGAACTGAATATAGGCGTTCTCTCTGATCTGATGGACTGTCTCTTCGTCGGTGAGCCCTAACTTCTGTTTGATGTAGAGAGCACCAAAGGCCATTCTCACTGATTTGGCTGGAGCGCCAATTGTGGCGCTGAATTGAGGGGCATAGGTTTCTTCCAGCTCATCCCATGGGATCAGCCCCTCCAGTTGAACCCAGCGATTCTCGGGATCAAGTGTGCCGCCAAATGGCAGGTGGAACTCCTTGATTGAGATCTGACCGTTATTGTGCCTCCGGTACATATGGAACGATCAGGAGTAAAGGCAATCACGGATTGCCTGATTCACGGCCACTTTAGCGGTTTCTCATGCTTGAGACCAGCTGCGGCGCAATGGATCTGGATTGTTCAGGAGTCCCCATGTACGCGGTAGTCGAAGTGCATCATTCAATAGGCTGCAGCCCAGAGAATCGACATTGCAACAAATGACTGACGGCCCACCAATTGCGATTGATAGTAACAGTATGGAGAGATGACAATCATACAGTATTTCGTTGCACTTGGGTTACAATAGAGTGCATATAAATGCATATTTCGATGGCAATGAGCTCCCTGTCTCAATACTAACAAAGCACAGATAATCATTTTATCCAATCTATGGCAAGCATTATTCAGAGATAAGAACTCCTATATCACGGCGGGCCTCTAACTCCGTCGACTGCAGGCTGATAGAATTCTAAGGATGTGATGCAAGTATCCAGGCATATTGGAGCTCTCTGGAGAGGTAATGGTTTGATCGGAACCTAATACTGCTGCTTCGGTTTGGAGTCTAGAAATGCCGGCACTCTCCATTGGTTGGCTCTGACCTAGTTGGATTACTGAAAGGTGTAATGTTTAGATCTCGCCGTAACTCTGCAATAGGTCTGTCCCAATAGTCCTCAAACTTGTAGGCATAGATTGAACCTGTACTGCACATACGCGCTTGCATTCCCATTGAAATACCTGCTGCTGTTGCAAGCAGGATGTCATCAAACGCACAGTAGTCTTTGCATCTAAGCGAATGTAACAGGCCACCAAAAGCTAGTATTGCTCCAAAGAAGCTTCGTATGTGTGACATATTAAAGCTGGCGACCCCAGCTTCCGATGCGAGATCAGTTCGTGCAAAACCAAGAATCACATGCATCATGTCATGAACATGCCTAAGCCGATGTGTTATATAGTCAATTTCGCTATCAACTTGACCAAGCTCATCAATTGCCGCTGGATCAAGACCGTTTTCAGAAATGAAAGTAGCGTACTGCCTTCCAAAGGTTTCATCACCTAACTGAAGCAACTCATCTACGTCCACTTCAGGATACGTCCATCGCTCACTGGCCATTGATTTTACACCGGGGTTAGAAAGTAATTGCTGAAAGTACTGCAATGATATCTCGCTATCTTTTAGACCTTCATACATTCGTATTATGCTTGTAGTATCTGAAGGGTTGCCTATGAATGATAGAAAAGCTCTGCACGTCCTAAATAATGCAATCAGGTTTGTCAAAGTAGTACTAGCCGAGCTTCAACCCATTCTAGCAGTAATACATGGGCTAACAACAGGTGTTGGACGCCATCAAGATGGGTAGTGGCTTTTGGGATTCCAACCATTGTGCTAGAGCGACATTATGCGGTGGTCAGCATTGAGCACGGGCATTTGTGCTGTCTAGCTCGACAGATATATGTAAGCACTCACTTATAGGGATCCTCTCGGCAGCCAGCAATGTCACTATCGTTACGGGCCAGCTCCAGATGTTACTCTCAGCTCGGTTATGGATTCTTGGCAGACTGTTGATATACAAGATCTAAACCTTGCTTGGATCTTCTGACCTGAATATTGGCATTGGGTGCAGTTAGAGGAACCATGCCGACGTTGATCCTTCCAGTGTGAACGAGAGAGTGCAGCTTACCACAAAACGCAACAGGTAAGAATTGCCATGAAATGAAATCCTAATACAACCTTGAGAGAGGTAATCTATGTAGACCGTGAGCAAGGAGGAGCTTTCAATGGCCTGACAGCAATACAAGCAAATGCGTGGAAAATATGACTTCATAGAGCAACTGACTAATATCACCGAATTACAACTGAGAACTCGTAGCATCCAATTTCAAGCCTGATCTTAGTCCCATTCGAATCAGCAGTGGCTGCAACAAGAGATCCAAAAGAACCACGATATACAGCATCGCAAGGATTTGCTCACCCAACTGATTGGCAATCGTGGCTGTCACACCACTGATATGCGGGAGCTCTTCAGTCAATGACAGCGCCATTGCTAAAGGTACTGCAGCCCGCAATCCAAAACCGGCAACTACGAAGCGATCGGGCCATGAGAATACTTTGGAAGGTAGCAGCACGGTAAGCGTCAGCAGTCGTGCAATGGGAACCACAATCGCAAGGAGAAAGCCAAGCGGCAACACCGAAACAATCGCCTCAGGTCTGACTAAGAAACCGAGCAAAAGTAGAACAGTGATTTCGGCGGCAGTATTAAAGGGATGCATCACCCTTCCTAGAGCCTGCTGCTCAAAACGATTGATTCGATAACGACCATTTGAGAGCATTACACCAGCCACAAATACCGCCACTAGTCCCCCGCCTCCGAGGATCTGACCTAAGCCATAACTAACGAAGGCAAGCGCAACTGCAACCAACAACAACATCGGCTCAGAACGCACAATCGCATCGATGAATCGCGGTGCTAATGCACCGACCAACAAGCCAGCAAGCAGACCGGCGACTACATGAAGGCCAACAGCTCCAAACTGATCCATCGCGCCAATTGCCAAGAGCCCTTGAACGGCATGGTGATCCCCATGTGATTGGTCTTTCAGCAAACCAGCCAGGAATCCAAAGCCCAGCAAGGTAACGATGGTGCTCACCGCAACTTCAAATTGCAAAAGATGAGTCAAGCGTGCACGAATGGGATGAGCCAACGCCACAAACAGATCGTCGATCGCTCCGCTGTCGGTTGCTCCAAGGCATGTCATCGCAAGCACGGCAACGGCTGGGGGCAAGCCAGGGGCCAACAACGGGGTTAACATCAGTAGCGTTAAGGCGGTGATAGCAACAGTCAGCGCGACGCCACCACAACCAAGCGCGAGACCAGTACTGGCTTGACCGCGGATCCGGCGCAGGTCGGTCTTCAGACCGGCGTAAAAAATCAATAGGGCAAGGCTGACCCTGTGCAAGGTCTCGACATGCACTGCGTCAAGCCACTGAGATTGAGTCAACCAATCACTGGGGATGACCAGCCCCAGCAGCAAAATGGCAGCGGCACCGGGTAAGCGCAAGTTAGCGGCAAGCCGATCCACAGCAAGTGCCAGCATGTAGATCGCCCCAAGGCCGAGAAAAAAGCCACGAGGAAGAAGCGTGCCCTGCAGATGAGGACTGGAGGCTGTCGTGGCAAGCAAAAACTTGTAATGCACCAAAGTCTGTGATAGAAACATTCCAATCATCGTCATGCGCCTGCTTGCATCAGGATATCGCAATAACTAGGAGCCTGTCGCGCATAGATCAGCACCCAGTCTCTCCACAGCCGCCCATCAATCTGCCCAGATCCCAGTGACTGCAATGGATCTGGGCGATACACTCGGGCATGCAGAAGCGCAAGACCTTTCGCCCCTGGCAGCCGCAGCAGGCCACCCTGCTGCCGCCGTCACCGCGTGAGTGGCTCTCAGAAGACCACCAGGTGTATTTCCTGCTGGACCTGGTGGATGAGCTGGATCTCTCCGCGATCCTCGTACCCGCTCAGGCCAAGGACCCCCGCGGAGAGAAGGGATTCGATCCACGCATGATGACGATGCTGCTGCTTTACGCCTACTGCGTGGGCATCGTCTCCTCCAGGAAGATCGAGCGGGCCTGCTACGAGGATCTGGCATTCCGCGTGCTGACCGGCAACCAGCAGCCGGACCACAGCCGAATCAGCGAGTTCCGCCGGCGCAACCTTGATGCCCTCAAGGGCCTGTTTATTCAGATCCTGCGCCTGTGCCAGAAGGCGGGGATGGTGAGCCTGGGCCATGTGGCCCTCGATGGCACCAAGGTGCAGGCCAATGCCTCCAAGCACAAGGCGATGAGCCACGAGCGGATGCTCAGGGCGGAGAAGGAGCTCCAGAAGGAAATCAACGCCTTGATCCGCAAGGCCGAGATCCTGGATGCCCAGGAAGACCGGCGCTACGGCAAAGGAAACCTGGGCAGTGAACTTCCCGATGAGCTGCGCCACAAGCAGGGCCGCCTCGCAAAAATCCGTCAGGCCCGCAAGGAGATGGAGGCGGAAACCGCTGCAGCTGCAGCGCGGCAGCGGCAGGAGGAAGCCGAGAAGGCCAGAGCCAAAGCGACCGCAGCCGAGGAATCGGATGGATCGGCCCCTGAGCAGGCCGAGCTGAACAGGAAAGCGGAAGCCGCAGCGGCAAAGGCAGCAGCGGCGGGGGACAAAGCCATCGAGGCCGCCGAGAGCGCTGGCCTCGAGCCACCAGATCTGGAGCCACTCGCCTCTGACGCGATGCCCAGGCGTGGTCTGGCGAGAAAGGCTGACGGCACACCGACGGCCAAGACCCAACGGAATTTCACAGATTCCGACAGCCACCTCATGCAGTCCGGCGGCACCTACCTGCAGGGCTACAACTGCCAGCTGGCGGTCGACAGTGACCACCAGGTGATCGTGGCGGTGGGCGTCAGCAACCAGCCACCGGACGTGGAGCACCTGGAGCCCATGCTGGAGCGGATCGCCGCCAGCGCCGGTGAACTGCCGGACGTGATGACGATGGATGCGGGCTACTGGAGCGACGACAACGCAGGTCACTGTGAGGACCTTGGCATTGACGCCTACATCGCCACCGGCCGTCTGCCGCATGGGAAGCCGCCACCGCCACAGCGAGGACCGCTGCCCAGAGATGCCGACGCCAGAACCCGCATGGCCCGCAAGATCAGAAGCAAGAAGGGATCCAGGATCTACGCCCAGCGCAAAGCGATCGTGGAGCCGGTGAACGGCCAGATCAAGGAAGGCCGGGGCCTGCGGCGGTTTCTCTTGCGGGGCCTGGAGAAGGTCGATGGTGAATGGCATCTGATCGCTGCCACCCACAACCTGCTCAAGTTGTTCCGGTACAGGCGATCACAGCAGCAGCTCTGGGCAGCAGCGACGGGATGAGGGGTAGAGACCCTGGCAATGCCGCCAGGGCTGAGTCAACCTCGCCCCAATGAACCAGCTCAGCGGGAGAGGTAGACCTCAGAGCTCACCTCACCGGGATTCGTCGTGACCAGGGGCTCGCTGCTCTATTGGCAACAAACTCCTAGGGCAATTGGCAATGCTCCATTCCATACTGAGGACAGACGAGCAATGCCTACTGCATGATCCCAAGGAAAAAAATCAATCAACGCTGTTGGTCTGACAGTGCTGCAAGGAAAGCAACGAGATCAGTCTGTTCAGCAGAACTG
This sequence comes from Synechococcus sp. CBW1002, assembly GCF_015840915.1. Classification (NCBI taxonomy): domain Bacteria; kingdom Bacillati; phylum Cyanobacteriota; class Cyanophyceae; order Synechococcales; family Synechococcaceae; genus Synechococcus; species Synechococcus sp. CBW1002. Next base: position 1,564,576 of record NZ_CP060398.1, read on the forward strand.
AGCTTCAAGTTGCCGAGCTCAGTTTTGTTGACTGTTTCTGGGTATTCCGGCTCTGGCCAGCAACCCTGCCTTTCTGCATCCTCTACGGGCGTCCAGGAACTTTCACAACGCGGCTTAACATCGCGTGTGTTGTAGAAATCAATAACCTGCCCTAGTGTTTTGAAGTAACCATTATGCATGTAGGCCCTAACAAATTGAGGATCCGGTTTTCGTGCCACATTACGGACAGTTGGAACCTTGAATTTACCCATCTCTTCAGAAGCGGATTCACGGTAGCTATCCTGCGTGAGAAGAAATCCTCCCAGTCCTAAGTCAACCCAATCCTCACCTTGGCTATTAATCCAAGAAGAGCGATAAATCGGATTGGAAGGGTTACGAGGAATTCCGAGATTGTCATACGTATAATCTGTAAACAGAGGCTTGACACCATTAATATTGGTCTGGGCTGAATGGCACAAGGCACACTTTGCCTTGCCATTAAAAAGAGATAGACCTCGCTTCTCGCTAGCAGAAAGCGAAGCTCTATGTTGGATGTAAGCATCGTAGCGAGAACTGAATGGGCTCATCTCACTGGAGCCCTCATAAGCCATCAACGCCAATGCAATGTTGGTGTAAGCCACCTGGATCAATGAGTCGTCCGAAAAGTGCCGTGTCGCTTGATCTAGTCGAACACTCCCCGTGACTGATTCACACTGACTTTCAATATCCTTGGGCCAGCGGATGAGATCTATGCGCGAACCAAAGATCGACTGATAAGTGGTTGGATACTGTTCCTTGCGTGGTGGATGCACAACGCGGTAAACAATGCAGGCAGGAGCAGGTAGCTGACCTTCCAGGGTGCCAATCGCTGGTTGTGTCGCCTGCTCCTGACTGGCGCGTCCAGTCATGAAACCGGTGGCGCGTCCATCCCAGAAATTGCCCCCAACGAAAATAGCTGAGCCGCCTTCATAGAACCGTGACAATGGCGGACTCAAAGCGGAGTAGGCACTGGTCTGCACATTGCGAAAACCAAGTGCATTCTCGGCCGAAGGCTTGAATTCAAAGCCCTGAAAGGCTGAACCTTGATGCACACCAGCTAGTCGATTACCAAGATCGGAGCCTGCTGTCCCCCCTGCGGCAATGGCGTGACAGGTGGCACACGACATATTTCGCTTCAAAGACAGATTCTCATCCTCGAAGATCGACTTCCCGAGAGCAACGAGCTTGCGGTTCTGACCCAGCTGCAACAACGAGGCGTCGGGAGGGATCGGTTCAACAACGGCTGCAGTGGCCGCCAGAGGAACACTGCATAGGCAGAGGATCAAGACGATGACCAGCCTGGTAACGGCGACGAACAGGGATGACCAACGGACGACTTGGGGCACGTGCGGTAGACCTTGGCTAGCGGAACGACTGCAACGACAACAGCACACAGCCAGCCGCACTCCACAATCATTTCTCAAAGATAGGCGAGCGCACTTCAAGGGTCAAGGAATCCCTGAAAAACCCAGTAAACTGCCCTCAAGTCCAAGCTTGAGACTGTCCTGCCCCCCTAGTGTCAGCAAAGAAGTCCGCTCGGTTTGACCCGTCCACCTGGGGGCCCAACCGACGACTATGCAACCGCCCTATGACGCCGCTCTGCGGGAAGCCGTCCGCCTGCGGATGAGCCCTCCGAACCTTGAGAGCGTGGCTGAGATCGCCCGCGACACCGGGATCACGGCGCACCCCCAGTGTCAGCAAACGAACCAGTACGCGCGTACGCCCTCGCGCCCGAAACACCCACGGCCAAGCCAGAGCGCCCTTGCCACTCTGGTCATGAGGACATCGGGCCATGGCCGATGACATCTTTGGAGGCCTGACCCCGAAAGCAAACGTGGCCTGGGATTCGAATTGCGCTCCCTGCCCTGGCGACGGCTCGACTGACCAATGAGTTAGTCGGCCGATCCCGATTAGGAATTTGCTGATTTTAGTGCGCGAATCCTGCCTGATGCCCTCCCGATCACCTAGTGAGTCCTTAAGCCATGGGAGAACCAATTTCAGCAGGCAAGCGCCGAGCTCGTCTGAAAGTCATTAACCCTCGTTCCGCTGGAATTGATGTCGGCAGTAGATTCCACGTTGTTGCTGTTCCTGTCGAGCTTGATCCGAATCCCGTCCGCAAGTTTTCAAGCTTCACAAAGGATCTAATCGCACTCGCCGAATGGCTGCTGGCAGTTGGAATTAGCACCATTGCCATGGAGTCCACTGGAATCTACTGGGTTCCGCTTTACGAGATTCTCTCTGGCAAAGGCATTGACGTCTTTCTTGTTAATGCCAGGCACGCCAAGAATGTTCCGGGCCGCAAGACGGATATCAACGATGCACAATGGCTTCAGCAGCTCCACAGCTACGGCCTGGTGAGAGCAAGCTTTCGTCCAGACCAAAAAATCACAGAACTACGCTCATATCTGCGGCAGCGTGATCAACTTGTTCGATACCGCTCGTCTCATCAGCAACACATCCAGAAGGCGCTGATGCTTATGAATCTTCAGCTTCATCATGTTGTCAGAGATATCAGCGGACTAACCGGTAGGCGAATCATCGATGCCATACTTTCAGGTGAGAGGGACCCCGAAAGACTCGCTTCTCTCCGAGACAGACGCTGCAAGGAGAGCGCGGCAACAATTGCGGCTGCTCTTGAGGGGAACTACCAAGACGATCACTTGTTCTCTTTGAAGATCGCAGTTGAGCTCTTTGACACCTATTCAGAGAAGATCAGGGCCTGCGAGCTTGCGGCACAATCATTGATGACAGAGCTTGCCGGCTCGGACTATCAAGATCCAGGCAGTCAACCTGGGGATTGGAAGATATGCGGACATGGCTTTGCATTTAACCCAACCCACCTAATTCAAGCCTTGTCAGGCCACAATCTTCTAAGGCTTCCGGGATTAGGACCAACAACAGTTCTCACGCTCATTAGTGAGTGTGGGTTGGACATGAAGCGCTGGCCCAGTGCCCAGCATTTTGTGTCATGGCTGGGACTCAGTCCTCAGAACAGGATCTCAGGGGGAAAGGTACTTTCTTCACGAACACGACAGGGCACTACGCGAGCAGGTAGTGCCTTTTGGATGGCTGCCGTACCGCTGGGAAGAACGAATACTGCACTGGGTGCTTTTCAACGTCGTCTGGCAGCACGTGCCGGAAAGAGTAAAGCATTAATTGCTACTGCCCGAAAGCTTGCCATTCTTTACTACAAGACGCTCCGTGATGGTTTGGTATATCAGGATCCCGGTGCTGCCGCATATCAGGAGGAATCAAGGGATCGTCAGATTCGTGGTCTCCAGCGACGCGCCATTGCCCTTGGTTTTCAACTTGTTGCCTCTGCTTGAGGTGTGGTCAGTCAGCCGAGATCCCTGTTGGCCGTTGGTGTTTCTTAGGAAGAAGTCCGCTCGGTTTGACCCGTCCACCTGGGGGCCCAACCGACGACTATGCAACCGCCCTATGACGCCGCTCTGCGGGAAGCCGTCCGCCTGCGGATGAGCCCTCCGAACCTTGAGAGCGTGGCTGAGATCGCCCGCGACACCGGGATCACGGCGCAGACCATCTACAACTGGCGGAGCCAGTGGCAGAAGCAGGGCCAGCTGGTGCCTGCCACGAACCGGCCGCCGGAGCAGTGGAGCGCTGCCGACAAGCTGGCAGCCGTGATCCAGGCCGCAGGACTGAACGGAAGCGAGCTCGGGTCGTTCTGCAGGGAGCGGGGGCTGTACCCCAAGCAGGTTGCCCGTTGGCGCCAGGCCGCCGAGGATGCCAATGGCCCCAGCGCGCCGAGCATGGCTGATCAGCGGGAACTGCAACGCAAGAATCAGGAACTGGTCCGGCGGAATCGCCAGCTGGAGCGTGAATTGCAGAAGAAAGAAAAAGCACTGACAGAAGCGGCGACGTTGTTGATGCTCTCAAAAAAGTTCAACCAGATCTTTCAACCGGACGAGGATCCTTGATTCCGTCTGGCGATCGCGGTGCGATCGTCGCGCTTCTACAGGAAGGCATCAGTCGTGGCCTTTCGGCCAAGGCCATTGCTGATCTTTTCGGCCTGGCGACACGCACGCTGAGGCGATGGGGCTTGATGATTCGGACCCAGGGATTCAGCTGCGATCAACGCAAGGGAGCGTCCAGGCATGTCATGCATCGTTTCAGCGAGGAGGAGCGCCAACAGGTGTTGTCCACTGTCAACGATCCACGCTTTGCCGATCTCACGCCTGGTCAGATCGTGGCGATCCTTGCCGAGGAGGGAGTCTACGTGGGATCGGAGTCAACGATTTACCGCATCATGCGCCAGGAAGGCCTGTTAAATCATCGCGGCAGGAGCCGCCCACCGCGGGAGCCAAGAGAGCCACCCGTGCTGGAGGCAACGGGCATCCATCAAGTGCTGGCCTGGGATATCACCCTGTTGCCGGGGCCTGCGAAGGGTCAGTTCTACTACCTTTATATGGTGATGGATGTGTGGAGCCGGCGCATCCTTGGCGTTGAGGTGCACGATCGTGAATGCGGCGAACTGGCCAAGCACTTCTTTGATCGTGTCTGCCGTGATGAAGGGATCAGCTCGGGGTCGACCACGATCCTGCACGCCGATAACGGAGCACCCATGCGCTCCTACACCTTGGCCGCCAAGCTGGCCGAGCTCGGCATCTCCCTGTCATTCTCGCGGCCGCGGGTGAGCAATGACAACGCCTACGTTGAGTCATGGTTCCGAACCATGAAATATCACCAGAGCTATCCAGTGCGTCGTTTCCGGGATCTTCTCTCAGTGCGTGCCTGGGTCGATGGTTTTGTTGACTGGTACAACGCTGAGCATCGTCACAGCGGCATCAAGTATGTGACGCCCAATCAACGTCACTACGGAGAAGCTGACGCGATCTGCAGAGTCCGTCAGCAGACCTATGAGCAGGCGCGTGCGCAACATCCACGCCGCTGGGCCAGGCCACCTCGCGATTGGGCTCAGCCAACAGTCGTGCGGGTCAACCATCCCAGACCGCAGGACACTGTCGCTGCTTGAAGATCAGAAACCCAGGCCCCAGGGGGTTGTGGTTGGACCGCCCGCAAGAGGCGGGCCGGCCTCAGCCTCCGACCGGGGGCCGGCCGCTCAAGCCTGCGCTCCTGATCAACGCGCGATGACGATCAACATCCGATCTCGAAGCCCATGATCCTCCATCCGGAGTAGGCTTTCTGAGGTACTCAGATCAGTACCCTGAGCGGACATCTTTGCTGATAGGCGCCGGGTGAGCGGATCACTTCAGCTGGGGTTCAGCGATTACGAGCAGGTCTACGCCAAGAAGAAGACGCGGCGGCAGATCTTCCTCGACGAGATGGAAGCGACGATCCCCTGGAATAACTTCCATGCACTGATCCGTCCGGTTTACCACCAGCCATCTGCCAAGGGAGGCAGGCCGCCGTTTCCGTTGGAGGTGATGCTGCGCATTCACTTGCTGCAGCAGTGGTTCACGCTGTCGGATCCGTTGATGGAGGAGATGCTGATCGACACCCCCTGTTTCAGGCGCTTTGTGGGGATCGACATGGTCTCTGAGCGGATTCCAGATGAGACCACGATTCTGAATTTTCGTCATCTGCTCGAGGAGCACGGAATCGGCGAGCAGATTTTCGAGGCGGTCAAGCAGGCGCTCAAGGATCAAGGCGCCCTGCTGCAGGAGGGGACGATCCTCGATGCCACGATCATCCACGCCCCCAGTTCCACCAAGAACAAGAAGTGTGAACGGGACCCGGAGATGCACTCGGTGGCCAAGGGGAACCAGTGGTTTTTCGGCATGCGTTGCCATATCGGAGTGGATGCGGCCTCAGGCTTGGTCCACTCCGTGGTCAGCACCGCCGCCAATGTGCATGAACTGAACACCGCCACCGAGCGGCTGCACGGCGAGGAGAAGATGGTCTACGGAGATTCAGGCCATCTCGGCATTGAGAAGCGCGAGGAATTCGCAGACAGTCCGTGCCAGTTCCGGATCGCCATGAGGCCAGGCCAGCGCCGTGCGCTACCCGATACGGCGGAGGGAAGGCTGGAGGATTTGTTTGAGACGGCCAAAGCTCACCTGCGAGCCAAGGTGGAACATCCCTTTCGGGTGATCAAACGACAATTCGGCTTCCAGAAGACGCGCTACCGAGGCATCAAGAAGAACGATCACAAGCTCAAGATGCTGTTCGCCCTGGCCAACCTCTACAAGATCAGGCAACGAAGACCAGCAACAGCATGAGTGCAGAGGCTCAGTGTGCCTAAAAGCCAGAAATCCTGAACAGAAGACGATGATTCAGGCCGCATGAAGCGATCTAAAGCGCCAGCGATGCAGAATCATCACGTGTAGAGGTCTCATAGACGAGACTGAGACCACTGAACTGAGGAGCGGGGCTTGATCAGAGTTTCCCTAGAGCAATGACCGCTCGAGCCCATCTAGTCGCCGGCGTCGTTCACTCATCGAGCGCAAGGCGCTGGACCGGACGCGCTGCTGCGGGCCAGGGCCTCCGCCAGGGTGGTGTCTACTGCTGCTGGATTCTGTAGCGGGTGCTTGGGTCGGCGGGGTTCTGGATTTGAACGTCACAGCTGATGGTCCCGTCGTCTGCGGTCTTGCAGTTGGTTGGCTTCAGCTCGGTATTAGGTCCGATGAACGGCTGATTGCCCTTCCTGCGGAAGTAGACCTGCCCGTCCTGAGCGAAGGCAGGAGCAGCGAACAGTACGATCGTAAGCAGCTGAATCAGGCGCATCGACCTTTTGAGAGTGCAGCGACCCTAGGCGAAATCACCTCAACCCCCTATAGAGATAGGTGCGGGCGTCACCCCATTGGCTACATCAAAGGCGCTGGCAAGGTCGCGCGTCATGAAGCGGGCGTCGTTGCCCATGTGGACCTCAAGGCTGCGGCCCCGCGGCGCCTCAGGCGGTGACTTTGCGCGGATCGAGCTCACCGGTGCCAGCGCCAGCGAGATGGAGGCCAACCAGTCCTTGGTGACTCGGCTCGGTGGTGATGCCAAGGCTTGGTTGAGTGCCGTGGATTCGGCTCTTGATCGCCAGCAAGTGCCTCTGGCCTGGGCGCTGCTCTTTGCTCCACAGGATCCGCGCTCCAACGACCTTGATGCTCTGCGACGGGAAGTGCTGCAGCGGGGGTGCGGGGATGGCCAATAGGGAGAAATCAAAAACCCCCGAGCAGTGCCCGAGGGTCCTGAACCAATCAACATTCCAATGGCTGTAGATGGTCGAAGCTGCTGGCGTTGGCGCCTGGGGCCGAACGTTCCAGGTGTGGGCCGTTTTGATCTCTTAGGAGTTTGCAGAAAAACCGTCTGACGAGGCGCGTTTTTCCTTCCGGAGAACTGATCACACGCCGGAAGGGCCCGGGTTCAGCAAATCAGCGGATCAGAACGCACGATGTTTTGCGTTTTGCTCTGTTGGGTCTGTCTGATCCCTGCCGCCTGGTCACACTTCGGGGCAACGACCTTTTCATGGTCATGCCGCTGCCATCGCTGGCTTGAGCAGGTTGCCCAGCCGGATCAGGTTGTAGGCGATCACATGCAGGCCAAACACCGCATTGACGTTCTCAGTGCCGCGCACTTTGAATTGGCGCAGCCCGCCCCACTGCTTGATCCAACCAAACACCTTCTCGATGCCGCGGCGGGCGTTGATCGACTTGGCGTAGCCCTTGTGGCGAGTGGTGCGGACATCGATCGCAGAACCACCAGGCCGAGCTGTGTTCTGCGCCACGTGCGGTGTCACGCCACGCCGCCGCATCTGGGCGACAAAGCCCCGGGTGATGCTCGTATAGATCGTCAACCCCCCTGGCGCAGCTTTTCGCCAATGCCGTGACGGAGAGGCGGCCGGCTCTTCATCCGCCAACCAGCCCGCCCGCAATGGAGGAGCGGGCGGGCTGGTTGGCGGGAGCCTGGGCTGTTGCCCCCTGGGGGCTCATGCCTTCTTCAACCGCACGGCTGGACCACCCATGAGGATTCGAAACACCTCGCGGGCAATGAACCGCTTGAGGCAGCGGAGGATCTCCGCTTTCGAGAGCCCCTCCTCTGTTCGACGCTCGGCATAGGCCTGGGTCTGCTCGTCCCATCGCAGCCGCACCACCGCGATCCGGTGCAGTGCCGCATTGGCCTGACGGTTGCCGCCCCGATTCAGGCGATGTCGGTGGGTCTTACCAGAGCTTGCTGGTAGGGGATTAACGCCGCAGAGCGCTGCAAAACTGGCGTCGCTGCGCAGGCGCTCCGGGTTATCCCCAGTCGCGGTGAGCAGAGTGGCGGCGTTGTCGACTCCCACGCCAAAGGTCTGGCGCAGAGCGGGACAAACAGCCTGGGTGAGCTGATCAAGGTCGTCCCGCAACCCTGCGATTTCCACTTCCAGGGCCAGAACCCGGCGAGCCAGGGTTCGCAGTGCCCGTTTGGCGGCGGCCAGCGGAGCATCCAGCGGGCCTGGCCTCAGGGCCGAGCAGGCCCGGATCAGGGCGCTGCGGTGCAGAGGCTCCAGCCGCTCGCGCAGGGCCGCCGGAGCGGTCACCAGAATCGCTTTGATCTGGTTGATCGCCCGGGTGCGGCTGCCGGTGGCCGAATCCTTGGCGCACTTGAGCATCCGGATCATTTCCACCCTTTCGCCGCCTGCCTTGGGTGTCACCGTGGCCGTGCCGGCGATCCACGCTCGGGCAGCGGCCTCGGCATCGATGGCGTCATTCTTGCCGAGGCGGCGCCTGGTGGAGCGATCGGGGCGGTTCACCTCGACGACCTCGTAGCCAGCATCGACAAGCTCACGGCACAGCCCGGCTCCGAAAGAACCGGTGCCCTCGACGGCAAAGACCGGCGTGTAGCCGAATTGCTCAGTCCAGGTCATCAGCTCGTCATAGCCCCTTCGGGTTGTGGGAATCCGGAAGTCGCCGAGCCTGCCGCCGTTGGGAGCCAGGGCCACAGCCACATGGATGTCCTTGTGGGTGTCGACGCCGATCACAACATCAGGCGCCCGCTGATGAACGGACTGTGTCAGGGTTGCTGATGCCATCGATGCCAGATGGTGGTGGGGAGAAGCGATCAGCGGGGAGGTCGGACAGGACTGTGATGGGGCCTCTTGACCAGGCTCGTATCAGGTCACGACACTTCTCCGTTGATCGGCCCCATCAATGCAGATCGACAGATCACGCAGAAAGGCACTGAGCTGGCCAGGCCGGTCGTAGTTCGAGTCAGATCTGCTGATGATGGGGTTGCCAGGATCATCACAGTCGTAGTTCTTGTCGGCGCCGACGGTCTTCTGGTGGGCACCGGTGAGGTCTGCTGCCATCTCTTTGGCGGCATCCCGCTCACCGGTGCCCGTGGCCTGGGTGACGCGGCAATCGACGATCAGGTCGTGGCGGTTGTCCATGAGGACATGGCCCCGATAGCTCAGCTGCGCTGGATGGGCATTCGATTTCCGGGCCAGCCGTGCCTCAGGATCGGTGCTGGAGCGGTGGGTCTCGTTGCTGAGCTTGATGCCGCGAAAGTCCCCTTTGGCGCGCTTCTTTCCCTCTTTGGGAGCACCGAATCCTTCGCCAGGACCTGTGGGCGGAGGCGGAGGATCCTCCTGGCCATCGATCCGCTCCAAGGAAGCGTGTGACGCCCAGGCCTGGAGCAACGTGCCGTCCACCGAAAAGTGCTCGTCACTGAGCAGCGGTTTGACCTCGGGTGCTCCCATCAGCTTCTCCAGGAACAGCCCCATGACGTCGTCAGTGAGGAGCCGATCACGATTCTTGGTGAATGTGGTCGGATGCCAGATCGCATCGTCAGGGCTCAAGCCCACAAACCAGCGGAACAGCAGGTTGTAGTGGACCTGCTCCAGCAGCAGCCTCTCGGAGCGGATGCCGTAGAACGCCTGCAACAACGAGGCCAGCAGCAGCTGCTCTGGCGGCACCGATGGTCTCCCTTCTGAGGCATACAACCTGCAGAAGGTGGGATTGAGTCGATCGAGGGCCTGATCCGCCAGCTTGCGAATCCGCCTGAGTGGATGGCTGGTCGGGATCCGCTCCTCGATCGAGACGTAGGAGAACAAGGAGCCGCTGCGCTCCTGCTGACCTCGCATCAAACCTGGGGCAGTTGCCCTATTTTCGCAGAGGCGGCGGGGTTTTTCAGTAAACTCCTAACACCCGACGGGAATCGCTGGGATTTTCTATGGGGTCATCCTGCTACCGCTGAGGACGCATCGTGGGTGCCGATCGAGGTCTGCATCGGGCTGTCACAAAAACGCGTCTGCGCCGTGGCTTCACTGGGCAGGGGCGGGCACGGTGGCCAGCCGCTCAGCAGCCGGATCCCAGAGGATGTAGTCGAAGCAGATGGGGATGTCGCCCAGCCGCAGGCGCCTGACGCCGTTGAGCAGATGCTGATTGCGTTGCTGGCAGGCCCGCAGCCGGTAGTTGGGGATGGCGGAGCTGAGGTGGTGGATGGCGTGGCAGCCGATGTCTGCCGAGAACCAGTTGAACAGGGCCGGCAGGTCCAGATCGCTCGTGCCTTCCAGGCAGCCGGCCATTTCGCTCCAGCCCTCGCTGGCATGGGCATAGGAGCCCGGGAAGTTGTGCTGCACGAAGAAGATGCAGATGAAGATGGCGGCGGCGCAGGCCATCACCGGTGAATAGATCAGCCAGAAGGGCCCGGCGCCGATCCACCAGCCCATGCCGACCCACAGGCCGACCACCGCCAGGTTGTTGAGGGCCAGATCGCGGCATTCCTCGGGGCTGTGCCAGTGCCGGGTCGACCCCTGACGGGCGACATCCAGCAGACCCAGCAGCAGGGCCACGCGGGGCTTGATCACCAGATAGAAGAACCCGCCGGGAAACAGCATCAGCGGCTGGCGAATCCGGCCATACCAGCGCTGCTGCGACGGACTGAGCGCGCCGTAGGCCTCGGTGGTGATCAGGGCCGACGGCCCCTGATAGCGCTCCCAGTTGCCGTTGTGCCGGTGGTGAAAGGCATGGCCGCGCGACCAGGGCAGCTGCGGGATGCCGCAGACGATGCCGAGCAGAAAACCAACGGCGCGGTTCACCCTGCGGCTGCGGAACAGGGCGTTGTGGCCGCAGTCGTGCATCAGCGAGAAGCAGCGGGCCAGCAGCAGCACCATCAGGGCGATCACCGGCAGCAGCAGCAACGGCGCCTGCTGCAGGCTCCACACCGCCACCCACCAGAGCAGGCCAAGTGGCACCAGGGTGTTGAGGATCTGCCAGCTGGCGATCCAGTTGGAGGGCGTCATGAAGGGCTTGAGCTCGAAGTCGGCCCTGGTGATGCCCGTGGCGTGTGCGCTTGGCTTGGCCGGCGGCGTCTGCGCTGGCGGCAGGGGGGAGCTCAGAACTGGAGCCGTCGCGGGGCCATGGGTCAAGGGTTCTTACCGAAAAGTCCGATCCATCAGCCTAGGCAGGATTCCAGGGTCGCGTCAGTGGGGTGAGAATTGGCTCAGACCGGTGTGGCGTCGCGCACACTTTCGAACAGGTCGATGTCCCAGGCCACCAGATCGCGGCGGATCGCATCGGCGCGGGGGCGGGGCAACCGCTCGGCCAGGTCTTCGCCGGTGATCACACCGCGGAGCTCGCCGCCGTCTTCCCGCAGGAAGGCCAGGGCATGCCAGGTGAGGATCGCGGCCCCCACGGCGGTGGGATAGGAGATGTAGGTGGCACCGGCATAGGGGCTGTTGAGTAAACCGCGGTAGCGGAGATAGCTCACCCCAACAGTTTCGATCGTGCTCTGGCGATCGTTGCGCACATTTTCGGTGTAGCGGATTTCGGCGGAAGCGGCGAAGTGGGCCCGGCGAATCACCCCCTCGCGCAGATAATCCTCGATCCGCCGCGGTTTGTTCATGCCCGGCAGGATGGCGCGCACCATCGCTTCCACGGTGAGTTCGCTCTGCTGCGGCAGGGTGCGTTTCGACAGCAGATTCAGCTTGAACAGGGCCTTGACCAGCTCCACTTCCGACCCACCGGTGTAGATGCCGATCGAGTCGATCTCGGGGAAGGAGCGATGCAGCGACAGCAGTTCCTCCTGATAGAGCGGGTACTGCCGGGTGGCTGTCACCTCATGGGGAAAGCTGTGCTCGCGCGCGGCGCTGAACGGCTCCAGCACCTGCAGGCGCCCATCCCGCAGCAGGCGAGGCCGCGCCGCCAGTTCCTCCAGGGCCACCAGCGGCGACCAGGAGAAGACGATCTCGTCGGCGTCGATGTCTTCGAGCAGATAGAGATCCACGCTCTCGATCCGCAGATCCCGGCGCCGGGCGGAGCGCAGCTCGTGCAGACGCAGACCGACCAGGAAATTGGTCACCCCCGGCGAGATGCCCAGATTGATCAGGGCGGCCCGGTTGGCGGCGCGGAAGGCGTGATCCAGCCCGTATTGCGCAAAGGTGAGGCTGCGCTCGGTCTCGGCGTCGTACATGTCCGAGGCCAGATCCACGGTGTGGGCGCCCAGCCGCAGGCCCAGCTCCAGCATCGGCAGGTTGAAGATCGGGTTGGCGGCATTGACCAGCAGGTCGATGCCGGCGAAGCGGGCGGCGTGATCGCCTGCCAGGGCAAAGACCGGCGCGAAATCGCTCACCTCCAGGAAGTCGATCCGATCGAACAGGCGCTCGGCGTGGAACAGCGCATCGCGGGCCAGCTCCGTGTTCAGCACCACCACCAGGAACTCCAGCTCCACGCCATCCCGCTCGGCCAGCTCCGCCAGGCAGATCAGCAGGGAGGAGCCCACCGCCCCCAGCCCGAAGAAGGCGATCCGCAGGGTGGGGGCGGCAGGGGTGCTGGTGCCGGAGGGGAGGCTGGTCATGGAACGCTCTGCCACTGGCGCAGCAGGTCTTCGAGGGCTCCGGGGGAGGGGGGCGGCAGGCGGCGCACCCGATCGCCGGCGGGGCTGCCGCCCTGACCGGCCGCATCCCGGAAGCCATGGCGGTTCAGCACGGCACGACCCTCGGCGCCCAGAAGAAACGCCACGAAGCGGCTGCCGTCGGCTTCCCGCCCCTGGCCTTCGCCCCGGCGCACGCCTGCGGCCAGCACCGTCTCCATGGTGGGATCGGGAAACAGCATCCGGTAGCCCCCCGGCCAGCGCCCCTCGGCTTCGCCCTGGCGCTGCAGGGCCGGGGCCTCGTACACAAAGGCGAGATCCCCCTGGTTGGGTCCGCCACTGACGAACTCGCTCAGCAGGATGTCGGTGGAGCGCGCCGGCCGGTAGATGGCCCGCTTCAGCAGCGCCACCGCCTCGCTGCCCGGTTGGTCGCGGGCCCAGAGCGCCAGGGTGAGCTGGCCCGAGTTGGAGCGGAGCGGATCGGTCATGCGCAGATCGATGCTGCCCCAGGCGGGCGGACCGCCGATCGCCTGCCAGCGACCGGCCCGCGCGGCAGCCCGCAGCCGCTCCCAGGAGAACCGGCCATCGGGGAACAGCCGCTTGGCCCGTTCCGGCCAGGCCACCGCCACCAGCAGCGTGCGGGCGATCGGCTGCGGGCTGCCGCGGAAGGCCGGTCCTTCGCCCCGGGCCTGCACCGCCCCGGCGTAGCTCTCGAGCTGGTCGCGGTTCGAGGGGATCAGCACCCGCGGGCGCTCCGGGCCGCCATCGATGCTGGCGTTGATCATGTCCTGGGCACCCAGCACCCGCCAGCGCAGGTCGATGTCGCCATGGCGCGTCTCGAACAGCGGTTCGATCTGCCGCAGCGAGGCCTCCAGCTCCGATCCCACCACCACCAGCAAGGGACGCCGCAGACCCGGTACCGGGGCGGCAGCCAGCAGCACCGCCACAGCGCCGATGCCCAGGGAGAGGAAGCGGCGTCGGCTCAGACGACTCACCGGCTGATCCGGAGATGCCCGGTCAGTCTGCAGCAGAATTCCGCAGCAGAATGGGGGGCAACGGGCCGGGATTCGATGCGCTTCTCCAGCCTGGTGCCCTGCGGTGTGGTCCGCCGCCGCCCCTACTGCCACCGCCACCGCCACCGCCACCGCCACCGCCACCGTTGTACCGCCGCCGCTCTGCTGCTGCTGGCTCCCCTGGCGGGCTGCGGCAGCGGGCCGGGGCAGGAGATCGCCATCCCGATGCTGGTGGGCAGCGCCCTGGGCGGCTTCTGCGAGCAGGCCGCCGCCGCCATCGCCCGCCAGCCGCCCCGGCTCGACGACGGCACCCGGGTGCAGTTGCGCTGCCGCGCCGCCGGCAGCGGTGATGTGGTGAGCGAGATCGAGCGCCACGCCCGGGCCGTGCTGCAGGGCGGTGCTCCGGCCGATGACCCGTCGATCCCGGTGCTGCTCTCGGTGGATGGCGAGATCTACCAGGAGCTGCTGCGCTACCGGCTGCAGCAGCTGGCCCCCAGCCGCGATCTGATTCCGGCTCCGGCCGATGCCCCGGCCCTGGCCAGCAGTCCGATGGTGTTCATGACCACCCCGGCCCTGGCGAAGGGACTGCAGCGCTCCGATCCCTACCAGGCCCTGGCCCGCAGCACCGACCACCGCCAGCTGGATCCGGCGGGGCCGTCGCAGCTGATCCGCTTCGTGCACACGGCGCCGACCCGCTCCAATTCCGGCCTGCAGACCCTGGTGGCGATGTTCGCGGAGGTGGCCGGCAAGCCCCCTGAAGCACTCACCCTGGCGGACGTGAGCCGCCATGCCGCCGGTGTGGCGGCGATCCAGCGGCACATCACCCGCTACGGCAGCTCCACCGATGAACTGGCCCGGGCGATGCAGCGCAACGGCCCCTTCTGGGCGTCGGTGGCCTCGGTCTATGAGTCGTCGGTGGTGGGGGTGAACAGCCGACGCAGCGGCAGCGAGGAGGTGCTGCAGGCCGTGTACCCGGCCGCCACCTACGCCAGCACCATGCGGGCGATCCTGCCGAACGCGCCCTGGGTGTCGCCCCAGGAGAAGGCGGCGGCAGAGCTGCTGATCGAGCGGCTCCAGAGCCCGGAGATCCAGAAGCTGGCGGCGGATCAGGGGTTGCGTCCCGCCAATCCGGCCGTGCCGGCCTCCCGGGTGGTGGCGGCCTATGGCGCCGATCCGCGGGCGGTCTACGACTCCCTGCGGGCGCCGCGCCCGGCGGTGGTGGAGGCGATGATCCGCACCTGGCGGGATCTGGTCAAGAAACCCTCGCGGGTGGCCCTGGTGGTGGACAGCTCCGGCTCGATGAGCGGCGAGAAACTGCCCTCCGCCCAGCGCAGCCTGCAGGCCTACCTGGCCGCCATCGGCCCGCGCGACACCGTGGGTCTGTTCGACTTCGACAATCGCCTGCCGGAGCCGGTGGTGATCCGTGGCGGTCCGGCTGATGCCGCCAAGGGCCAGGCCTTTGTGGCCGGGCTGGTGGCCGATGGCGGCACCCGCCTGCACGATGCCGTGTCCGGTGCCCGCGACTGGCTGCGCCGCAGCCACAAGCCCGGCGAGATCCTGGCGGTGGTGGTGCTCACCGATGGGCGTGACCAGGGCTCGCGCCTCGGCCTCGACGCCCTCAAGGCCGAGCTGAAGCGCAGCGGTTTCGGCGGCGACGAGCGCATCGGTGTGTTCACGATCGGCTACGGCAACCCCGGTGATTTCGACGCTGACGTGCTGCGCCAGATCGCTGAGAGCAACGGCGGCGAGTTCACCCAGGGCAATCCCGAGAGCATCCTGCGCCGGATGGAGGATCTGCAGATGGCCTTCTGAGCCTGGATGCCCCCGTGACCCGCTCTGCCCTTCTGCCCAATCCCCTCGACGATCCCGCGGCCGTGGCCATCGCCTCAGTGGCACTGGTGCTGCTGGTGCGGCTCGGTCTGCTGCCCCTGGCACCGGCCCTGGCGGTGGCGGCGCTGTTCGGCTGGGGCCTGGCCACCCTGCGGCATCGGCGGCGCCATCGCGGCAGCCGCCTGCTGGATGCCCGCCTGCGGCTGCGGATCGATGCAGCGCTGGCGCGCTGCCGGGAGCTGGCGGGGCAGGCGGCGCTGGTGGGTGGCGAGGCGATGGCGCGCTTTCAGGATGCGGCTCACCTGGAGGCCCTGGGCCTGGTCCAGCTCTGCTGCGAGCGGCTGCAGAGCCTGCCGGAGCGGATCGAGCAGCGCCGTCCCCTGCTCGAATCCGGTGGCGGCGTGCTGCTCAGCGCCGAAGACCTGCAGCGGCGCCTCAGGCAGGAGGAGACAGCCCTGCGCCGCGAGGAGGCCGGCCCCCTGCGGCTGGAGCGCCAACGGCTGGTGGAGCAGTTGCGCCGCAACCTGGAGGCGGCCGAACAGGGGATGGACGAGCGCGAAGCCCGGTTGGTCGCCCTCTCCACCCGCCTTGAGCAGATCGATGGCGGCCTGCGGCATCTGCGCCGCCAGGTGGATCGCCAATGGCCCTCCAGCCAGGCCACCGATGCGGCGATGGCCGAGGCCCTCAGGCCCCTCGATGCAGCCCTCGATCAGATCGAACGCCTGCTCGACGAAGGCTCCCGCTGAGCGGGTTCGTCCCTCAGGATTCGGCCTTGGTCGGTGCTGCTGCCCCTTGCCGATTGACGCGGCGGCCTGCGGGACTCACCCTGGCGTTGATGGCGCCGCCTGCAATTCGTCCGTGATGCCGCCGCAACTCCCGACCCTCCAGACCGGCCTTAACGTCTGGATCAGGCGCGGGATCCGGTGTGGGATCAGGGTCTCGGCACTCAGCCTGGCCCTGGCGGCCGTCTCCGCAGCCGAGACCGTTGCGGCAGCCAAGGCCCGCCCGGTGCCAGTGCCGCTGGTGGTGCAGCCAGCCGGCTCCCGGGCGAAGACCCAGCCCCCCACCGCGTCCAAGGCGGAGCTGCCGGGCCTGGGTGCCCGTCAACCGGAGTGGCGCCTCTACGGCCCCCTGCGGGTCGACTGGTCCAGCTGGACCTCGATGGGGGGCAGTGTGGTGGCGCCCACCATCAATTCCAAGGGGCAGACCATCCATCTGTCGGTGAACTGCTCGGTGGGCAAGATCAACGTGGCCGGCGCCAATGGCGTCTGGAGGGGCTGGCAGGCTCCTCAGGTTGATTTCGAAAGACAGCTGGTGAAGGATGCCTGTGCCGCCCGGCGCAGCTGATCCCGATGGGGCGGCTGGGTCTAGGCCGACGGCCCAGTGGCTGACTCCAGCCAGCCCAGCAGTTCCGGCAGGGGCATGGGTCTGGCGATCGCGAAGCCCTGCAGGTAATCCGCCCCCAGCTCCTGGCAGAAGGTGGCCATGCTTGTGTCACTGATGCCTTCCACCACCACGGCGGCCCCGAGGCCATGGGCCATTTCGATGGCGGATCGCATCAATTGCCTGCCGCGATCATCCTCGAGGCTGAGCAGCAGCAGGGAGCGATCCAGCTTGATGAAGGCGGGCTCCAGTGTCTTCAGCAGCCTGAGGTTGGAATAGCCGGTGCCGTAGTCGTCGATCGAAATGGCGGCGCCGTGATCGATCAGGCCATGCACCACCTTCAGGGCCGCGCTGTTGTCGGGCAGCAGGATGGATTCCACCACTTCCACCACAAGGCCCTGGAGGCCGTGGACCGCGGGCCAGCTCTGCAGCAGGGAGGCGAGCTGGGGATCTTCCAGCTGCTTCACCGACATGTTCAGGCTCACCGACAGATCGCTGCGGCCGGTGGCGCTGAGGCGCTCCAGATCGGCCCGCAGCAGGCGCAGGGTGAGGGGCCCGAGCTCGCGGATCAGACCGCTCTGCTCGGCGAACGCGATGAAGTCGTCCGCATGCACCACCTGCCCGTCGCGGTGCCAGCGAATCAGCGCTTCCACCCCCCAGAGCGTTCCCTCTTTGGCCGCCACGATCGGCTGGAAATACAGCTCAAACGACTCTGCGGCGATTGCCTCCGCCAGCGCGCGCCGCAGCAGGCGCCGCTGCTCGGCGGCGGCATTCATTGAATCGGTGAAGTATTGAAAGGTGTTGCCGCCCTGGCTCTTGATTCCATACATCGCCGCATCGGCGGCACGCAGAAAGTCGTCCACCGTGGTGGCGTCTTTGCCGTAGATCGCCACCCCCACACTGGTGCCCACCTTGAGTTCCACATCCGCCGCCTGAATCGGATGCCTCAATTCCAGCATCAGCCGTTCCAGGATGGCATCGAGTTCGTGATGGTCGCTGTAGCCGGCGATGATCACGCCAAATTCATCGCCGCCCAGCCGGCCCACGTAATCCCTGCCGCCGCGGATTTCTTTCTGCAGGCGCTTGCCGATCGCGCACAGCACCTCATCGCCAGCGGCATGGCCGTATTGGTCGTTGATGTCCTTGAAGTGATCCAGATCCACCCAGGCCAGGGCCAGGGGCAGAGTCTCCCGGGAGGCCCTGGCGATCTCGCGATCGAGGGCCTCCGAGAAGCTGAGTCGGTTGAGCAGTCCGGTCGCGCCATCAAAGCGGGCCATCTGCTCCAGCTGCAGGGTCGATTCCCGCAGGCTGGTCACATCCTGCAGGATCACCAGAACCACGGCCTTGGCGATCGGTCGCGGCAGCCGCCGCACCTCGGCCGTCACCCAGGGGGTGTGGCCATCCTTGCCCTTGAGTTGCAGGGTCCGGGTGGCGGCACGGTCGTTGCCACTGAGCACGTCTGCTGCGGCGGAGACGATCTCCTGCTCGAACCCCGCCGCGGCGATCAGGCCGATCGGAATGCCCTGGATCAAGGTGGAATCCAGGTTCACCAGATTGCAGAGTGCCTCGTTGCCCATCACCACCCGATACTGGTCATCGAGGATGGCCACACCGAAGGCCTGGGTCTGGAACACCGCTTCGAAGATCGCGGACATGTCATGGGCCCGTTCTTCGGTGGCGTGCTGTTCGCTGATGTCGGCCAGGGTGCCCACCACGAAGGTGTCGCTGATCACCTTGGCCGTCTCCAGCACCCAGATGGGCTGGCCATCGCGACGGATCAGCTGATAGCGAACGTTCCACGCATCGGCCGCTTGCCTGGCCTGGTTGACGCGGTCGCGGTCGGCTGGATCGATCGCCTCATCCAGCTGTTCAGGGTGGTCGAGGAGTTCCGCCATGCTCCAGCCGCTGAGGCTCTGCATGCGCTGGCTGACATAGACAATCTCCTTCATATTGCGGGCTCTCTTCCACACCGCCTCCTGCAGGGCATCGGCGAGCTGGGTGAAGTCCTGCAGCGCTGATTCGGCGTTCTGGCGCAGACTCACCAGCTCCGTGACATCGGTGAGCGTCACGATGGCGCCATGGCGGCCGCCGCGGTGGTCCTGATAGGGGAGGATCTGGGCCAGGTAGGCGATGCCGTCGCCTCGGGCCTCAATCGCCTCCCTGACGCCTCCCCGGATCACCCGCTCCAGGGCCTCCCGCAGGTTCGGCAGGGGCACCGTCGTGGGAACGCCAGGCAGCATCTGGCCGATATCGCTGTCTACCAGGGCGAACACCCGCACCGCCAGCGGGGTGAAGCGGGTGACGCGCAGATTCTCGTCCACGATCACCATCCCCTGGCTCAATGACGCCTGGATGTTCTCCATGTCGCCGTTCAGCGCCTGCAGTTCCTCGGTGCGGGATCGCAGCTGCTGGTTGAGGATCCCCAGGGCCTCATTGGTGGCCTGCAGTTCCTCGTTGGAGGCCTCCAGCTCCTCATTGGAGGATTGCAGCTCCTCCGACGACGCCTGCAGCTCCTCGGAGGAGGCCTCCAGCTCCTCGTTGGCGCTTTCCAGTTCGGACAGGGAGCGGCGCAGCGAGTCCTGGCTGCTGAGCAGCTCCTTCTCCAGCCGCTCCACCTCCTGATCGAAGCTGGTATCCCGTTCGATCAGGCGGCTCGGCAGCGGAGCCGTGGTGCTGGCGGTGTTGCTGTCGCTGGGATTGACCGCGATGAAGCTCAGAATCGTGAGGTTGCGATCACCCGCCGTCAGGGGCCGGGCTTCAAGGCGCACCTTGCCCTCCAGTCCCTCCAGCTGCAGCGGCTGGCCCATCACCGGCATGCCGTCGGCGCGGACGATCAGGAACAGGGCCCGCGCTTCGGCCTGCAGCTCCGGCCTCAGGTAGGAGCTGGCGGCGGAGGTGACCTGGCCCTCTGGCAGACGGCAGTAGGGGGTCACGTTCCCCTGCACCTCCACCAGGTCGTGGTGTTCGTCGAGGATGAGGCAGGGGTGGCACAGCTGGCGGATCAGGGCCTCCAGCAGGGTGACGTGCTGCTCCGGCACGTTCTCGCGCATGATCGCGACCCGGTTGCCCGCCGCCCCGCTGAACGCCGTCAATACCCGAGGCTGGGCTCTGCTGGCTAACGGCGGCAGCAGCCGCGTCGGGCTTTCTCCTTCCAGGGTGCGGACATAGAGGTGCTGTTCAGCGCTGGCCACCCCAAATCCCGGCGTGCGGCTGCTGAGCGATTCGGAGCCCCCCAGAAACAGCAGGCCGTCGGGCAGCAGGCCGTAGCGAAACAGGCTCAGCACCCGATCCCGCAGGGGGGTCGTGAAATAGATCAGCGTGTTGCGGCAGGAGATCAGGTCCAGCCGCGGGAAGGGCGGATCTTCCCCCACGTTGTGACGGGCGAACACGGCGCATTCGCGCAGCGTTTCGCTCAGCCCCATCTCGCCGTTGGCGAGGGTCACGAACCGCTGGCAGAGGTCCTCCGGGATCGCCTTGGCGGCCGAGACCGGATAGGTGGCCCGGCGGGCGATCGAGAGGCTCGCCTCGTCGAGATCCGTACCGAAGATCTTCAGATGGCGTGACAGATCGGCGGGATGATCCAGCACCTGGCTCACCACCATGGCGATGGAATACACCTCTTCCCCGGTGGCGCAGCCCGGCACCCAGACGCGCAGTGGATAGTTGTCCACCTGCTTGGCGAGGTACTGCCGCAGCTGACGGCCGAGCTCGGTGAAGGCGGCGGGGTCCCGGAAAAACGCCGTCACCGTGACCAGGAGGTTTTCCGCCAGGGCGTGCGCCTCAACAGGATCGGAGCCCAGCAGAGGGAGGTAATCCTCGATCGAGCTCACCTGCCGGATCGCCATGCGCCGCCGGACCTGCCGGCGCAGGGTCGATTCCTTGTAGAGGGAGAAGTCGATGCCGATGGCGTGCTTCAGCTGCCGGCTGATGGTGGAGAGCATCACAGGCTCCGGCTCCGGCAGGGCGCGGCCGATCCAGTCGGCGCCGCTGCTCACCAGGGCGGCGAGGCGCTGGCCGATCTCGGTGGCGCTGAGCACCAGCTCGGCGCCACCGAGGGAGATGGCGGCCCGCGGCATGCCGTCGAAGCGGGCGTTGTCCAGGGTCTGCACCAGGGTGAGCCCGCCGGCGGCCCGCACCGCCCGCAGCCCGCGGGCGCCATCGGAGCCGGTGCCGGAGAGCACCACCCCCACGGCCCGCTCCCCCCAGTGCTCGGCCAGGGATTCGAAGAGCAGGTCCACGCTGGGGCTGGGACCGAAGCGCGGCAGCGGCTCGGTGACAACCAACCGATTCTTCTCCACCGCCACGTCGTGGTTCGGGGGGCAGATGGCCATCGTTCCGGCCTGCAGCGGCATGCCGTCCACGGCCGCGACCACCTTGAGGCTGGTGGTATGAGACACCAGATCCACCAGCAGGCTGCGGTGGTCGGGGGCGAGGTGCTGGGCCACCACGTAGCTCACGCCCCCGCCCACCAGCAGGTGTCTCACCAGCTCCTGCAGCGCTTCGAGGCCGCCGGCGGAGGCGCCCAGGCCCACCACATAGGCAATCTCGTCGTCGGCTGGCGCGGGTTGGGGCTCTGTGGCGTCGGTGGCGCCTGGGGATCCAGCTGCTTCTGGCGGGTCAGCGGTCTCTGAAGCGCCAGGTGTGGGCGACGAGCCCGGCCGATCAGGTGGGTTGGCTGGCTGTTGGGACGCGGTTGGCTCGGCTGGCTGCTCGGGCGAGGTTGGATCGGCTGGCTGCTCGGACGAAGTTGGGTGCTCCTTGGGTTCAGATCTCTGCTTTGATCCCAACGACTGCATCCGATCCCTGCAAGAAGCTTATGCAGGGTTTCCGAGGCTGGCTTGGAGTTGTTGCCGTCACTCAGATCAGGGCCGGATCGGCGCCATCGGGGCGCTCGGCCAGCGGCAGATCAGCCAGGAGGTCGAAGTCGGCGAAGTCGAATCCCGGTCCCACGCTGCAGTAACTGAGGCTCCAGGCCCCCAGGCTGCGCGCCGCCTGCCACCAGTCGGCCGGGATCAGCTGCACAGGCTGCTGCTGGGGGTCTGCTGGATCGAGGGGGCCGAGCCGCAGGTGCTCGGTGCCGCCGCCCTGGGGTGGCAGGCGCAGCAGGTCGAGCGGTGCGCCGCCGCCGTGATACCAGAGCTCATCGGCCTGGCGGACCCGGTGCCAGCGGCTCGATTCGCCCGCCTGCAGCAGGAAGGCGATCAGGGTGAGGCCGGCCCGCGGCTGGCCGTCGTCCTGCCGCACCACCCCCACGGCGGAGCGGTGCAGTTCCCGGTACCAGCCCCCCTCCGGATGGGGTTGCAGCTCCAGCTGGCGAATCAGTTGTGCTGGATCGGAGGCCATGGGCGCCGGGTTGTTGCCCTGCCTAGCTTGCCGGGAAGGCCCCAGGTTGCAGGAGCGTTCCATGCCCGCACTCCCTCGTCCCGCTTGGCGGCTCCACGGCGCGTCAGCTGCGGTCTCAGGGGCCGTCGCTCCGATCGCCAGGTGGTCTGAGGCGTTGGACGGTGGCCTGGCTGCGCTGCGGCGGCTGGGGGGTTTGCTGGGGCTGGTCGTCCTGGTGGGGCCGCTGGCCGCAGCGCCCGCAGCGGAAGCGCAGGTGCAAGCGCAGGCGCAGGCGCAGGTGCAGGCGCAGGTGCAGGCGCGCCTGGTGGCCGCCTTGGCCCGCCTCGACACCCTCGCGGCCGACACGCTGCGGCGCACCGGCGTGCCGGGCCTGGCGATCGCCGTGGTGGCTGATGGCGAGGTGGTGTTCGCCCAGGGCTTCGGGCGGCGCCAGGTGGACCGGCCCGATCCGGTGGATGCCGACACCGTGTTCCAGCTCGCCTCCCTCTCCAAGCCGTTGGTCACCACCGTGGTGGCCGCCCTCGTGGGAGACGGGCCGCTCGCCTGGGATACGCCCGTGCGGCGCTATGTGCCGGAGCTGCGGCTCGGCCCGCCGGCCATCGCCGATGCGGTGACCCTGCGGGATCTGTTCAGCCATCGCAGCGGCCTGCCCGACCATGCCGGCGACGACCTCGAAGACATCGGCTTCGGCCGGATCGCCGTGATCGAGCGCCTGCGGTTCCTGCCCCTGGACAACCGCTTCCGCGCCAGCTACGCCTACACCAACCTCGGCTTCACCGCAGCGGCGGAGGCCGCGGCCCGCAGCACCGGCCGCTCCTGGGAGGAGATCTCCGCCGAGCGGCTCTATCGGCCCCTCGGCATGGACCGCACCAGCTCCCGCCATGCCGACTGGCTGGCCCAGCCCAACCGTGCCGTGCTGCATAGGCAGCAGGGGGAGCGGTGGCAGGCCCTGTTCGACCGGGATGCGGATGTGCAGTCGCCGGCCGGTGGGGCGAGTGCTTCGGTGCGGGATCTGGCCCGTTGGATGACGCTGCAGCTGGCCGATGGACGCTTCGCGGGCCAGCAGGTGGTGGCGGCCGAGGCGCTGGCTGAAACCCATCGGCCCCAGATGGTGAGCAAGGCGCCGGCCGATCCCGCCCGCGACCATGCCGGCCTCTACGGCCTTGGCTGGGGTGTGGGCTACGACGACCAGGGCCAGGTGCAGCTCAGCCACTCCGGTGCCTTCTTCCTTGGGGCCGCCACCACGGTGGTGCTGCTGCCGGCCCAGAAGATCGGCATCGTGGTGCTCAGCAACGGCCAGCCGGTGGGGGCGGTGGAAGCGTTGGCGCGCAGCTTCGTGGATCTGGTGCGGACGGGCACGATTCGGCGCGACTACCTGCCGGAGTTCGGCAAGGCCTTCGCCGCGATGATGGCCCAGCCCTATCCAGCGGTGGTGATCCCCCAGAGCCCGCAACCGGCGCGGCCGCCTGCGGCGTACACCGGCAGCTACGCCAACGATTACGTGGGCACCGCGGTGGTGCGCCTGGCGGGCAGCGGTGTGGCGCCTGGTGGTGCTGCTGGCGCAGGCAGCAACCTGGTGCTGGAGCTCGGCCCTGCCCGCCGGCCCTTTGCCCTGGAGCACGTCAGCGGCGACACCTTCCGTTATCAGCCCACCGGTGAGAACGCCGACGGGGCCAGCGCCGTGGTCTTTGCGCCCGGACCCGGCGGCCGTGCCACCAGCGTGCGGATCGACAACCTCAACCTCCAGGGTCAGGGGACCCTGCGGCGCCAGGATCCCTGAAGCGCCGTCCCAGCCGCCGTGACCTCCTCCTCCGTTCTGCAGGGTCCTCCCCTGGCCTGCCACACCCCGTTGGAGCAGTTGCTGCAACGCGGGCTCCAGCACCCTGATCCCAGGCGGCCGGCCCTGATCAGCCGGCGGGGGGTGATCGGCTGGCAGGAGCTGGATCGCCACATCGCCCGACTGGCCGGCCACTACCTCCGCCTCGGCCTGCAGCGCGGCGACCGGGTCGCGTCGCTGCTGCCGAACCGGCTGGCGGTGATGCTGCATCTGCTGGCCTGTCTGCGGGCCGGCCTGGTGGCCACCCCTCTGAACTACCGCTACACGCCGGCGGAGCTCGATTACGCCCTCGAGCTCAGCGGCGCCCGGCTGCTGCTGTTCCATGCCGAGCGGCTCGCCGATGTGGCCGCCAGTGTCCAGGCCGCTGCCCTGCCCCTGGGCACCCTGATCTATGGCGCTGAGTCGGCTGGACTCGTTGGCGGTCGAGGTTGCGGTGGCGAGCCGCTGGTGGTGGAAGGCCTGAGTCGGCCGCCCCGTTGCTTCGAGGATCTGCTGCTCCCTTCGCCGGCTGGCCTGCCGCCGGAGGTTGCTGGGGCAGGCCTGGCGGATCCCACGGAGCACCACGACGACGACCCGGCCATCCTCTATTTCACCTCTGGCAGCACGGCCCGGCCCAAGGGCGTCACCCACAGCCGCCGCAGCCTCGCCGCCGTGCTCTCCAGCACCGCCCAGGGGCTGGGCTTCACGCCAGACGACAACTACCTGGCCGGCACCTCCATGGCCCACATCGGTGGCTCCACCAGTGCCCTGGCCGCCCTGCTGGCGGGCAGCACCGTGGTGCTCGCCCGCAGCAGCGACAGCGAAGAGATCCGCTGGCTGCTCGAGCAGACCAACCCCACGGTGCTGAAGCTGCTGCCGGCGGCCCTGTTCGCCCTGGTGCGCGATCCGGCGATCCGGCCCGCCGATTTCGCCAGCCTGCGGTTGTGCGTGTCCGGCGGGGATCACATCCCGTCGGAGCTGCAGACGGAGTTCCGCGCCGTGGCCGGCTTCCCGGTGAACGAGCTCTACGGCATGAGCGAGGTGGGCATGGTCATCCTCAATCCACCCGGTCAGGCCCTGCGGCCGGGCTCCCTGGGCAGGCCCGGTCCCGGGGTGGCGATGGACCTGCGCCGGCCCGATGGCAGCTCCTGCGCCCCGGGAGAAGCCGGCGACCTCTGGATCCGCACCGACGGCTGCATGAGCGGCTACTGGAACAATCCCGAGGCCACCGCCGCCGTGCTGGTCGACGGCTGGCTGGCCAGCGGCGACGTGATGCAGGCCGACGCCGACGGCTACCTCTGGTTCGACGGCCGCCGCAAGCAGATCATCGTGCACGACAGCTCCAACATCTGCCCCCAGGACGTGGAGGACGTGCTGCTCGAGCACCCCGCCGTGGCTGGCGCGGGCGTGGTGGGGATCCACGATCTGGTGCACGGCGAAGACGTGCGCGCCTACATCTGCCTGCGCGGCCCCGTTGCGGATCGGCAGGCCCTGGAGCGGGAGCTGATCGGCTTTGCCCGAGATCGCATCGGCTACAAAGCCCCTGAGCAGATCGTGGTGCTCGATGACCTGCCGCTCAACGCCACCGGCAAGGTGGATCGCCTCGCCCTCAAGCGCATGGCGGAATCCGAAGCCACCCCCCGATCCGGGGCCGCTCCCATCGATCAGGTTGCACCGACGGACCTAGCCTCCACCTAAACGCCCCTTCCATGCGGTTTCTGGCCCTGGCCATCCTCCTGGCATTGCTGGCCTTTTTTGCTGCCGGGGAGCTGGCCCTGATCCGTCTGCGGCCCAGCCGGGTGCAGCAGCTGGTGGAGGCCGGTGAACCGGGCGCCGCTGCCGTGGCGCGTCTGCAGCACCGGTTGCGCCGGGCGCTGGTCGCCACCCAGCTCGGCACGGCTCTGGCCCTGGTGGCCCTGGGCTGGACCGGCCGCGATCTCGTGGATGGGATGCGGCCCTTCGCCGCCGCCGCTCCGGAGCTGCGGCCCTGGCTTCTGGCCTTGGTGTTTCTGGTGCTGGTGCTGCTGGCCACCCTTCTGGGCGGCCTGGTGCCGAAGGCCTGGGTGCTGCATCAGCCCGAGCTTTCCGCCCTGCGCCTGGCGCCGTTGCTCGAATCGGTGAACCGCACCCTGGGGCCGCTGCTGCTCCTGATCGAGCGCCTGGGAGGCCTGCTGCTGCGCCTGTTCGGCCTGCCCCGCAACTGGGATGAGCTGGTGCCGGTGCTGTCGGCAGGGGAGCTCGAGACCCTGATCGAGAGCGGCAGCGTCACCGGTCTGCAGCCCGATGAGCGCAACATCCTCGAGGGTGTGTTCTCCCTGCGGGACACGCTGGTGCGGGAGGTGATGGTGCCCCGCTCCGGCATGGAGACCCTGCCGGTGGGCGTCACCTTCGCCGAGATGATGGACGCGGTGCATGCCACCCACCACGCCCGCTTCCCGGTGATCGGCCAGTCGCTCGACGACGTCCATGGAATGCTCGATCTGCGGCGCCTCGCTGAACCGATCGCCCGAGGGCTGCTGCAGCCCGATTCGCGGCTGGATCCCTTCGTGGTGCCCGTGCAGCTGGTCCAGGAAAGTGCCTCCCTGGCTGACTTGCTGCCGCTGATCCGCAGCGGCCATCCGCTGCTGGTGGTGGTGGATGAGCACGGCGGCACCGAGGGGCTGGTCACCGTCGCCGATCTCACCGGCGAGATCGTGGGAGAGGAGGACGGATCCCAGGCCGATGCCAACGACCTGATGCAGCTCCAGGACGACTCCTGGTCGGTGGCGGGAGACCTGGAGATCTTCGAGCTCAATCGCCAGCTGGGGCTGCGACTGCCCGAGGCGGAGGGGCATCACACCCTGGCGGGCTTCCTGCTGGAGCGGCTCCAGCACATTCCATCCCCCGGGGAAGGTCTGGGTTGGAAGGGCTACCAGTTCACCGTGGTCACCATGGATGGCCCGCGCATCGATCGGGTGCGGATCAACCAGCGCCCCGGCTGAGGACTCGATGCCTGTCAGATCCTCGTGAATCCCTGCAGATCGCGCACCGTCTGCTCTCCCGGGGCCCGGGGGCCCGGTCGCGCTGCGATGATCCCGCTGTGGTGAGGCCTGCCGACATGAAGCCCGTCAAGGTTGGTGTGATCGGCATCGGCAACATGGGCTGGCATCACGCCCGCGTGCTCAGCCTGCTGCGCGACGCCGAGCTGGTGGGGGTGGCCGATCTCGATGAGGCCCGTGGGCAGCTCGCCGTGGAGCAGTTCGGTTGCCGCTGGTTCGCGGACTACGCCGACATGCTCGAGCACGTGGAGGCGGTGTGCATCGCCGTTCCCACCCTGCTGCACCACCGGGTCGGTCTCACCTGCCTGGAGGCGGGGCTGCACGTGCTGATCGAGAAGCCGATCGCGGCCAGCCAGGAGGAGGCGGCTGATCTGATCCAGGCAGCCTCCGCCACGACCCGCCTGCTGCAGGTGGGGCACATCGAGCGCTTCAACCCCGCCTTCCGCGAATTGCTCAAGGTGGTGGCCGACGAGGAGGTGGTGGTGCTGGAGGCCCGCCGCCACAGTCCCAACGCCGATCGGGCCAATGATGTGTCGGTGGTGCTGGATCTGATGATCCACGACATCGACCTGGTGCTGGAACTGGCCGGGGCTCCCGTGGTGCGTCTGGCGGCTGCCGGGGGGCGCAGCGCCGATGGCCCGATCGACTACGTCAACGCCACCCTCGGCTTCGCCAATGGCGTGGTGGCCAGCCTCACCGCCAGCAAGATGGCCCATCGCAAGATCCGCAGCCTCAGCGCTCACTGCCGCTGCAGCCTGATGGAGACCGACTTCCTCAACCACAACCTGCGCATCTATCGCCGGTCCCACGGCTCGGTGAGCGCCGACCACGGCGAGCTGGTGTATCGGAACGATGGCTTCATCGAGGAGGTGAGCACCACCTCGATTGAACCGCTCTACGCCGAACTCGAGCACTTTCTCCAATGCGTGCGAGGCGTGGAAATCCCAGCAGTCGATGGCCTTCAGGCTTCCCGTGCCCTGCAGCTCGCCGACCTGATCGAGCAGTGCGTTGAGCAGCCCAACCTCTGCATGGCGCTGGATGCACCGATCTGATCCTCAGGCCGGCTGTCTGGCTTCAGCCGGCTGCTCCGCTTCGGTGAGCTCCCGCAGGGCCTGCAGTTGCCAGCGCCGGCAGGCGGCCGGCGAGGCGTTGTAGAAGCGATCCCAGGCATCAGCCTTGTGCAGGCCGTAGTCCGTGGCCGGCACATCGGGATGGTTCTGCTGCCAGCCGACGCGCACCGCGTGGCCGATCACCACGTCGAGGGCGAGGTCGTCGTCGAAGTGAACCTGGGGGTTGGCCCCCACAAAGGCCATCAGGGTGATCAGGGTCTCGATGCAGAGGCGCCGGTACTCGGAGGCCTCGATCTTGCTGAGCAGGTGTTCGACCAGGGTGGCGAAGTTGCGTTCGCCGGGGGTCTTTTCACTCAGCAGCGGGGCGCTTTCCAGCCGGTTGCGGCGCTCCAGCTTGTCGCCGATCACCAGGCCGTCGCAGTGGTGCAGCAGATCCCAGATGCCGGCATAGAAATCGCGCGGCACCCGCTGCAGGGTGCCCATCCGCTGGCGGTGCTGCAACCAGCTTCCGCCCTTGGGCAGCTCCTCGAGCGGATCGGGCACTTCCCAGCGCACCCGGCCCCGAACATGCAGGTGTTCCTTGCGTTGCAGGGAGGCGCGGGCGTGCTCCACATCGGCCAGCAGGTCCCGCAGGCGGCGACGCAGGCCGTGGGGCGGCAGGCTGCAGAGCGCCTCGAAGGCATCGCTCTGGCTGAGCTCGTGTTCCGTGGCCAGCTCGCCGGTGAGCAGCAGCAGCAGCTGGCCCAGCTGCAGGGTGAGGCTGCCGCTCAGCAGGGTCGGCTCCAGCCGTGCCAGCCCGTCGAGGGCGAGCAGCAGTTCCTGCTGCAGCATCCATTCGCGGCCGTCGTCGCCGCTGTAGCGGCGGATCCGCTCGCCGATCACCAGGCTGCTGGCTGGTTCGGTGATCAGGGAGTCGTGGGTGTAGTTGCGCCCCACCACCAGTTGCTTCTGCCGCACCAGCAGGTCGGTGAGGGCATCTTCGAGCTGAGGGTGCACCAGCCCCATCACGCCGGCGCATCGGCGCACCACATTCCAGTTGCCCTCGGCCAGGGCCCGTCGGTACACCTCATCCACCAGCAGGGGCAGCCGCAGGGGGGCGCCGCGGCCAGGCCCCTGCAGCACCGCGTGATTGCCGAGCCGCCGTACCAGCTGCTCCAGCACCTCACTCTGCTCCTCCAGGGAGGTGCTGGCCCAGAGACGCTCCGCCAGGCTGGAGATCGGCGTCTGCTGCAGTTCCAGCTCCTGCTCCTGCTGGGCGGTGAGCGGCTTCTGGCTGGTGCTGGCCCGCAGCGGCAGCTGGCTCGGGGGCGCCGGTGCCAGGGGGGCGGGGAGATCGGCGGGGAGCTCCACCAGGTTGAGCTGGTCCAGCACGGTCTCCAGGGGAGCCAGCTGCACCGGAACCCCCTCGATCTCACCGGACTGGAGGGCGCGTCCCAGCCGCAGGAAGGCCTCCGGGTCGCGATGGAAGGGGCCGGCAGCGACGGGCACCAGCAGCAGCGGCAACGTCTGGCTGCGCCAGTTGCGCTGCAGCAGCCGCAGCTCGCTGCACACCGCATCGGCCAGCTGCTCGGGATCATCGGCCAGGTAGAAGGTGCCCTCCTCCAGCACGGCCGGCAGGTAGGCGTGCAGGGCGCCGGCCTGGCGGTAGAGCCGGGCCGTGGCCATGGTCTCGATCCGCACCGGCGGATGGCCGCTCAGCCCCAGCTGGGGGTTGGCACCCACCGCCGCCAGCTGGCGGCCCAGCTCCCGCGAGCCGCCCACCTGCACGCTCTCGTTGCTGCGGGTGATCGGCAGGCCGGCCTGCTCGAGCGCGGTGGCGATCGTGGCGTCGGCCGGCACCAGGCTGACCAGCACCCGCTCGGCGCCAAGCGCCTGGGGTTGGCGGCGGCCGCTGGGGTCGAGGTCGGCGGGGGTGATCAGCCCGTGCAGCAGCAGGTCCCCCAGCCAGGTGAGGCTCTGGGTCCAGAGCAGGG
Source organism: Synechococcus sp. CBW1002 (assembly GCF_015840915.1). Classification (NCBI taxonomy): domain Bacteria; kingdom Bacillati; phylum Cyanobacteriota; class Cyanophyceae; order Synechococcales; family Synechococcaceae; genus Synechococcus; species Synechococcus sp. CBW1002. Next base: position 1,594,813 of record NZ_CP060398.1, read on the forward strand.
GCACGTTCTCGTTCGGTTCGCGCTCCTGGCTGCCGGGAATGGCCCGTTCGGCCTCGATCGCCTCCTCCGGCACCAGGTACAGCTCCGGCAGCAGCAGCACCCCGTCCACCTCCACGCTCACGGCCCGCAGGCGCTCACGCCAGCTGCGGGCCTCCTCCCAGCGGCCTTCGCAGCAGGCCGTGACCAGCTCGTAGGCGAGGAACAGGGGCCACTCGGATTCGATGTGCTCGAACTGGGCCAGCTCCTCCCGTTCGTAGTGCAGGCGGGTCACGTCTTCCACCACCGTCTGATGGCCGTCGCGGCGGAAGCGCTTGTAGCCGTAGGCGCCACCCAGGTCGCGGCGGATCCGGTGGCGGGTCCGTTCCACCAGGTCGGGATCCTCCACCGCCCAGGCGGGATAGCCGATCACCGCCAGGCAGGCGCTGTCGGCCTCCTTGCTGGCGGATTCGCGCGGCAGCAGGTTGAGCAGCGCCTGGCGCAGGCGCACGATCGCATCCTGGGGAATGGTGAGGCAGCAGCTGCCGTCGCCGTGGGGTCCGTACAGATCGAGATCCTCCAGCGCTTCGAGGGCCGCCTTGACCAGGCCGATCGAGCTGGCGTTCCGTTCCGGCTGGCCGTGATTGCCCTTGTCACCCCGCTCCCAGATGCCGTAGTCGGCCACGCGGTAGGCCCGCGCCACGTAATACACCAGGTTCTGGATGAAGTCGCGCTCGTGGCTGGTCTGAACGATCACCAGGCCGGAGCGGGTCAGCTGGGCCAGCTGCAGCAGGAACAGGGCGGTGGCGTCGAGCTGCAGATGGCCCCAGCCCTCGTCCGGCACCACAGGCTCGCCGCTGCCGGTGTCGAACTTGGCGTGGATGGCGTCGAGCCGGTCGAGGCTGGTCTTGAAGCGCTCCACCTTGTCCGCCTGTCGCAGCATCGCGTTCAGGAGGCCGCGCATCAGCTGCAGCACCCGCTGCTGGAGTTCGTGGCCGCGGCGGGTGCTGCCGTGCAGGCGCTGGCGGGCCAGGGCCAGTCCCCAGACGCACTGGATCGAGTAGACGCAATCCCGCACCCAGGCATCGCCGTAGTTGCCGTGCACGGTGTTGGCGGTGCTGGCCGGCAGCAGTCCGGTGATCGGATGCTGCCGCCGCAGCACCACCTGTTCGATCTGCTGGTCCAGTTCCTCGAGGAAGGCCAGGGCCTCGAGGCTGGACTCCTGGCCGTTGGCGTCCGGCGATAGGGGGGGCGGGATCAGGAGTCGGTCGGAGGAGGCACTGGAGATCGTCATGCTGGGTCTTCAGCGGGTGCCGCCTCTGAATCCCCGCAAGGGGTGTTCAGGCGTGAGCCATAGATTCTCTCGCGCAGCGAACCCGACCCATGGCAGCGAAGGCGACCGATCCCCGCCGTACCCGGGTGCTGGATGTGCCCGTGGATGTCTGCCCGGATGTGTTTGAGGCGGCCCTGGCGCTGCTGCCGCGGGGCGGCGGCCAGATCGTCACCCTCAACGCCGAGATGACGATGGCCGCCCTGGCGGATCCGCAGCTGGGGGCGGCGATCGAGTCGGCGGCGCTGGTGATCCCCGATGGCGCCGGCGTGGTCTGGGCGCTGGGGCGCCAGGGCTTGCGGGTGCGCCGCGCCCCGGGTATCGAGCTGGCCCACCGCCTGCTCGTTCACGCCTCCAGCCACGGCTGGCGGGTGGCCCTGGTGGGCGCCAGCCCGGAGGTGATGGAGCGGCTGGGTGAGCGGCTCAGCCGCGAACTCCCGACTCTGCAGCTGGCCTTTTCGGCCCATGGGTTTCAGAGCGCCGAAGCATGGCCGGGCCTGCAGCAGCAGCTGCTTGATGCCAGGCCGGATCTGGTGCTGGTGGCCCTGGGGGTACCGCGCCAGGAAACCTGGATCCAGCACTTTCCATGCCGCAACGGTGGGCTGTGGATGGGCGTCGGCGGCAGTTTTGATGTCTGGGCCGGGGTCAAGACACGCGCACCTCGCTGGATGGGAGCGCTTCACATCGAATGGCTCTACCGGCTGATTCAGGAACCAAGCCGCTGGAGGCGGATGCTGGCACTGCCGGCCTTCGCCTGGGCCGTGCTGCGCCATGGAGTGAAGCGACCGCCTCAGTGCTGAACGCCACCGGAGGTCCCGGGAGATGTTGGGATCACGACCGCCGGGGCGAAAGGACAGGTGCCAGAGGGGCGGCGAGCCTCCGGATCAGCGGAAACCCAGCGGGTCAGCCCAAACCCAGCCGATCAGCCGAAATCCACAGGATTCAGCGGAAACCCACCGAGGCTTGCCACACAAAGGCGAGCAGCAGGAAGAACAGGGGGATGATCGGCAGGATGTCCACCAGGGGACCGAACGCCTGGTAGGCCTCGGGCAGCTGGGCCATGGTGTGGAGGGCGGAGCCGGCCAGCAGCGAGGAGAGAGCCATCCCTGAAACAGTGTGGTGGTCGGAACCTACCACGTGTGTGCGGCCGGAGAATTCGGCTCCCACGGAGCGAAATCCTCTGAAAAACAACCGTCCTGGATCGCCTGTGCCATGGCGGAGGTGAAGCGGATCAAGGTGGTGATGTTGTGCAGGCTGAGCAGCGTGCGGCCCAGCATCTCGCCGCTGCGGATCAGGTGGTGCAGATAGGCGCGGCTGTGCTGGCGGCAGGCCAGGCAGCTGCAGCTCGGATCGAGGGGGGTGTGGTCGTGGCGGAAGCGGGCATTGCGCAGATTCCAGCGCTCGCCCCCCACCAGGGCGGTGCCGTGCCGCCCCAGCCGGGTGGGCAGCACGCAGTCGAACAGATCGAAGCCGTGGGCCACCGCGATCGCCATTTCCCGCAGGCTGCCCACGCCCATCAGGTAGTGGGGCTTGGCTTCCGGCAGCAGCGGCGCCACCAGCCGCACGATCCGGTGCATCTCCTCGGCCGGCTCGCCCACGCTCACCCCGCCCACGGCGATGCCGGGCAGGTCCATCGCCGCCACCACCCGGGTGGAGTCCTGGCGCAGGTGCGAGTAGCAGCCCCCCTGGGCGATGCCGAACAGGGCCTGATCGGCTCGGTTGTGGGTGCTCAGGCAGCGCTCCAGCCAGTGGTGGGTGCGGCGGCAGGCCGCGGCCACCTCGGTTTCACTGGCCGGATAGGGAGGGCACTGGTCGAAGGCCATGGCCACGTCGGCGCCCAGGGCCATCTGGATCTCGATCGCCCGCTCGGGGGTGAGCTGGATGCGGGCGCCGTCGCGGGGGGAGCGGAACACCACGCCGCTGTCATCGATCTTGTTGATCGCCCCGAGGCTGAACACCTGAAAGCCACCGGAATCGGTGAGCAGCGGCCCGTCCCAGGCCATGAAGCGGTGCAGCCCACCGGCGTCGGCCACCACCTGCTCGCCCGGTTGCAGGTGCAGGTGATACGTGTTGGCCAGCACCATCTGGCTGCCGGTTTCGGCCAGCTGGGGTGTGGTGACTCCCTTGATGCTGGCGGCGGTGCCCACCGGCATGAACCGGGGAGTCTCCACGACGCCGTGGGGGGTGTGGAAGCGGCCGCAGCGGGCCCGGGTGCACGGGCAGCGGGCGGTGATCGCGAAGGAGAATGGGGGCTCGATGGCGCCGTGGTGGTGCTTCGCCGACGCTACGTGCCGCGTTCTTCACCATCCGGTGGCCCTCTGCCCCCTCCGGGCCCATCACCGGCCCACCCCCTCGCCCCGAACCCCGACGGACGAGACGGCTGGCTGGCGGATCTGGCCGGCGCCTGGATCTTCTATTCGGTGCTGCCGGCCTGGCCGTGGCCGCGGCCCCGCTTCGGCCGGATCGCCCGCTTCGCGCCCTGGATCGGCCTGGTGCTGGGCGGACTGCAGGCCCTGGCCTGGCTGCTGCTGGTGGGGCGGGCGCCGGCCCTCACCCAGGCGGCCCTGGTGATCGTGCTGGGCCTGGCGCTCAGCGGCGGCCTGCACAGCGATGGCGCCATGGATACCGCCGATGGGCTGGCCGCCGGCGATCGCTGCCACGAGGCCATGGCCGACAGCCGGGTGGGGGCCAGTGGTGTGCAGGCCTTCGCCCAGCTGCTGCTGGTGCGGCTCGCCGCCCTGGTCTGGCTGGCCGCCGCCGCCGCGGCAGCCGCGCCGGCTGCCCTGGTGTGGGCCGCCTTCTGGGGGCGGCTGTCCCCCCTGATCGCCATGGACCGCTTCCCCTACCGCAGCGCCCGCGGCACGGGTGCGTTCCACCGCCATCACTGGCGCGGCCTGGCGCTGGAACTGCGTCCATCGCTGCTGGTGCTGGCCGGGGTTGTGCTGCTGGTGCCGGCCACTGGGGCGGCGGGATTCAGCCCCGGCGCGGCCCCGCACCTCTGGCTGCCCCTGCTGGCCGGAGCGGTGGGGGTGCTGCCGGCGGTGCTGGTGCCCCTGTGGCTGGGCCGGCGGCTCGGCAGCCACAGCGGCGACAGCTACGGAGCCTGCGTGGAGTGGGTGGAGGCCCTCAGCCTGCTGCTCACGGCTGCGCTGGTGGCGCTTCTGCCGCTGCAGGCAGGCTGAGCCGGAAGCCGTTGCCCTGCGGCGGCAGGGCTGGATCGATACGGGATGGCGGGATCAGCAGCTCCAGGTCGCCGCCGATCTGGCGGGCCAGGTCCCGGCCCAGGGCCAGGCCGAGCCCGGTGCCGGCGAGTTGCTGACCGGCCGTGCCCCGCACGCCGCGCCCGAAGATCGCCTGCCGCTCCGGCTCTGGAATCGCGGGCCCGGCGTCCCACACGGTGAGGCTGAGCCGCCCGTCGCTGCGGCCGACCAGCAGGCCCACGGCCGCTCCGGCGGGGCTGTAGCGGAAGGCGTTCTCCAGAAGGTTGGCGAGGATTTCGGCCACCGCACCGCTGTCGCCACGCCAGCTCGGCAGCGACGACGGGCCCTGCCAGGGCCGCTTCTGCAGTGCCGCAGTGGCGGCGGCCCGCTGCAGAAGCGGCTCCAGGACCTCCTCCAGGGGCTGGCCTTCCGGTCCGGCGAGCACCGGCGGCAGCAGCAGGGGCGTGGTGCCGCTGCTGCCCGTCAGGGCCTCCGGCGGCGCCAGGGCACTGATGGCTTCCACATAGCGGTTCAGCTGGCGTTCCTCCGCCAGCAGTCCGTCCACCAGGGGACGGCTGCTGCTGTCCTGCTCAAGCCGGCGCCGCAGCAGCTGGGCGAAGGTGCGCAGGGCGGCGAGGGGATTGCGCAGCTGATGGATCAGCAGTCGCAGCTGTTCGTCCTGGCGCTGCTGGCGCTGCAGGAGATGTTGCCGTTCCAGATCGATCCGCAGGGCCTCGGTGAGGCAGTGGGCCACCGCCTCGAGCCGCTCCACCAGCGGCATCGGCCAGCTGAGGCTGCGACTCTCCACCTGCAGGGCCCCCAGCAGGGCCCGGTCGTGGCGCAGGGGCAACCAGCGGCGGCCTTCGGCGGGCATCTGCAGGGTGCGATCCGAGGCCACCGCCGGCAGGGCCCTGCCATCACGGGGCCATTGGCCCACCGGCATCAGGCTGAGGCGTCCGTCTGGCCCAGGCAGGGCCAGATACACCACCACAGACTTCAGGTCTTCGCGGTCGGCGAACTGGGCCAGCTGGCTGGTCAGCAGGGCCAGAAACCGCTCGGAGACCTGCATCAGCAGAGACGGCGAGGGGATTCGCGGAAGAAGTCCGGGGAGGGCGTTGAAAATCCCAGAAAAAGTCTTAAGATCCTGGTATCGACCAATACTTCCCAGTCCGCGAGCGGACGGTAAGTCGCAGTCGTCACGGCCAACATGTTGCGCTTCTCCGCAAATGAGGCTACAGCAGAGCCAGGTTCGCCTCCCTCTCCTGGTCTGAGCTCCGCCGCCGCGGGTTCAGACGTTGTTGATGACGCGGCCACCGCGGGCGTTTTCCGAAAACGTCTGCGGTGATCCGTTCCGGACGACAGACGTTTGGGCGTCTTCCGTGGCTTCTTTGCTGGAGCCGCGGATGACACGGTTCAGCTCGGCTTGCCGGCTGAATCTGTCGTCCCTCCTTCCCTCCTCTCTCAGCCTCCCGCCCGCGGGAGCCGTGTCATGTCGAAAAAGCGCAAGCGGATCAGCCGTCGCCGCCTCGCCGGCCAGCGTGTTCTGGCCCATGTCTCCACCCACAACCTCGAAACCGGCTCCCACAAGCCGGTCACCGCGGCGCGTCGCTACATCGCCGAAGTGGGACTGGAAGCTCCGGCCATCCTCAACGTGCGTCGCAACGAGCACACCACGGACCGCTTCTTCTGGGGTGAGAAGGGCCTGTTCAGCGCTCAGTACGCCGAAGAGAACCACTTCCTCTTCCCCTCCCTGCGTCTGATTGTCGATCAGATCGGCGAGGAGGTGCTGTTCGAAGGTCTGGAAGCCATGGCCTCGGACGACTGGGAGGAAATGGAGGAATACGAGTACGCCTTCGTTTGAGGGCGGCAGCGGAGCGGAGCCAGCGGCCACGGCACCTCACGGGTCGCTGGACTCGCTGGCTCCTGCATCACGATCCCTGGCGCGCATCAAGTCCTGCATCGCGTTCTGAATCTCAGGGGCGGCTGAAGGTCACCCAAGATCAGGCATGCCTCATCAGCCAGCTGTCGAGGCTTGCAGGTGCTGGGCCAGAAAGGCTCGGATCCGCGGCAGCAGGTCTTCATCGATCGTGTGGCCGCCGGCGAAAGCCAGGCGTTGCACCGGATGTTGTGCCTGTGCAACGCCGGTGAGCTGGCGCTCCAGCTCGAGGCTGGCCGCGAAGGGCACCACCGGGTCCTGTTCGCCATGGGTGAGCAGCACAGCCATGTGCAGAGGGCCTGGCTGCCAGCCGGGATGGGGGTAGCCGCTGCAGCTCACCAGCGCCGCCAGTGGCAGCCCCTCGCTGTCAGCGCTGGTGCCCACATCGATCGCCATGGCGGCTCCCTGGGAGAAGCCCAGCAGCGCCGTGTTCGCCAGGGGAACACTGGTCGCCAGTTGCTCGAGCCGCTGGCGCAGATCCCGGCGGGCCTGGGGCAACTGCGGCCATTCCGGCTGCTGCAGGTCGTACCACTGCCGCCCCTGGCCGGCGGGATGGGGATCGGGCGCCCGCAGTGCCACCACGCTCACCTCCGGGCCCACCAGCAACGCGCCCAGATCGAGCAGGTCGTCGGCATCGGCCCCCCAGCCATGCAGCAGTACCAGCCGCGTGGCCGCCTGGTCCGGGCCGAGGCGGATCTGCTCAGGGTCCGGGGAGAAGGGGCTGGTCATGGCGTCGACGGCAGGAGCGTTCCAATCATGCGGAGAGGCCCTGCATGGCTGTCTGCACCATGCAGGGGCCGCAGGACTGGACCAAGCGATAGCGGGGCCGTGGCACCGGTGGAGCAGCCCAGGGTCTGCTGCGTAGGTTGGGCCTTACGCCCCCTCATCTGCCGCCATGGCGCCCACGGCCCTCCTGAGTGTGTCCGACAAGCGGGATCTGGTGCCCCTGGCTCAGGGCCTGCTGCAGGCCGGCTACCGGCTGATCTCCAGTGGCGGCACCGCCGCGGCCCTGGCCGCCGCTGGCCTGAGCGTCACCAAGGTGGCTGAGCACACCGGCGCTCCCGAGATCCTCGGCGGGCGGGTCAAGACGCTGCACCCCCGCATCCATGGCGGCATCCTGGCCCGCCGCTCCGAGGCCTCGCATCTTGCCGACCTGGCCGCCCAGGAGATCGAGGCCATCGATGTGGTGGTGGTGAACCTCTATCCCTTCCGCGAAACCGTGGCCGATCCGGCGGTGGCCTTTGAGACGGCGATCGAGAACATCGACATCGGCGGGCCGGCGATGGTGCGCGCCGCTGCCAAGAACCACGACGACGTGGCGGTGCTGACCGATCCGGACCAGTACCCCAGCTTCCTGGAAGCCCTGGCGGCCGGCCGGGTGGACCGGAGCCTGCGCCGGCAGCTGGCCCTGGCGGCCTACCGCCACACCGCTGCCTACGACGCCGCCATCAGCACCTGGCTGGCGGAGCGTCTGGCGGCTGAGGAGCCTGCGGCAGCGACCTCCGGCACGGGCGAGTCTGCGGTGGCCGCGCCCCTGCGACTGGACCTGCCAGCGCGCCAGAGCCTCCGTTACGGCGAGAATCCTCACCAACGTGCCACCTGGTACAGCGCGCCTGCCGCCGGCTGGGGCGCAGCAAGCCAGCTGCAGGGCAAGGAACTCAGTTACAACAACCTCATCGACCTGGAGGCCGCTCTGGCCACCGTGCGGGAGTTCGGCTACGGCGAGCAGCGCCAGCAGCCGGCGGCGGTGGTGGTGAAGCACACCAATCCCTGCGGCGTCGCCACCGGCAGCAGCAGCGCCGAGGCCCTGCTGCGTGCCCTGGATGCGGATCGGGTGTCGGCCTTCGGCGGCATCGTGGCGCTGAACGGCCCGGTGGATGGCGCGGCCGCGGCCCATCTCACCGGCCTGTTCCTGGAGTGCGTGGTGGCACCGGCCTACGACGCCGACGCCCGCGCCGCCCTGGCGGCCAAGGCCAACCTGCGCCTGCTGGAGCTCAGCCCAGCCGCCATCGCCGCTGCGCCGCACCAGCAGTTGCGCAGCGTGCTCGGTGGCGTGCTGGTCCAGGCGTTCGATGATCAGCCCGTGGAGGAGGACGCCTGGCAGGTGGTGAGCCGCCGCCAGCCCACGGAGGCGGAGCTTGTCGACCTGCGCTTCGCCTGGCGGGTGGTGCGCCATGTGCGCTCCAATGCCATCAGCGTCGCCCGTGGCGGCCAGAGCCTCGGCATCGGTGCCGGTCAGATGAACCGGGTGGGATCGGCGCGGCTGGCCCTGGAGGCGGCCGGCGAACGGGCCCAGGGTGCGGTGCTCGCCAGTGATGGCTTCTTCCCCTTCGACGACACGGTGCGGCTGGCCGCGGCCCACGGCATCAGCGCCGTGATCCAGCCGGGCGGCAGCGTGCGGGATGGCGACTCGATCAGCGCCTGCGATGACCTCGGCCTGGCGATGGTCTGCACCGGCCGGCGCCACTTCCTGCACTGAGTTGGCGGTGAGTTGTAGCTTCGCTGCCATCCCCCGAGCCGCCCCTGAGCGGCCGAATCCCGCCATGCCCATCGCCCTTCCCAGCTCCCTGGCCTTCGGCCTCAACTTCCTGCATCCCCTGATGATGTGGGGGCTGCTGGCCCTCTCGGGCTACGCCATGCTGCTCGGCATCAAGGCCAAGAAGACCCGCACCGCCGCGGCCGAAGATCGCAAGGAGCTGATCAAGGGGCAGTTCGCCCGGCGCCACTACCAGCTCGGCAGCGTCGTGCTGGCGGTGATGGTGCTGGGCACCTTCGGCGGCATGGCCGTCACCTACGTCAACAACGGCAAGCTGTTCGTGGGGCCGCACCTGCTGGTGGGCATCGCCATGACCTCGCTGATCGCCCTGGCTTCGGCGCTCTCGCCGCTGATGCAGCAGGGCAATCTGATCGCCCGCAAGGTGCACGTGGGTCTGAACATGAGCGTGATGACCCTGTTCCTCTGGCAGGCGTTGAGCGGCATGCAGATCGTCAACAAGATCTGGACCAGCCGCTGAGACGGATCCAGATCCTGCAGGCCCAGCCCGATTCTGAGCCGGTGTGGTGCCGCCTCAGAACTGGGCGCGGCGCCGCGGCGGACAGGCGAGCCCGTGGGTGGCGTGGAAATCCTCCTGCACCTTCCAGGTGAGGCGACGTGAGATCTGCCGCACGATCTGGCGGAGCAGATGGTCACCGCTGCTCTGCACCAGGGAGTCCGGCAGCAGGGTGATCACCTTGGGCAAGCGGATCCAGACGCTCAGATCCAGCTCCCAGCGCACCAGGGTGAGTGGACCGTCTTCCTCGTTCTCTGGCGTGGTTTCATCAAGCCGCAGGGCGGCGTTGAAGTCGACGTCGTAGAGGCCCTCCAGCCCTGTTCCGGCCATCACCTGCGGTGGCAAGGTCACGATCCGGTAGACGCCTTCAGCCTGGGGGAGCAGTTCCAGGCCGATCGTGGGCTCCACCTCAAAGCCGAAATTGCCGAAACGCCCCAGGGTGAGCACATAGCCGTTGCTGCCATGGGGCTGAACGGTCATCGGGGCGGCGCAGCGCCGGAACCAGCCTTCGTGGCGATCCAGGTACTGGCCCACCTGCTCGGCAGGAGCCCGCATTTCCATCAGGTCGGCGAAGGTGGAGGCATAGCGCCGCACCCGATCATCGTCGCCATCCCGCAAGCTCACCTCTGGGGCCATCGGCTCGAAACCCTCGGCGGCAGCGGCGTCGCTCATGGGGTTGGAGTGGAGATCGCTCAGGGCGGTCGTCGTCAAAGCGGGACAGGCAACGGACGAAGCGGCAGCCCCACCGGCCAAGCCTTCAAACAATGTAAAGGAATCCTTGCCATCGAGGCCCTTCTGCGGTGGTTCCCCGATTTCAGAGGCTGCTGCCGCTGCAGAGGCAGCACGGTCATCGGGTGATTCAGGAGATCAGGCCTGTGGGTGGTCCGCAGGTCAGGCCGATCAGCCGCTCGATCACGTCTTCCACCACCCGGTCCGGCGTGGAGGCGCCTGAGGTGATGCCCACCCGGATCGGCCCGTCCGGCAGGAAGGGATCTTCCACCGCCAGCTCGGCGCCGAGGGGCATGTGCTCGATCCGGTTGCCCGGTCCGATCCGCTCGGGGGTGTCGATGTGGAAGGAGCGGATGCCGCGGCTGACCGCGATCTCCTGCAGGTGGGTGGTGTTGGAGGAGTTGTAGCCGCCGATCACCACCATCAGATCGAGGGGCTCATCCACCAGGGAGAACATCGCGTCCTGCCGTTCCTGGGTGGCGTCACAGATGGTGTTGAAGGCCAGAAAATGCTCGTTCAGTTCCACCGGACCGAAGTGCTCCAGCATGGTGCGCTCCACCAGGCGGCCGATCTCCTCGGTTTCGCTCTTGAGCATGGTGGTCTGGTTGGCCACGCCCACCCGGAACAGGTCACGGTCGGGATCGAAGCCGGGGGAACAGGCCTTGGCGAAGCGGGCCATGAAGGCGTCGCGGTCGGCGGTGCCGCGGCCGAGGATGTAATCGCAGACCATCTGGGCCTCGGCCAGGTCGAGCACCACCAGGTAGGTGCCCGCAAAGGAGCTGGTGGCGAGGGTCTCCTCGTGTTTCACCTTGCCGTGGATGATCGAGGTGAAGGCGTGCTTCTTGTGCTTC